>JAWCKK010000004.1:0-26077 GCA_038852105.1 Thermoplasmata archaeon
TATTGGATTGATGAGGAATCCAATTCTCACATTGCGACCGTATGCAACATTCCGAGAAATATGCTTCCACCGTTTTAAGGTGTAACAAAAGAGCACGGGGCGGCAGGGGAGGATATCTGCCGCCCTCACGCCAGAATAACAAGAATCAGCTGAAATTCATTTCGTCCCAATCACGGTTCATCTCGTCCCATGCGGGATTGAACGGGAATTCCAAGCTCGGAGATAGATTTGCATACGCCGAGTTCATCGGGAGATCCTCTACTACCTCCTCATGTTCGGCCGTCACCACATCCTCGACCGACATGAATCCTCCGGAAACCTCATCGACCATGTCCGAGACATAGGAAGCGGAGTGCTCGTAGACCTTCTCGATTATCCTTAATATCGATTGGTCCGTCACTTTGAACGCCGCACTTAGTGTCATCGATGAGCAGATTCCTGACAGCCTGTCGTTATCAAGAGGCACCACGACATTCGCCGACTCTCTCAGCTGCTCGAGAGCCTGCAAAGCTAATTCCCTTCTCTTCCCTTCTATTGAAAACGGAAGGATTGGAACGGCAAAGACCACCGCTCCCTCCTCCTGCGCTATCCTTGCGACCACAGGGGCAATGCCTGTGCCCGCTCCCCCGCCGAGGCCTGCGATGACGAAGACTATCTCATAGCCCTCAATGGCGGATCTTATCCTCGCTGCAGATTCCTCAGCGCATCTCTCGCCGATTTCGGGAAGGCCACATGTTTCCTCGTTTCCTAGCTTCAGCTTCGTGTGCGCGCTTATTCTCTCAAGGGCTTTCACATCTGTGTTAAGCGCGACCGTGTGGACATCCTGGCAATGCCAGTATACTGTATCCACTATGTTGTTCCCAGCCCCTCCGCATCCGACAACCGCAATTGTCGGCTGACCGAGGCGAATCCCGAGCTCCCTCATGATTTCCATCGTTCTGCTACCTTCGGACATCCCGCGCACCTTCGTTTGTGACTGGTTCTTGTCGGTCTCAGGCAGGCAGAACCGGCGGGCTCTCAGTCTTTCGGCACGAGCTGCATTTGACTTCGGCCGAGCATCTGATTCCCATCCATTTTCAGCTGGCTCAGCTTCTCGTCGTGCAGGAATTCGTGTCGAGCGCAGTCTGCAACAGCCTCGGATATCGAGCTGTAGACGCCCTGCTCCATCAGATGCTTGATTGTTTCAAGCACCAGCGGGGGCAGAGTGACGAGAACTTCATTCGGCGCCCTCTTCTCCTCTCTCGCGCATCGGTTTTCTATGTAGGCTCTTATTGCGGTTCTTGCAAGCTGAGATCTGCTCTCGAACTCATCGTTCTCGGCGATGAAATCGTCGAGCATCCTCAGCTCGTCCGGACCGAGTCGAAGGGTTATCCGCTCATTCTCGTTCATTCCGCTCAACTGTATGTCCCATCCCGGTTTGCTTTGCTTCCCGCATCCGATAGTTATGGTATTTAGTATATAAATAAGTAGGGTATATGTCACATTTCGGTGTCATTTGTCATACTAGGCTACATCCAGTAAGCTCATCTTCCGATGGAAAAAATGCGACATTACATTCCGAAGAATATATACCAGATATCTTCGGTATGACACAAACTTATCTAATTTATTATCAGATTTATTATCAGATGATTACTGGACGTTATTGCATAATCTTCGACCATTTCAAACCAAATTCAATGAAATATGACAAAGTGGGCGCCTCGTCTCTGCAATAAATCATCCTCAATTTCATACTCGGAAACCCTCACAAGATGATTCGGACATCGGATTCGATCTTCGGGTGAGATAAGACGAATAGCAAACAATTTATTGCCATCCATTCATGCCTTGGGAGAGTCGCTGGAGACCTCTGTATGTCTATCGATTTCGCAAAGATCGAAAAGAAATGGCAACAACGATGGTCAGAGGCAAGAATTCACGAATCCAATCGAGACGAGCGCAAGGAAAGCTTCTTTCTGATATTCGCCTACCCAGGGGTCACAGGATATCTTCATGTCGGCCATATGAGAGGTTATTCGGTCTCAGATTCGATATGCAGATTCAAGCGCATGACGGGGTATAATGTTCTATTTCCGGTAGGAACCCACGCGACGGGAAATGGGGCCATTGCTTTTGCGAAAAAGGTCGAGCGCGGAGACGAACGCACGCTTTCGATCTTGAAGGAGAACGGATGTTCGGACGATCAGATATCGAAGCTATCGGACCCGATTGAGGTCGTGAACTTCTTCAACCAGGTTTATCTGAATGACTACTGGAAGCGCTTCGGATTTCTTTCCGACTGGAGGCGCTTCACCTGCACAATATATCCAGATTACCAGAAGTTCATCGAATGGCAGATGCTCAAGCTTTACAAGAAAGGCTTACTCATCCAGAAGCCGTATTTTGCTCCATCGTGTCCCGAGCATGGGCCAGTTGCCATAGACGCCTCGGAAACGGATATTCAGCGCGGTGGTTCTGCCGAGCTTGTCGAATACGTCGCTCTCAAGTTCAGGTTCGAGGACAAGTTTCTGGTGGCAGGAACTTTGCGGCCCGAGACGATTTTTGGCCTAACGAATTTCTGGGTGAATCCCAATGCCAGATATGTCGTCGTCAAGGTTGGAAACGAGAATTGGATCCTATCGCAGGAAGGGGTCGAGAAGTTGCGTCATCAGAAAGATGACGTGGAGGTGATTGAGGAAATCTCCGCCTCTCGACTGATAGGAGCGAAATGTCTTGCCCCTCATACGAGAAAGGAAATTCCCATATTGCCCTCGGAGCTTGTCGATCCGGCTGTTGGCACAGGGCTTGTAATGAGCGTGCCATCCGATGCCCCATACGATTGGATGGGACTCGTTGACCTGGTGAATCATCCCGAGAAATTGGCGGCATTCAATCTCACGAAGGAGTTCGTCCAGAATATTAAACCGATTCCCATCATCAGGACACCGGGCTGGGGGCCTTTACCGGCAGTCGAGATCTGTCAGAAGATGAATATCACTGAGCTCTCCGATCCCAAGCTCGAGGAGGCAACCAAGGAGATTTACAAGAGCGGATTCCACCGGGGCACGATGGCCGAGGCCGCAGGTGAGTACGCGGGGAGACAAGTCGAAGAAGCGAAAGCCGAGATACAGCAGATGCTGCTTGACAGCGGTGAGGCGGACATCTTTTACGACCTCTCAGAAGAGGTGATCTGCAGGTGTGGAAAGAAGGTTTTCATTAAGAAGATACCGGACCAGTGGTTCATCGATTATGCCAACCGCGAGCTGACGGACATTTCCAAGCAGCACGCGAGAACGATGCATATATTCCCGAGTGAGTACTATGACAATGTCCAGCCGATACTCGAATGGTTCAGGGAGAGGGCATGCGTTCGCCAGGGCAACTGGCTGGGGACCCGCTTCCCGCTCGACAGGAAGTGGATAGTCGAGGCGATTGCAGATTCAACTCTCTACCCGCTATATTATCTGATATCTATCTATGTCAACGATGGGAGGCTCAAGCCGGAGAATCTGACGGAGGAGTTCTTCGATTACGTTTTCACGGATGTCGGAAACATCGAGGAGGTCGCCAGAAAGACCGGTGTAGGCGTCGATTTGCTTGACGCGATAAAGCGGGACATCGATTACTGGTATCCGCTCGATATCAACCTGGGCGGCAAGGAACACATGACTGTTCACTTCCCGGTTTTCATAATGAACCATGTCGGACTGTTGCCCAAGAAATACTGGCCAAGCGGGATAATCGTCAACTGGTACATCGTCGGAGGCGGCGGCAAGATATCAAAATCGAAGGGCGGCGCGCAACCGATACCAGGAGCCGCCGAGAGGTTCGGCGTCGATCCGATGAGACTCTATTATGCGCACATCGCCTCGCTATACGTCGATGTGGAGTGGAACGACGAGGACATCGAGAACTACCGCACGAGGATGCAGAAAATAGATGCTCATATCGACGAGCTTCTCTCGCTCCCTGGGAAGAAGAAGGAGAGAATCGACGATTGGCTTCTCTCGGAGCTCAACAATAGAATAGCTCGGATTCACGATTGCATGAATCAGTACGACGTTCGAACATTCGCAAATGAGGTGTACTTCGAGTTCCCGATGGACCTAAGATGGTATGTCAGGAGGGGAGGCGGCAACAGGGAGACGATTTTGACGGCTTTGGACGCCTGGGTGAGATTGATGACGCCGATAACCCCGCATGTCGCCGAGGAGCTATGGGAGAGGCTCGGCAAGACCGGCTTCGTGTCGATGGAAAGACTCCCTGAGCCGCGGGAGGAATGGAGGAAGCCAGACGCCGAGCTCGAGGAGGAATACCTGAGGTCTGTCTCAGCGGATATCTCTGAGATATTGAAGGTGACCGGAATTGTGCCCAAGCGGATAGTGCTCACGGTATCCCCCTCATGGAAGAACAGGGTTTGTTCCATGGTCATAGAATCAATAGAATCTGGCGTTAAGGACGTCGGCGAGGTCATTAAGAAAGCTATGGCAGTGCCAGAGCTCTCCAGAGAAAGGTCAGAAATACCGAAATTTGCGAAGCTGATGATGACAGAACTCCAGAGGACGAACAAGGAGCAGCGCTCGAGGATGCTAATACCTCTGGATGAATATGAGACGCTCGAGTCCGCGAAGGATTTCTTGCGACAGGAGTTCAATGCCGAAATACTTGTTCAAAAGGCCGACTCGCCGGAAATATACGATCCCACATGCAAGGCAAAGAGCGCAAAGCCGAGAAGGCCAGCGATATATGCGGAGTAGAGCTTTCTTACTTCCCTTCCCAGCGCTCGTAGAGGTTGTTCTCGATTCCTAATACATCGAGGATCCTGCCGACGATGAAGTCGACCATGTCTTCGATCTTCTCGGGCTTCGGATAGAACGCCGGGCAGGCAGGAAGTATCACGACGCCCAGTTCGGCCAGAGTCGCCATGTTCCTCAGGTGGATTGCTGAGAGCGGTGTTTCCCGAGGCACGAGAACGATAGGGCGATGCTCTTTCAGGCATACCGCCGCAACGCGCGTTATCAGATTATCTGCGATTCCCACCGCTATCTTCGACAGCGTCGACATCGAACATGGCGCGATTATGAGAGCATCGTATCTGGCACTGCCGGAGGCAAGCGATGAGGTGAGGTCAGAATTGTCGTAGACAAAATCCGCATTCGCCTCCGCGTCCTCCTCGGTGAGCTCGGTCTCGACTTCGATTAGCTGCTTTGCATCCTCGGAAAGTATCAGATGTTTCTCCGCGTTCAGCACTTCGAGCAACCGAAGACCTATTGCGGTGCCCGACGCGCCTGTAATCCCTATCACCGCTCGCTTCACGGGAAGTTTCATGATCTCATCGCTCTTCCTAGCAGATTGTAATGCATTCGGGCAATCATATAGATTGAGGAGCGCGTTGGAAGGTCGAAATTGCGATGCGACCAGCGAGTCGAACTGGATGTGCTATCACGTCTGAAAGTTATTTATACGGGTTAGCTATACTACCGCACGCAACTCGAGAGCCATATTTCGACTTTCTTCGAGTTTGTAATCGCGAGGAGACCTCATGACTTCCGCAAACGATGTCCCGGCAGCAAAACTCATCGAGAGATTGGCGACGAAGCTGGGCTCATACGATACGATTAAGCCTCCGGAATGGGCCAACTTCGTGAAGACCGGTCCGCACAGGGAGAAAGCGCCCGTGAGAAACGACTGGTGGCAGGTGCGAGTGGCCGCCGTCTTGCGCAAGGTCTATCTGAAAGGGCCGATCGGCATCGAGAGGCTCGCCGCGGAGTACGGAGGCAAATCAGACCACGGCTCCGCACCTTTCCACGCCGTCAGGGGAAGCAGGAAGATAGCGAGGGAGGTCATAAGGCAACTGGAGAACTCTAAGCTGGTCAAGAAAGACCGCGGAAAGGGCAGGATAGTGACCCCAGACGGACAATCGCTGGTAGACAATACATCTCACGAATTGCTGAAAGAACTCGCCGTCGAGAATCCCGAGCTGTCGAAATATCTGTGAAGTCCCGGAAGAGGGAGAAGAAATGGCCGACCAAGATGAGCTCGAGCTCATCAGGCAGCGGAAAATGCAGGAGATGATTGCTCGCCAACAGGAGGCCGCGCTGCGCGAGGAGCAGGCTAAGCAGCTCGAGGCGCAGAAGCAGTCCGTGCTAAGGCAGATACTGACCCCCGAGGCGAGGTCCAGGCTGTCAAACCTGAAGATGGCACGTCCCGAACTCGCGGAGGCGGTCGAGAACCAGCTGATATTGCTCGCGCAGTCAGGAAGGATACAGCAGCAGATAGACGATGACACTCTGAAGCAGCTGCTGCAGCGGATCGTGCCGAAAAAGAGAGAAATCAAGATAGAGAGGAGATGACCGGATTGGCAAAGAACAAGCCTTGCGCTCGGAAGAAAAGGCTGATGCGCGCGACCAAGGGCAACCGCAGGGTCCCCGCGTGGGTAATGATAAGGACCAACAGGAACTTCGTCAGACACCCCAAGAGACGGCACTGGCGAAGGAATAGCCTGAAGAAGTGAGCCAGAGGCGATTGAAAATGGCAGAAGAGAACGAGAAGATACTCACGATACCCCTCAAGAACACGAGGCGCGCCCCCAAATCACAGAGGGCGAGCAGGGCTATTAAAGAGATACGCGAATTCGTCGCGCGCCATATGCGCGCGGCGGACGGGATGAGCGATGAGGAGAAGGAGAGGTTCGCCCGCCCGACGGAGAAGATTTGGATAGACTCGAAAGTCAACGAGGTCATCTGGAGCAGAGGGATAGAGAAGCCTCCGTCGGAGATACGCGTCCGCGCGATCAAGTTCGAGGATGGACTGATCGAAGTCTCGCTCCCCGAAGAGTGAGCCTGGGGCGGGCCTCTCATGATTTCTCTGGCGAACCACAAGGGGAATCAATACATCGGGGTTTATTGCGCGGCTTCGAACAAGTACGCGTTCGTGCCAAAAGGTTCGGACAAGAATCTAATAGAGACCATTGGTAGAGCTCTCTCGGTCGAGGTTATCCAGATTTCCATAGGCGGTTCGAGTATCATCGGTTCTCTTATGGCGTTGAATTCCAACGGGGTTGTGTTAAGCAATCTCGCCACGAAGGACGAGATATCCGCGATACCCGACGACCTTGCGGTTGCCATAATCGAGGAGAGGTACAACGCCGCGGGAAACAACGTGCTTGTCAGCGACAAGGCCGCGCTGCTCCATCCGGGCGCCTCCGCAGACACGGCCAAGGAGCTGAGCGATGTCCTAGGGGTGGAGGTCGTGAGAGCATCGATTGCGAACATCCCCACGGTCGGCTCGGTCGCGCTCGCGACCTCGAAGGGGATCGTCTGCCATCCCCGCGCCAGCCAGAAGGACATCGACCGGCTCAGGGAGGTCTTCTCCGTTCCTGTCACGCTCGCAACATTGAACTACGGCACGCCCTGGCTGGGCGCTTGCGCCATTGCCAACGATAAAGGAGCGGTCGTGGGAGACAGATCCACCCCGATAGAAATCGGGAAAATCGAGGACGGGCTTGGGCTGATTTGATCACAGCGAAAAGACCCAGACCTCGGTCTCGTCGGGCAGATCCTCGGGCTTTATCTCCACTTCGTTCCCGACGCGGACTATCTTGTCGCTGGGGAACGACCTCAAGAAATCATCGACCGGGCGTATCGACAGGGACAAGCCGCCTATCCTGTAGTGCATCGGAACGACCACCTTCGGTTCCAGAGCTTTGACAATGTCTATCGCGGTCCTGAGGTCGACCGTGAAGATGTTCCCCACTGGGATGAACAAGACATCGACAGGCGATAGCTGCGATAGGTGCTCTTGCGATAGCATGTGTCCGAGGTCGCCGAGATGGCAGAACGACATGCTGTCTATTTCCATACGATAGACGATATTGTTGCCTCGCTTCGTGCCCGCATTCGAGTCGTGATAGGTCTGAAAGCCCTGTATCCTGACACCGCGTTCAACGGTCATTATCGGTTCCCGGATGACAGAGATATCGGACCCCTTCACCATTCTGACACAGTTATGGTCGAAATGATCATGCGAGACAAGGACGACATTCCCCCTTAGGGTCGGCACAGGTATTCCGATGCTCTTGCCATCATGGGGATCCATGATGACCGTTGCGCTGTCCCTGAGCTCAAAACAGGCATGGCCGTGCCAACGGATCCACATATTTCATCCCCCGATTATCTCTTCTCCCGGCGTCTCAGTTGAGGAAGGGTTACGTGAATCTCTTTATTGTTACTTAAGCCCATTGGAACGATCGTTCGGAAAAGATTTCTCAATGCACCAATGCTTTCATTCGAACTCTGCACCGCACTTCGGGCAGACCTTCTCGGTCTCCTTGACCTCGGAGTTGCATAGAGGGCAGACAAATACCTTCACGGTGACGACAGTGCCCTCCTTGCCCGCTGAGGGAGTCTCCTTCTTCGCGGATGGTTCTTGCTCGGTCTTCTTTGGTGGTGCTGGTCTTGCACTTGGTTGCTTCGCGCCTTCCGCCTTGCCAGGTGTTGCGGGCGGCTTCTGTATCGAGAACATCTTGCCCAAGCCTCCGAAAAGCCCTTTCTTCTCCTCTTTCGGCTTCGTAGGCTGAGCCGCAATAGGCGGTTGCGGCTTGGCCGGAGGTGCGGAGACAACATCAGGCTTGGTCGTCGCGGTCGTCACTATTGTGGCTGGTTTTGGTTTGGAAACGGGCAGCGCGCCCGTGGCCACCGGCTTCCCCGGCGGTGCCGGTGGTCTCTTCCCACCCTTCACAACCCTTCTCACCTTCTTGCCGGGCACGGGAGAGATTGCAGGTTTGGCCGCAGGAACCCTCTTTTCCTCGAGTTCTTCCGGAGGAGGCGGCAGCTCCTCTTCTTGCGAGCCTACCTTGATGGAAATCGCCTCCTTTCGCTGCGCCGTGGCCGGCGGTGCAGACACCGTGATTCTTTCGGGTTCGGTGACCGCTTCCCCTTCTTCTGCCTCCCCGGCAACAGCGGGTTTCGACGGTATCTTCTTCTTGATGGTGACTGCAATAGGTTTGGCGGTTCTTGGAGCGGGCTCAGGAGGCTTTTCCTTGACGGGGCTTCTCAGGGTTGACCTTATCATCTTATCAACCCTTGCGGTGTCCGTCTTCTGCTTCTCGCTCATCAGCTCCTGCTCGAGCTGCTCTATCTGGGATATCCATTCGTCCTCCTCTTCGAAATCCCAGCCGCAGAACTCGCACACCTTAGCGTCCAACGGAACTCCGAGGCCGCAGCTCGGACATTCCTTGCGCACCTCAGTTCGTGCCATTCAGCATCTAATTCCATTAATGGCCATATGATAATAAAGCTTTCTCGGTTTGCATATTGCGGCTGAGAATCAGCGGGAGCAACCAGTTCTTGCGACCATGGAGAGAATCACATCTTTTGCTAGGCATGACCGATGCCTCGATTCGGGAAGAAAATACTAAGTGCCCGCCCGTGATATGATAAGGTCGCGGAAAGGCGATGAAGACTCTCGTTATCTGTGTCGATAGGGACGACGACCTCGGAGTGAAAGCTTCGATTTCAGGTCCGGTGATTGGCAGGCAAGAGAACATCAATGCTGCGCAGAAGCTCGGATTGGCCGACCCCGAAGATGTCGATACGAATTCCATCCTCAGCGCTGTGGCGCTGTACGACGATCTCGTGAAGAAGGGCATAGAAGCCGAGGTTGTGACCATAACGGGGGACGAGCACGTCGACTACCGGGCGGATCTTATACTCTCGAGGCAGCTAGATAACGTCCTCGAGCTTGTGAAGCCCGAAAGGGCCATTCTCGTCTCGGACGGCGAGGAGGACGAGTACAGCTATCCCATCATCTCGTCGAGAATAAAGATAGACTCTGTCAAGCGAGTGTTCATGAAGCAGAGCGAAAGCCTGGAGGGATTCTATTATCTGCTCGTCAAAAGCCTGAAAGATGTGAAGGTCAGGACGAAGTGGGTCTTGCCGCTGTCCTTGATATTCATTGTCTTCGGCATCCTGATGCTGGTGCTGGGGGTCATGCGGCTCGGCTCGGATATCGGTGCTATTAGCGAGGTCGCGGTCGCCTTCATTCTGCTATTTCTGGGGACATATCTGGTATGGTGGGCGTTCGAGTACGGAAAGAAGGCAAGAAGGATTGCCAGACTGATAAGGCAGGGAAGCCTATCGATACCGTTTGCGCTCGTGGCAATAATGCTGCTCATCGTGGGGATATTCCTGGGAATCGATTCCGCATCGGCATACACGTCATCGGTGTTGCCGACAGAGGTCAGCTACGCCCTTGCAATCGTGATGTTCGTTCAAGCGTCTATCTGGCCTTTCGTCCTCGGATTGTTCGCATACGAATCCGGGAAGGCAATCACGACATTCCTGCACGCGAATAAGCTCAGGTGGTCCTCCATAATCGGGATGCTTTCGGTTCTCGCAATAGGGTTCATAGTCCAGGGTGTTGCAGATTCGATCTATTATTTCCTGGTGCAAGACTCTGGATTTGAAACGCTGCTGATATACGCCGAGATTATCACAGGTGTCTTGGTTGCGATGTTCGGCGCTATTCTGAGCGCCTCCCTGCGGAGCGAGCTGAAAGCGGCCAAGATAGAAGGCAAGGCGGATACAGGAAGACTATGAGATTCGACGATTGGGAGAGCGCATATCGTCAGATAATTGCGGATTTCGGCTTCAGCGAATCCGAGGATGCCGAGTCCGCGCGCGCGCTCGTGAGAGTGCTCAGACCGTGGCAGGTGCTCCCAAATGTCGAAAGGTCGTTGAAAGAAAACATATCTGGCGCCGCGTTCTTAGTGCTTGGACCATGCCTTTCGAAGGAGCGCATCGGCATTGAAATTAAAGAGATGATCCGGAAGACTGGCTCTCGGCTGGTTTCAGTTGGAGAGGGGACGAAGAATTGCGTGGATCTCGGGATCACGCCTTCGATGATCTTCACCGACCTTGACGGCTTTCCTGGCGCGGATGTTGTGGCCAACCAGCGAGGCGCGTTGGCATTCATTCACGCGCACGGGGACAATCGGTTATGGCTCGAGGAATGGGTCCCGAGGTTCGCGGGGAGGGTAGTTCCCACGTGCCAGTGCAGGCCAATCGATGGCATATATAATTGGGGCGGGTTCACCGACGGCGATAGGGCGTGTTGCACACTCGCTCATTTCGGTGCTTCGAAAGTCAAGCTTCTCGGGTTCGATTTTTCCCGACCCTGCGGAGCAAAGAAGACTGATATTGCTGTAAAAAAGAAGAAACTGGCATGGGCGAAACGGATAATCGAGTCGCTCGATTTGTCACTTCTGGAGCAAGATGAATAGGATTTCGTTTTTCGCCGTATCGTGCAAATTCGGGTGCGTTACTTGGCGCCAACATTGCCATGCATCGTGTTTATATAGCCAGACAATCCAAGAGGAGTCTATTTTGACCATTTCCTAGACCAGATTTTTCCTCATTCCTGCGCAAGTGATTTATACCATTGAAATCTGTGCCTATCCTAATAGTCTGCTGATGGGAAAGATATGAGCAGACGAAAAATATGCTTTGAAGGAGGACATAATTGATGGAAGCTAGCGAAAAGGCTGAAACTCCCGAACCAACGCCTGAGACACTTCCGACGGAGGTATCTGAGGAGAAGCCCAAGAAGACGAAACTTCTTGCCGTTATTGTTGTGGTAGTTCTCATTGTGGCAGCTATTGCGGCCGCATGGGGATTGGGCTTGTTTGGAGGAGAAGCAGGAAATAACGCGCCAACTGCAGGAGCGACTGCAAGTGCAACGACAATCGATATCGGCGGTACAGTGACTTTCACCTCTACGGCTACTGACCCAGACAACGATATCGTGGATTACATCTGGTACTTCGGTGACGGGCAGATGGTGAATGGCTCTGATAAGTCGGTGGTCGATCACACGTACAACTACGGTGGCAAGTACCTTGTCTGGCATGCAGTAAAGGACTCCAAGGGCAACACCGCGAGCAATGAAGCAACGATGATAAGAATCACGGTGAACTTCTACGAGCCCGCTGCGCCTTACAGCAACTCTACTGCACCCTATGCCTGGATCAATGTCACCAATGACATAATCAACAAGAGTGACATATCAATCGTTGATCTGAGCGAATCGTACGGCGTATACTGGAACGGAAGTGCCTGGATAGATCACACTACTGACAATGTCACGGCAGCCACTCTTGACTACGGTGATGGCTCGGATGTTGAGGATGCCGACATAGCAGGAGGTATGCAACACAAGTACACGACTGCTGGGCACTTTGCAATGAAGTTCACTCTCAACAACAGCAACAACGGAAGTGCAGAGACTAGCACGACTGTTATGTGGACGGTGCATGTGAAGGCCGAGACAGTGCCACTGGAGCCCGTGAAGAACCCGGATGTCTTCGTGACGGCGACGATAGGAGAGCCAGACTTCTTGGACCCTGCCGTTGATTATGAGACAGCTGGAGGAGAAATCCTTCAGAACGTTTACGAGACGCTCGTATGGTATGACGGTGCAAGCGCGAAGGATCTGATTCCGCTCTTGGCGAAAGAGATTCCGACTATCGCGAACGGCCTGGTAACGCCTGACGGATTGAACTACACATTCAATCTCCGAACTGGCATAAAGTTCCACGACGGCACAACGATGAATGCGAGCGATGTCGTATACTCGATACAGAGAGTCTTGAGGATACACGACCCAGATGGGCCGTCCTGGATGCTCGAGCAGATAATGACGGACTATCTCTCATATTATATCGGAGATGAGCTCCAGAACTTCTCTTCCGTGCAGTGGGTGATGGACGCCATCGGTCACGATCCTGCCACTGAGCCGCACTACGTCATCGGAGAAATCGATGTGCAGCACGTTGCGGAAGCCGCAGTGATAAAGGTGAACGATACGGCTGTCCGGTTCAGACTGACGCACCCGTATCCGGGATTCATCTACATCGCGGCATACACCGTAATGGACATAGTCAGTATGGAGTATGTCGAGGCGCACGGAGGCATTGTGAATGGAGAGCATAACCTTCACATGGATGAGAACACCTGTGGGACTGGTCCGTATAAGCTCGTCAGCTGGGAATCTGGCACACTTCACATGACCAGATTCGCAGACTACCACGGTGCAGCTCCAGACATAAAAGATGTCTACATCAAGACCGTCGATGATGTGAACACGAGAATCCTGATGTTCCAGAAGGGAGAAGCGGATTCGATTGCATTGCCTATCGAATACGAAGGGCTCTTCACGGGCAACCCGAACTACAGGATAGACAAGGGCAAACCCACGTTCGACATCATGTTCATCGGGTTCAACTTCAATATCAACACGACGGCTGCGTCCGCCTTTGGTTCTACGGTACCAGCGAACTTCTTCAATGATATACATGTCAGAAGGGCTTTCGTGCACATGTTCAACTACGATCAGTTCCTGGCAAATGTGCTGAAGGGCAACGCGATACAGCCGAACGGCCCGATACCGAAGGGGATGTTCGGATATAATGAATCAATCCCGAAGTACAGCTATAGCCTGACAATTGCGGAGAACGAATTCAAGGCTGCAATCAACACCGCAACCGGGAACTCCTGGTGGGATGACGGATTCACGGTCGCGCTGTTTTACAATGCCGGCAACACGTATCGAGAGCAGGCTTGTGTCTACATGAAGCAGGCGCTCGAGACCCTGAATCCGGGCAAGTTTTCGGCGACAATAAACGCCCTGGACTGGCCGACATATCTAGCCAACCTGAGGAAGTCTCCGAGCCCGTTCCCGATGTTCTGGCTCGGCTGGGCTCCTGACTACGCGGACCCGGACGACTACGCAACACCGTTCCTGGACAGCGACTATGGTACCTTCCCGTACAGGACAGGTTACCACAACGACACTATAAACGCGCTGATTAGGGCGGCTGCGGGAGAGCTCAACGAGACGCTGAGATACCAGCTGTACTCGCAGATGTCGATGAAGGTCTACGAGGACGTCCCGTATATCTGGTTGTACCAGGCGAACAACTTCCACATCGAGAGGTCCTGGATAAGCGGTTACTACTTCAACCCGATGTACGCCGGCTTCTACTATCCGCAATTCACGAAGTGAAGGAAGCCGAGTGCGGCTGAGGACCCGCGGAAACCAAACCCCTTCCGAAACTTCTTATTTTTGATTCATTCCAACAAGTACTGGGGCGAATGATGCTTGCGTTGCCCTTTTCCGCAAAATACGTAGTCAAATACGGCGAGTATTTTGGAAAACATTAAGAAAACGATTGTGCCTTCACTAAATAGAAGGACGTGATGCGCTGCAGATTTTGACCTATATTATACGGCGACTGCTTCTATTGATTCCTGTCCTTATCGGTGTTACGATTCTAACATTCATCATAATGCGTGCAGCGGGTGATCCGACCTATGCATACTCGCAGAACCCAGAAAAGCTGACAGACGAGCAATATCGCCTATTACGACAGAAATATCATTTAGACGAACCGCTGCACATTCAATATTTCTATTGGCTCGACGCGATGCTGCACGGGGATTGGGGATATTCGAGGGCTGGCAAAGGTCAAGTGATAGACGTCATTGCCCAACGTTTCCCGGCAACCTTCGAACTCGCGCTTATTGCAACCTTCTTTTCCGTCTTCATAGGGATAATGCTCGGGACAATTTCGGCCGTCCGGGCGAACTCTGCGATAGATCAAACGACGAGGGTGATTTCGCTGATTGCGGTTTCAATTCCCGTATTCTGGCTTGCCATAGTCCTTCAGATGATATTCTATTATGATTTGAATTGGTTTCCTTTGCACGAACGATATGATAATTTAGTGTTCAATGAGATCTACATGCAACAACTTAGCGTGAGAACCAATTTTCTTCTCATCGATGGGGTATTGAACTGGAAATGGGATCTGTTCTTCAACGCCCTCTGGCATTTGGTTCTTCCGGCAATCGCCCTGGCATTCGTATCGACTGCATTGATAATCAGAATGATGAGGGCAAGCATGTTAGAGGTGCTGGGAGCGGAATATGTTCAGACCGCAAGATCGAAAGGAGTGCCCGAGAGGGCGGTTGTCAAGAGACATGCGAGGAGAAACGCGCTGATTCCTACCGTCACCGTCGTCGGATTATCTTTCGGCGGATTGCTTGGAGGTGCAGTGCTTACAGAGACGGTCTTCGATTGGGACGGCCTGGGCTGGTGGTCGGCCAGGGCGGCCACTAGTCTCGATACAGCGGGCATAATGGGCTTCACGCTTCTTACGGCGATAATCTATGTTATTTCGAACTTGATTGTTGATATCACCTATGCATATCTCGACCCGAGAGTCCGTTTGGGCTAATACATCTACGAACAAGCAAGACGTACCATAGTGATGAAATTGAAGATAAGAAATGATAGAGGGGAGCGGGAGAAGAAACCTGCGATAGACTTACAGGAGATAGTGGCTGGCAGGCTACTGACCAGGCTTAAACTTGCATTGGCTCCTCGCATACGAGAATTGAAGTTCGATTTATACCTGATGTCCAAGAGCCTGACCTCGATAACTGGCCTAATCTTGCTGATAATACTGATAATCGTTGCGGTTTTCCCCCACTGGTTCGCGCCGCCATCTGGTGCTGATCCCTTCGTGATGCCCATGAATACTAACTATCCGAGCCCGTTGCCGCCTGGAACTGCGGGATATCTGCTCGGGTCCGGCAATACCGGTCTAGATTACTATTATGGCATTATCTGGGGCGCTCAGACCTCTATGAGATTCGCAATTGTGGTCGTCGGCATTTCCGTCATTATCGGCATCATTCTGGGATTGATAGCAGGCTACAAGGGCGGTGTCATCGATGAGATATTGATGCGAATAACTGACATCTTTCTTTCAATTCCTTCCCTTGTCCTTGTCCTGGCAATTGCAGCGGTCTTGGGCCGGAATCTTGAATCGACTCAGATGGCCTTGATTGCCGTCTGGTGGTCCGGCTACACGCGGGTCATACGGGGGCAGGTATTGGCCGTTAGAGAGAATACCTATATCGACGCGGCCAGGGCTTCGGGCTCGAGCGAGACGAGAATCATGTTCAAGCATGTCCTGCCGAACTCCTGGCAACCGATGGTCGTTCAGGCGACCATGGACATGGGGACCGTTGTGCTCGTCATGGCCGGTCTGAGCTATTTGGGCTTAGGAGCGCCATGGGGATATGCCGAATGGGGCGCGATGATTCAGGCAGGACAGCGTTACCTTGTATACGGAGCATGGTGGATGATAGTCTTCCCGGGAATCGCGATGGTCATATTCGTGCTCGCGTTCAATTTGCTCGGTGATGGTCTAAGAGATATTCTCGATCCAAAGATGAGGCGGTAACTAATGGTGGACGAGAAGGATATACTGGTCGAAATAGAAGACTTGTTTATCAATTTTTACACTTATCAAGGAATCGTAAAAGCGATAGACGGCGTCAATCTCAAGATTCTCAAGGGAGAGACTTTGGGTCTAGTTGGAGAGACCGGTTGTGGCAAGAGCGTGACTGCTCGAGCCATTATGAAGCTCATCCAAGTTCCGCCTGGGAAGATAGAATCGGGTTCGGTTTTTTTCATGGAGCCTCCGAACGTTAGAGCACTCAGAAAGCAGTTTGAAGCCGAAGCACAGAAATGGTACTCAGCCCTCCCTCCAGATTCTAAGAAGAAGTATGCAGAAAAGTACGCCATGACATTCAAAGGATTTGATAGAAGATCTCGCAGACAGGCAAGAAGAGAATCCGTCGTTGCCGGGGTGCCAGAAAAGATACCCCATGCTCTTAAGACGTATTATCTGTTGCAGAAATCAAAGTCGCCTCAGCATGCAAAGGACGAGACATATCAGGCAGCCTCTAAGAGAAGCTATGACATGATTACAAGGTCCCCAAAGGTTATGGAAAAGATCCGAGGGAAATTCATATCCATGATTTTCCAAGAGCCGACAAGTGCTCTAAACCCTGTCTTCATGGTCGGAGACCAGATTGCAGAAGTGATAATGCTTCACAAATTGCCGGATCTCGCCAAGAAAGTCACCGAGGAGTTGAAGAAGAGCCGACAGGGAGGCGGAAGGTCAGCCAGGCCCAAGAAAGCCAAGGACAAATCCCTATCAACAGGTTTGAAGTGTTCAGATTGTTCGCACGAGGTCAGAAAGGAGGATAGATGGTGCGGGAATTGCGGCGCGAGGTTTCTTTCAGTACCGGGGTGGCATTTCAGGCGCATTTTGACATCGTACTATCTATGGGCGTTCCAGAAGATGATCAAGAAACCTAACGCTTTCGGACTGAGGTTGTTATCGAGAATACCTTTGCTCAGAGGTTTCAAGAAAGAATTGTATGCGCAGGCATTCAAACAAGCCTCTGATATGCTCGGCATTGTAAGGATTCCAGATCCGGAATCGATTGTCTACCGATATCCGCACGAATTGAGCGGTGGGATGCAGCAGAGAGTAATGATAGCGATGGCCCTGGCATGCAATCCTAACCTTCTGATAGCCGACGAGCCGACAACCGCGCTGGACGTCACGATTCAGGCTCAGATATTGAAGCTGATGAGGGATTTGAAGAAGGAATTCGGAAGCTCAATCCTATTGATAACGCACAACCTCGGCGTCGTCGCCGAGATGTGCGACAGAGTCGGTGTGATGTATGCAGGCTCGATGGCGGAGATAGCCGATGCCCGCACGATTTTCAAGTTCCCGAAGCATCCGTATACAATCGGGCTCATGAAGGCCGTGCCCACGGTCGCGATGGAGCTGGAGAGGCTAAGCTCAATTCCAGGGAACGTTCCGAATCTGATAAAGCCGCCGTCGGGGTGCAGATTCCATCCAAGATGCGAATTTGCCAAGGAATTCTGCAAGCTCAAGAAGCCCGAATTGGTCGAGATTGAAAAGGGGCATTTCGTCGCGTGTCATAAGGTCTCAGGAGCCAGAGAATATGTCTGAGATTGGAAAAGAACCTGAAGGCAATTTGATCGACGTCGTCCGAATGAAGAAGTATTTTCCAATCAGGGCTGGACTTCTGAAAAGGGTTGTCGGACAAGTTAGAGCGGTCGATGATGTCTCTTTCTACATCAAGAAAGGCGAGACGCTCGGACTCGTCGGAGAATCCGGCTGTGGCAAGACGACGGTAGGGCGATCTATCATAATGCTCACGCCTCCCACCGAGGGACATGTTTTCCACAAGGCCCCGAGACAGGTTGTCGAACAAGTCATGAAGATAACATCGCTTTGCAAGATGGACGATTCCGTTCTTCAGACGCCCGAGAAATCACTGGAGCTGACCGAGGCCTTGAAATCTCTCACTGGCATGCCAGCATGCTATTTCAAGCAGGACAATAAAGAGAGCATCTGCAAGAAAGCGGACAAGATAAGAGATGAAATCTTGGCCAACCGTGAAAAGCGCGCGAAGCCGCATCTCGAAAACAGAATGGTCAATGAAACGCTCTTGAGCAAGACCCGACTTTACACGAATCTATCGATTATGTTAGGAGTAATAGGAATAATATTGATCGGCTCATTCTTCCTGCCTCAATTCATATCTGGTGGAATTCTGGACTTGTTGACGCAACAAATTCTAGCCATCGTCATGCTCTTCGTTGGAGGATTGCTGTTACTTGTTTTCTATCTTCGTACGCGCAGTTTCCGAATGCTCTATGCTGAGGAAATAGCTGATAAGAGAATGCACGAGAAAATCGAGGAGCTAAGGGATATTGCAGAAGAAGCTGTAGATTTCGTCGCCAAGAGATACTGCATCAACCATATGAAGAAGCGCGATGTCCGAAGGATGCGGAGCCAAATTCAGTTCGTTTTCCAAGATCCGTTTTCGTCTCTTAATCCCAGAATGCTCATAAAGGATATCGTCTCAGAGCCATTGCAGGCACAGATGCGTCTAGGCGGAAAGATAGCTGAGAGGTTGAACATTCCCGCGGGAGAACGGAAGAGCGAATTCATAAGGAAAAAGACGATCGCCCTCCTGGAAAAGGTCGGCCTAAACGTGGAGCACATGTATAGATTTCCGCACGAGTTCAGCGGCGGCCAGAGACAGAGAATCGGCATCGCTCGTGCGTTATCCGTCAACCCTGAGTTCATAGTGTTGGACGAGCCGACCTCGGCGCTCGATGTATCCGTCCAGGCGCAGGTATTGAATATGCTCAATGATCTGCAAGAGGATTTCGGATTGACCTATCTTTTCATATCTCACGATCTCAGCACGATAAGATATATGTGTGACCGCGTGGCAGTGATGTACCTCGGGAAGATTGTCGAATACGCCCCGAAGAAGGAACTGTTCAGCAGCCCGATTCATCCATATACAGAGGCGCTCTTATCAGTGATTCCAGTGCCAGACCCAGATATGAAGCGGGACAGAATAATATTGACTGGAGATGTTCCGAGCCCCGCGAATCCCCCACCAGGATGCAGGTTCCATACCCGATGTCCTGTAGCAATCCAGAAGTGCAAGGAAGAGGAGCCGCCTCTGATCGATAGGGGCAATGAGCATTTCGTGGCATGCCATGTGCGCTAAGAAGATTAGATATTCGGATGTCATCGTTTCTCAAGAAATCAAGGAAAGCGCCATGGAAGGCAGAAATCTACCCACCGAGGACCTTCTGAGGGATGAGAGCATCTCTGACGAGCAGGCGCTCAGAATCCTGCGCGCGAGGATGTCCTGGAAGGACTGGGTAAGATACGATTTCGCGCGGTATTGGTTCGCCGTCGCCTCGTTCGCACTCAACTCATTTGTCGTATTGGGGATTGCATATGCCTATCATGTCTCGGATATCATCGGTGCAATTCTCCTAGCGCTGGCATTCGCAGGGCTCTGCATCCTTGAGGTCTCCCTTTACAGGAAAATCTGGCCAGAAGGCATATTGACCAAGAGACAGTAGACTCAGGGACTATCAAAAATGATTTTAATTGCCTTGCCTTTCTACCCACGGCGGAATTCGGAATGGTCATAGTGTCCATCAAGCAGTTGGAAGCGGCTCTCTCCAAGGCCCTGGCCGACCAGAATCTGACGAAAGAAAGAATAACTCAGATAGCCGAGAAGATGCTCGATCTTTTCGGGTATTCTGACCAGGTCGTTGATAACCGTCTTACCCCAGAAGATAGGGATTTGTTTTATATGCTGGAGGAAGCGGGTCTTCTGACAACTATCGAGGAAGATGTTCAGGTGGAAAAAGGCAAGACCTGGAGGATTTACTATTGGGTGCTGAAAAAAGATCAGGTTCAACGCCTCGCTCAAGAAGCGACTGCGACGGGCCAGGAACAGGCGCCCGAAGCAGACATATATGAGAACATAGCTGACGATGTCTGGAAACAGCATCACGAGCAGGGAGATTAAGAGTTACCTGCACAGGATATCGGCTTGTCTCCGATTAGATTGGGAAAACCATCGTTGGCGGTGTTCGATTGGATGGATATCAATTAGCCCTTATCATTTTCCTGGCATATATTGCAGTTCTGATAATTGGAGCCAGGACGAAGCTTTGGGACAAATTGCACATGTCGCTCTACGGACCGTTGATAATGGTAAAGACGAAAAGGGGGCGAAATTTCCTCGACAGGCTATCTCGGCATTCCCGTTTCTGGCACATCTATGGCAAGATCTCGATAATCGTTTGCATATTCGCGATGATATTCCTGACGGCTCTTCTTGTCTGGCAGGCTTTTCTCGTATTGAAGATACCGGCCTCTGCGGCGCCATCGCCAGAATTGCTCATCGGATTGCCGGGAATAAACCCCGTCATTCCGTTGTGGTATGGCATCCTCGGGATTGCGGTCGGAATAGTCGTACACGAGTTTTCGCACGGAATTCTGTCTCGGGTCTGCAAGATCAAGGTCGAATCCATGGGCCTGGTTTTCTTGATATTTCCTATCGGGGCATTCGTGGAGCCTAATGAGGACGAGCTGAAAGCTACCACATCGCCAAACAGGCTTAGGATATACGCATCCGGCCCTGCAACCAATATCTTCCTGGCATTGGTTTGCATTCTCCTTCTTTCACTAGTTTTCGCGCCAGCAGCGCACCCCGTCACCGATGGTGCTATAGTCATATCTTCGGCTGCTGATTCTCCGGCAGACAAATTCGAGTTACGATCCTGGAGCGAGATAGTAAGCATCGATGGTCTGACAATCAAGAACGCCTCAGATCTCAATCATTTTACATTTCCGGAGCCGGGCGCTCCGTCAACTGTGAGGGTATTCTATGCAGGGCAGTATCGAGACCTTGAGGTGCCAATCGGGGTTGTCGCGACAGGGGTAGTAGGAGGGTTGCCAGCACACAATGCAGGCATTAAGCCCGGTATGATAATCTATAGTATCAATGGCACGCTCATAACTGGCCTAGATATGTTCAGGTCAGTCGTCGAGAACGAGACTCCTTATCGCCCCATCGAAATCGTCGTTCTCAGTTACGGTTTCAATTCAACGATGGGCAGAGACTGGTTCGTGTTGAACCGCTCAGTGACCAATATTACTTTGACGACGAAATGGGATTACTATTACGCCTACGCCCCGAACGAGAATAGGCTTGAATACAAGAACATTAGCTATATGGGAATCACCTGTTCGATTTTCGGCGCGTATCCCGCAGATACCGATTTTGTGAAGAACATATACGCTCGTCCTCTTGGTGATGTCACCGGTCCAAGCGAGGCTTTCATGGGATTCATGAGGCTAATTGCGCTGCCGTTCTTCGGCTATACGCCTGTAGATTCGCCGATGTCGGACTTATACGCCCCTTCAGGCGTATTTTCGATTCTCGGTAATGACGGCTACTGGCTTGCCGTCAATTGCCTCTATTGGATATTTTGGATTAATCTTATGCTCGGTCTGACAAACGCGCTACCGGCCGTTCCGCTTGATGGCGGATTCGTTCTCAAGGATCTAATCAAAGAAGGAATCAAACGAAGCAGAAAGAGCAAGGCGGGCTTGAACGGTTTGACGACTGATCGGCCTGGCATAACGGACGAACAGCTGGACCGCATCATCGGTTCAATAGTCATCGCAGCATCTCTCGTCATACTCTTCCTCATATTATGGCAATTGATCGGTCCGCGCCTCGGTCTATAGACCTTTTTCTCGGCATCGTTGCGCAAGAAGAATATGTTTTATTATCAGATTTGTTATCACCTGAATCGGATGTTCGAGACAGACAGGACCTTGATGAGCATAATACTCGAAAACCTCACTGAGGACGGGATGTCTATCAGCGCATTGTCGAGAATATTGAGCGCAAAGGGGATTAGGATTCATCGGCTCGAACTCAGCGGATATCTCAAGGCCCTTTCGGACATGGGAGTCATTAGGGAAAGAGACATCAAGCCTGCCAAGGTATTCAGCATCACGCAAGTTCAGAAGAAGACTCTGTATCAGAAGATAGGCGACATCATCTCCCGAGAGGAGAGCGACGAGGATAAAAGGGCCAATTTGGCCCTTTATGTGATGAACCGGCTTTTCAGACGAGCGATATTCGAGAAGGAGCTCCGAATGACTGGAATCGCTGGCACGCCGAACGCGCGCAAGGCGAATGAGAAGGAGCGCGACGAGGCCGCAAAGGTTCTCTCGAAGGTTGGAATTAAGACTCAAACATCGGATCATGCTTTGGTCTCGAACGCGAATCTGGCCCAGGCATATAACAAGGTCATCGCGGCCATGCTTGTCGAACTTTCAGGCCTCAGGCCGTATCTCTCTGATACAAAGCAGAAAACGCTGATCGAGGATTGATTGTCCTGACAGGTGACCATGAAAGCATCCTTGGAGATATCGTCGCCAGGGTGAGAAATTACAGGGGCCTGCGTAGAAAATCACCTATTGGCCTGACACTTCCGATGTTCAGATTTCGACGCGAGAATGTCATTGCTGCAAAGGGTGAGGATGCCGCGATTATCCGGTCTGGAGACAGGATGCTCGCGTTTGCTGCCGATGGTATCATGCATGAGCTTGTTAATATCAATCCCCGGTGGGCCGGATATTGTTCGGTCCTTGTGAACATCAATGATATCCTCGCAATGAACGGATATCCTTTGGCCGCCGTAAATGTCATCTCATTCAAAGATGCGAAAATCATAGAAGACCTGATCAAGGGCGTATGTGATGCCTGCTCGAAGTTCGACGTTCCAATGGTTGGGGGACATCTCCATCCCGATGCCGATTGCGAATCGATAGCCGTAGCCATGCTGGGGGAGATCCGTGGCAAGAAGCCGTTGCTCTCCGATTCGTCTCGCCCCGGGGACCGCATAGTCGCGATTTGCGACTGTAAAGGGCGTTTCACACCAAAGATACCTTACAGCTGGGACTGCACCTCCGAAAAATCCCGCGCGACAATCAAGAAGAATATCGAGCATCTATTGAGCGCGATGCCTTTCTTGACGGCGGGCAAAGACATCAGTAACCCCGGCATCCTAGGCACTTTGGCAATGCTTCTCGAGGCTAGCGGCGTTGGTGCAACAGTCGACATCGAACGGATACCAGTGCCGAAAGGAGTCGATTTACTTCAGTGGATCACCGCATATCAGGGGTTCGGATTCATAGGAACAATACGGAGTAAGGACATCAATAGAGTTCGAGACGCTCTTGAAGGCACGTGCGTTTCGGTGTCTGTCATCGGCAACATAACGGCCGATAGAAAATTCAATATTCGAATCGGAGAAAGTCAGAGGTTGTTGTTCGATATGTCGAGGGAGAAGATAACGGGCCTGTTCTAAGGAATGCCAGGCCTCCGAGGTGGTCGCCCGCTCTGCCAGAGATTTGTCCGGAAGCTTCTCGACCCCGCTTCCTGGCGAGCGCTGTAAGTTCGTGGTAAGGCTGCTCCCGTCAGGGCCTCGCCCGTTCCCCACGATAACGGAATGAATCCCCGCCCTCCGGCTGGGATTCGAATCCTCCTTCAACCCCGCCAGACAGGATCTCATAGTTGCATCGCGGGATCTCTGGAAGATTGGTTACGTCGCCCTCGGCTGTCGCCCCCGCTAACGACGATTTCGGTGTATAAGGAGACGCCGAACCTCCCGGCCAAGCCTAGCATCGAAAATAGGATGTTGAATGGTATAAATAGTTTGTTTTTGGGCGATTCATATGTTCTCTTTTCGCATGGATTTTCAATGCGATTGAATAAAAAAGCGTCAAGTTTATCAATAATGGGGTGTTTTGCGAGGGCGATTGTCATGAGACAATCGCGCTACGAGCGTAGAAATCTGCTGCTTTTCTTCCTGATCGCTTTTGCCTGGTCTTGGGCGCTTTGGTTGTCCGAGATTCTGTTCGATCTTCACCTCTATCTTGCGCCATTCGGACCTACAATAGCTGCGTTTATTTTGGTTTTCATGACTGCGAGGAGGAGAGGAATCAAGGAACTTCTGATGAGGGCGTTTGACATCAGATTCAAGAAGATATGGCTCATACCGATATTCTTCCTGATGCCAGCCATCGTAGGATTCTCTTTGCTCCTGAGCGTCATGAGCGGCGATCCGGTACCGGAGCTCGAGGTGCTCTCTGAACCGGCTGTTATCATACCGGCGTTCTTCTACATTCTGTTCCTCGGCGGGCCCGTAGCAGAGGAATTCGGTTGGAGAGGTTATGCTCTCGACAGGCTACAGGCGAGATATAGCGCTCTGCTCTCGAGCATATTGCTCGGAATCGTCTGGGGTTTATGGCATCTACCGTTGTTCTTCATGGAAGAGCAGGAGATTTATCGAAACGTGCCGATAGCTGGATTCATCCTTGGTACGATATTTCTGTCGATTCTATTCACCTGGATATACAACAACACGAACGGAAGTATTCTCGCAGTCCTGCTGTTTCATACCACGGGGAACCTAGCGCATTTCATCTTCCCAGCTATGGGGACCACCTGGGGCGGGCTGTATTCCGTTATCTTGAATGTGATTGTTGTGGCTCTTGTGCTGATAATATGGGGTCCGAAGAAGATGGTCAGGGAGAAGACGCCGAAGATTTCGTCCTCCAATGGCGGATGAATCCTTTCTTGAACCAGCTTGGCTTCTACGGTCACTACTGAGCGAAGAATGAATCAGAAAGCCCATTGCACCGATATTCCAGATGAAGAAGATGCGAAAAGCTTACTATGAAAACGTATCTCAAGGTGCCAGTGTGAGCAGTTGCATTCCCGCTCTTGGTATATCGGCATAGTGATATTCTCAGCGTTCATTGTTGCCGTCGAATCCGTATCGGTCGAGGGAGCGCTCAACATAGTGTTGCTAGACGTTTTTATTGTGACCGGGATTCCGTCAATAATCGGCGGATTGATTCTCACGGGCGTCCAGAGGGATTCGACCATCGAATTTACCCGACGCTTAAGGAAAAAGGAATGGGCATTTCTTGTCGCCCTGTCCACGGCTGCGGCCTTCGGAGCATATTTCTGGTTCGACGCAGTCGGCGAGATAGGAGCCGGAAAGGAAGCCATACTTGGCGGAGGATCTTCGGAGGTATTGTTCGTCGTCATACTCTCGGCGATATTTCTGTCCGAACGATTGAGCAAGTGGGAGGCTTTCGGAGGAGTGCTTGTCCTTGTCGGCGTCTTCCTCGTGCTTGTTCGCGCAGACAGCTTCAGCCTCTCTGTAGGAAAGGGGGAGATGGAGGCCATCCTCAGTTCGTTCCTTCTGGCCTCGTCCGCTGTCATGACGGCGAAGCTCTTGCGCACCCATGAAGTGGCTCCTGTCTCTGCCTTGGAACTAATAATAAGCGGGATAATCATACTCGCGATAGGATTCGCTCTCGGGACATCGTTGAATATCGACGTGATTGGTTGGCTGATCTTGATGGCCCTTGGAGTCTTCCCCGCGATAGGCATATTGACATATTTCCATGGTCTTCAGGGGATTGGGGCATCTATCACATCGATTTTATTCGCACTCAATGGCATTATGACTCTGGTAGTACAACTAGCGATCGTCATAGTGTTTCCCGATTCACTGATGGTCCCGCAGAATCTGCTGTTGGCGTTTATCGGTGGCATAATCGCGTTCATCGGAGTGTATCTATTGAACAAGAAAGCGCCAGACAAGCAAGCCTATCACGTCCCACAAAAGGTTATCTGAAAGCGGATCCATTATGCTTATGAATAATACAAGAGGGATCTTGATATGATGGTGCATGAGGCAATATTATCTAGAAGAGCGAAAC
>JAWCKK010000004.1:26108-78746 GCA_038852105.1 Thermoplasmata archaeon
GTGCTCGACCCATCAAGGCCGATTTCTGAAGAGGTCATAGATGCGCTCATAGAGGCGATGAGACTTTCGCCTTCCTGCTTCAACAATCAGCCGTACCGCCCGGTTTTCGTGTACGGGAAGGATGCTCTCGATTCAATCAAGACCGCACTCGCAAAGGGCAATGAGTGGGCTACGAAGGCTACATTGATAATTGTCATCGCATCAAGAGCTGCCGACGATTGCGTAATAGGCGATAGGCAATATTTTCTGTTCGACTGCGGCCTCGCAGTGGGGGAGATGATGCTCCGGGCTACGGAGTTGGGATTGATTGCGCATCCGATTGCCGGTTTTAGCCCGAAGAAGACTCGTGAGCTGCTCGGGATACCGGATGAGTATACCGTGATCGCGTTCATTATCTGCGGATATCCAGGGACCGATGATTCGCTGCTGTCCGACAAGCAGAAGGAAGCTGAGACATCTAGGCCAGAAAGGAAACCGATAGGAGAGATATTTTATCGAGACAAGTGGGGCGCTCCGCTGAGATGACGCGGAGATGATTTTCAGGAAATAGGTTTCTCACAATCACCCCACTAAGAGAACCGCCCTTGCAGTCATGCCTCGGCGCTCAGCTCGGTACTGAGGTGATTATAGATGCAGGGGTCTCTTTCATAGTCCTCATCCAACAGGAATTCAACCTTGGAAACCCGGCGTCTGTCCGCGGACATGGATCGCTCGCATGCAATCATTGTCAGTCTCTGGCTATTCGGTATTGGTATCATTGTTTCATCCTCCGCTCCGCGATTTCGAGCGAGCCCGCTGATTCCGATATCTATGAAAAATACCTTTTCAGAGTGTCATGATTTGCGTAAAAGTCGACATTCCAGTATTTTCATAAGATTATTCTTGAACGATAAAATGGGGTCTCGCGAAGAACGAGAATACCGAGGAGGGAGCTATGCTCCCTCGATGCGTGATGTTTATCGCTCAGGCTTCAATTCAATACCGATTTCCTGCATGTCTTTCTTGAACCTCAAAATGAGCGCCCTGTAATCCTTGCAGGGTCTTCTGTTCTCCGAGTCCCAACATTCGAAAAGGGTCTTTCCTAATGGTGGATTGGAAAGCTTCGATTCGTATTTCTCTAGAAGCCTCAAGACTATCTCATTTGCGTCCTGACGTTTCAATCCTGCGACCGCATGCGCCACTTCCGCCGAGATGCGCGGCTCAACAGGGGTTGTGCGGTCCTCTTCCTTGTTCGAGGCGACGCCTACGGACTCGATTGATTGGCCTGAAACAACGGCCGCGATGACCGATGCAGAGGTCTCGAACAGGCACATCGGGGTCATAGGGCCAGCGGACGTATAGTTCAAGTTGAGGCTGAGTAGATGGGTGTTCCTGCTGATAGCTTGCCCCGTCGCTGATATCAGCCAAAGCATCTCCCTCGAGCTGCTCGACACATATCTAAGATGCAATGGGAACGGCAAAAGCCAGCTGGACTGATATGTCAACACGCCCATCAAATGATGGGCGACGCTCGACAGAGCCGTTCCTTCAGGTCCGCCCGCGTATCCGCCCATCAACGGCCCGAAGCACATCCCGACCGCGCCGCCCATCGAAATCGCGACAGTGACTTTATTCAGCCTGTTGAAGTCGACTTTCATCGGATCCATGCAGCATATCATGTACCCGTCCGAGGCTCTCATGCCGTATTTCGGATGAAGCGCAGCGGCAAGCGCGATATCGGATTCTGCGGTCGCAAGGGAGTTCATTATCGGTATGCCCTGCCTTCCAGCCCTATTGCACGCCTCTCGGGCGAGCACCGCATTCCTCATCGCCCCGAGAAGCTCGAGGGGAGAAGCAGGCCGAATCCTCATGCCGCCTACTCGCGTTAGGGCGGGCGTAGTGATGGCATTCGTTTCGGGGATTTCGGCATAGCCTTCGACGAGCGTCAAAAAAGATCTATCGCTCGAGCACGCGCCTCCTCCAGCGCCCAGCAGGCACCATGGCGGAGTCTTATCCTCTGGCTTCCTCGGGACCAATGTCTTTCTATCTTTTCCCTCCCCGAATTCAAGCCTATCGGGAGCGAATTTCAAGGCTTCCTTTATCTCATTCTCAGAATATGATATGACCCGAGAAGTATCGGTACAGTAGGCGCCGACTTCGGTCAAGAGCTCGATAGCGGCTTTGAAAAGATCATCGGCAAGTGAATTATCGAGAACAATCGGCTGCTTCGGATTGAATCGAATGTCATATTCTTTTACCAGTCTCTGCACCGCCGGGGCAAATCTCTTCAATTGATAGTCCGTCTCGCTCATCGGTTTTCCTTCGAGGGCCTTCTCCATGACGTCGAGTATCTGGACCATGTTGTCACTTCCTCTTGGAAAATTTCTCTGCGAGCCTCACGGCATCTGTCGCGTCCTTCCCCCAGCCATCCGCAGAAATCTCGTCCGCCCATTTCTGTGAAGTCGGGCCCCCTCCGATGAGAACGGCGACCTTCTTCCTTTCACCTATCGAAGTCAGATAGTCGATTATGTCCTTCTGAGATCCGATAGTACTCGACATCAGGGCGGAAGCGGCGATAATCCTTGCTTTTGATTTCAAGGCCTGGTCGACGAGATCAGATGTCTTGACGTCTACTCCCATGTCAATCACGTTGAAGCCCTTGGCCATCAGCATGCTGGCTACGATATTCTTCCCGATTTCATGCACGTCCCCCTGGACTGTTGCGGCGACCACGGTCGATTTTATCCCCTTTCCCTCTTTCGGAAGGAGTGGTAGAAGCAGTGCGACCGAAGCCTTCACCGCATCTGCCGCCATCATGAGGTCGGGCAAGAATATCTCCATCTTCTCGAACTTGTCCCCGACCTTGTCGATTGCCGGTACAAGGCCTTTCTCGATGATATCCATCGGATCTATTTTGGATTCGATGGCCTTCCTTGTGGCCTTCAATGCGGCCTCGGTGTCATACGCCCAGATTGCCTTCTTGACCTCATCCAATATCTTGGAATCGCCCAACCCTTCAGCCTCCTTGTGAATGGCGAATTTGCGGAGCCATACATTTAGTTATTGTCCGATTTGCGCATAGTTCTACATTTCCATCTATGGGATAAGACCGCAGAGCTTATAATGGGCCTTATGCTCTTGACATTCGATTGCAAATTTGAGGGGGCATAGCATGTCAAAGGATTTTCCCATGGGAACTGTGCAGATAGCTCCGAATGTGTTCTGGGTCGGAGTAAAGCATCATAACAGAAGATTGTTCGATGCGTTGATACCGCTGCCGCACGGCACGAGCTACAATGCGTATCTGGTCATCGGTAAGAACAAGATCGCGCTGATAGACTCGGTGAACCCGGGGTTCGAGGACGAACTCTTCGCGAAAGTCTCGCAGCATGTCGATATCGAGAAGATAGACTACGTGGTCATGAATCATGCAGAGCCAGATCACGCGAACGCTTGCCAGTACGTTCTCAAGCGCGCTCCGAACGCGAAGCTCCTGACGAGCGCAAAGGGGAAGGAAGCGGCTCTGATCTATTTCGACATTGATGGATCCCGAATCCAGGTTGTCGGCGAGGACACGAGCATTGATTTGGGCGGGAAGACGCTAAGGTTCATCGATGCACCCTGGCTCCATTGGCCTGAGACGATATTCACATATCTCGTTGAAGACGGCATACTTTTCCCTTGCGATTTCTTCGGCCAACATGTGGCCTACGGAGAATTTTACGCCGACGAGCTGGGTCATGAGGTTGCCATAGATTATGCAAAGGTGTATTTTGCGGAAATCATGATGCCCTTCAGAAAGCCTGGCATAAACGCGCTCGAGAAGGTCAAGAAGCTAGACAACCTGAGAATGATAGCCCCTTCTCACGGATTGATTTGGAGAGATCCGGGCGTCATCCTATCGACGTACGAAAAGTGGCTTTCGGAGAAGATGAAGAAAAAGGTTATGATTGCCTATGTCACGATGTGGGGCAGCACTGCCATCCTCGCGAAAGCGCTGAATGAAGCCCTTGTGAAGAAAGGCATTGATGTCGTTATGTACGATCTGACGAATACTGAGACAGGGCAGCTCGCGAAGGAACTCGTCGATACGCCAGTGGTTGTCATAGGCGCACCGACGGTCCTTGGAGGAGTTCATCCAGTCGCAGCGTACGCAGCTTTGCTGGTGAAAGCTCTTAGGGCGCCGACAAGATATGCCGCAGTGCTGACCTCGCACGGATGGTCAGGCGGCGCGGTGAAAGCTCTCCAGGATATTCTTTCGGGGACGAAAATTGAGATATTGGGAGCTATCGACGCGAAAGGCAAGCCCAAAGAAAACGATTTGCAAGCGGTATTGAAGCTTGCTGATGACATTGCGTCAAGACTCCGATGACTGAAGAAATAATTTCAATGAGGGGATTTTGCCCCTCATAATTAGTTTATTGAAACTCTTTGTGAGCCACCGCAATCAGTATCAGGCCTATCAATCCGAGAATAGCTCCGAATCCCCAGACGAACAATCCCACTATCAGTGAGAAGACCCCTGCGACGATTGCAAATCCGAAATGGGTCCTCTGAGTGGCGAAGTATCCTCCCAGAATCACAACTATGGAGAATATCACGCCTATCAGTCCCATAATCACTACGATCGCACCGAGGTCCGGAATCATCCCTCCGACCAAGGCTTCGATGTAGGCACCGGATCCCATTGTCAGGACGGCGATTATCAATCCCAATACTCCGACGATGATGAGGAGTATTCCGCCTGCTAGGGGCAATCCTGTGCGTTGCGCTGCCGGTTGCATCGGGGCATATTGCATAGGCTGAGGTGGTGGCGCCTGTTGAGGATATGGTGCAGCCATAACATCCCTCCTGTGATTCCTGGATGGCTTTCGTATATATATATTAATTTGCCAGAATGATAAGGCCCGAATCGCCTCAGGGAGGGACGACGTCTTTCAATTTCTTGCTTGCCTGCTCTCCACCAATTCCCCAATTCTCCTTCGATATCTCATGTATCACAATCTCGACCGCATTGCTTGGAATCCCCATATCGCTGAAAGTTCTTGTGATGCCCGCGATTGTCTTTTTCTTTGCGTCGGGTGAGAAGCCTTCCCAGACATACACATGAACGATTGGCATTAGTACCTGCCATGATTTCTTGTGCTCTTATTCTTTCGCTTGAGGAAAATCAGAAATCCCCCAATCGCTTTCATTTCACTTCCAATCGGCCAATGGCATAGGAATGAAGCGATGTTCTCGTCGCAATCCGTTCTGTACACGATGCAGATTATGGTCTATATTCGGAATCTCCCAGTAATTCTTGTTTATTTCTTTTCTCATGTCGAATGCTGAACAGAATGTCGAATCCTGCTGCGAAGAAAATACAGGCTATAAGAATTAGGCTTAATCCAACAGTTGATTTGAGATCAAGAAGAAATAGAGACAACTCAACATTACTAATAATCAATATTGTAACTCCCGCGATAGCAAATAGACTGCCGAGCATGAAAATAATCTCCAGTTTCCTCTTGGCGCTTAGAATTCTTCTTGTTCTGAGCTCCGAGACGGATACTTGCTCTCGATTTGATGGCGTATGACGGTCTCCGATTATTGAATCAATCGTCTCTCCAGGCTTTTTCCATCCATCCGGTCTCGTATGAAGATGGGTGAATTGAGGTCCCTTTCCCATTTTTTCCCACAAAAGATTTCATCTTTTCGTTTGTATATAAGGATATCTGCCATATGATGAGTGGACCCAGCGGGATTTGAACCCGCGACCTCTTCCTTGCGAAGGAAGCGATCTTCCGCTGATCTATGGGCCCGTCTTGCTGTATGTCAGATTGAGAATCTATCTGTACTTCGCCAGTATGTTGTCGATTATCTTGTCAGTGACACCCAAGTATGATTCTGGGTCGAGACACTTCTCTATCTCTTCCTCGCAAAGTAGCTTGCTGATCTCGCCCTGTTCCTTCAGCGCACACTCGAAGTCCTTGCCAGTTTCCACGCAGGTCATGGTGCATTTCCTTAGCAACTCGTGGGCGTCCTGGCGTCCCATCCCTTTCTCGACGAGCTTCATTATTACCGATTCTGCCATGATCTGCTTGCCGGCTATCTCAAGATTCTTCCTCATCTGCTCCTTGTTCACCACCAGGGTCCTCATCAGCTTCTCGGTCTTCGCAAGTATATCGTCAAGGAGGATGAACGCATGAGGAATGGTGAATCTCTCCGCCGCGGAATTCGTGAGATCTCTCTCGTGCCATAGAATCGCGCTTTCAAAAGTGGGAATCATGAAGCCACGTATCACCCGGGCGAGACTGCACACATTCTCCGCTATCACTGGGTTTCTCTTATGCGCCATCGTCGAGCTTCCCACCTGCTTCTTCGAGTCGAAGGCCTCCGAGACCTCGTTGATCTCAGACCTCTGAAGATTGCGGATCTCCGTTGCTATTTTCTCAATAGAGGTAGCGATATTGCAGATGACCGCCATGAGTTCTATGTATCTGTCCCTCCCGACTATCTGCGACGAGCCTTCGTCTATCCCCAGTTCGAGCTTGTCCATCACGAACTTCTGGATCTCCAGTGCCTTGGGCCCGAACCCCGCTCCCGTGCCGACCGCACCGCTCATCTTGCCCACGCAAATCCTGGGCATCAGCTGGTGAACCCTATCGATATGTCTGTCAATCTCGAGCGAATATATCGCCATCTTCAGCCCGAATGTGATTGGGAGCGCGAATTGTCCGTGCGTCCTGCCAATCATCATCGTGTTCCGATGCTTATCAGCAAGCTCCGCGAGAGCGCCTCGTAGTGCCAGAAGATCGTCGATTATGATCCTTAGCGCGTCTCTTATCTGCAAGGCCGCAGCAGTATCAAGAATGTCATTAGATGTGGCTCCCAAATGAACGTATTTACCCCCCTCCCCGCTCTGCTCGGAAAGGGTCCGGACTATTGCGGTTATCTCATGGTTTATCTGCTTGTCCAGCTCGGTCACCCTTGAGAGGGTTACTATCTTTGTGTTCGCGGATCGCCGTATGAGCTCTGCATGCTCGTGCAATATATTGCCCGCACGAGCATGAGCCTCGGCCAATGCCGCTTCGACATCGAGAATATATTGAAGCCTCGAATCCTCGGAGAATATCTTCTTCATCTTGTCTCTGCCATACCTGAATTCGAGTGGACAGACCGGCATCGCAAATACCGAGCGAGTATCTGAGTGTCGAATTTTAACCTTTCCATACATATATGGGAATGCCACGGGTGTTATCAGGTCTGATACTGGCGTGAAAACGGCTTTATCTGCTGATAGCGCTGAAAATACGAGATGATGGGCGATAAGAGCTACGAAGCAAAGATAACCCGGCTCCTCGCGGACGGGTATTCCCAGCGCATTCTGTCCTATACTTACAGGAAGCCGATGTCGGCTCAGAAACTCAGCGCGCTTTGTCACATACCAATAGCGGCGTGCTACAGGAGAATACATGACCTCGAACGGGCCGGAATGTTGTTCATCGCCGACGAGAAGGAGATATACAAGGGCAGAAAGGTCAAGCTGTACAGATGCTCCCTGCGGCACGCGGTCCTCCGGTTTTCCGACGGGAAGTTCAAAGTGAACTACGACCTCATAATCGAGCCGAACGGGAACAATGGCGGGAACCTGCAGGCAAACCTACCGGCATCATCTGTTCATGCCAGGGACGCAAATCTGAACGACAGCGAAAGCAGGAACCCCAGCGATTTTGGAGAGCAGACAATCTAGGCTTTTTCCGCTCGCCTGTCCAGTTCGTTGTGAACGATTACGATGCAGTGATCCGCATGGAGGCTCTTGGTGCCGAGCGAGACCTTGATGGGCTCGTATTGGAACAATACCGATTCTTCCTCTTCCATGAGGTCCCTGTCGTCCCCGAGTACGAATGTCACATCATCCTCGAAGGTAGGAAGATGCCTGATATCGTGCCCGTCCTCCTTCAGATAATAGATGGCGGACTGCTTCGCGAGAATGGATATGACATCGGAATAGCTCCTGGATGAGATATATATGCCAGGGGATGCCTTCGTCTCGCCATCAGCCTTGATGCTCAGAGCGTTTCTTATCAGGGCGGCGGTCGACCGCTCGTCAGGATTGAGGTATTTCAGCTCCGAGCCGACAAACCTGACAGTGCGCGGCGGACTAGGGGGTCCCTGAAGTACCAAATGAATCTCGACATCATCTCTTATGCCGTGCGATAGGAAAAAGGCCGAATTGACGCATCTCAGCAGAATGTCCAGCCTGCCCGTTGCTCCAGCTAAATCGTCGAGAGAGAAGTCCGGGGATGTCGTTGCCCTGTGTCCTATTATCAGGAACCGCCTCAAACGAAATCACCCGAGCGATTTCTCGTCCATTTTCATCTGCTTCAGGAGCTGACGGCGCATCTTCCGGTTCCCCATAAAACCTTTGACCGCCTTCTTGGACATATTATACTGTTTTAGTAATTCCCTTACGTCTTTCGGAGAAGTGCCCGAGCCCCGGGCTATCCTCAGGACGCGGCTCGATTTGATGATCTTCGGGTCCTCGAGCTCCGCCTCCGTCATCGAATCCATAATGACCTTGAATTTTCTTAGCCTGTCCTGTGATTGCTCGATGTCTTTGTCCGAGACTTTCCCCGAAAGGCCAGGTATCATCTGCATAACTTTGCTCATCGGTCCGACTCCCTCGAGCATCTTCATCTGCTCGTACATGTCCTTCAATGTGAATTTTCCAGAGGAGAGCTTCCTTGCCATGTCCTCGGCCTTCTCCTCGTCGATGACTTCCTGAGCCTTTTCTAGCAACGATTGAAGATCGCCCATTCCGAGCATTCTCGAAACGAACCTGGTCGGGTCGAATTTCTCGAGATCCTCAAGATGCTCTCCGACTCCGATATAACATATCGGGGCACCTGTTTCGGCGACGGCCGAGAGGGCGCCACCGCCCTTTGCAGATCCGTCCATCTTGGTCAGTATGACACCTGTTATCCCGACGGCATCATTGAACGCCTTGGCCTGTGGCCCTGCCTGCTGACCGATCGTCGCATCCAGCACCAAGAACTTCTCATCGGCTTCCGCCTCTTTGGAAAGCTCCTCTATCTCCTTGATCAAAGAATCCTCAAGCGAGTGTCGGCCGGATGTGTCGATTATGACAATGTCCTCGTCCTTGAACTGCTTGAGCCCCGCCCGGAGGATCTTGATGGCCTTGGTCTCCGATGGGTCGCCAAAGACCGGAAGGTTCAGCTTCTTGCCTATTTGGACAAGCTGATCGTACGCAGCCGGGCGATGGACATCGCAGGCTATCAGGGCAACTTTGAGGCCGCGCTTTTGCATCTGTTTCGCAAGCTTGCCCGCGGTTGTCGTCTTGCCCTGGCCGTACAACCCGACAAGCAATATCCTGTGTTTCTTAGGGGATATCTCATGGGATTGGCCAAGGATCTTCACTATTTCGTCGTACAGGATTCTGATGACATGCTCCCTCGAACTCATTCCTGCCGGGGGCTTTTCTGTCAAAGCCCTTCTCTCAAGGTTCTTTGTCATCCCGGCGACTAATTTGACATTGACATCGGCCTGCAACAGGGCCCTTTGAACGTCCTTGACGACCTCTTTGACAACGTCTTGGTCGATATATGGGGCGTTTGCTATCTTCTTCAGGACGTCGCGAAGAGATTGGCCGAGCTTTTCGAGAACCATAGAATCGAATACCCCTGTCTTGTACTTGAAAGAACTGGTCTATATTAATACGGTGCTGCAAAAAAAGGGAAGGGAAGGGCTAGCCTTGTCAGAAGGGATGGGATGCACTCTAACAACTAGCCCAGAATTCCCGAAGTTCTATATGAAAAGCGGGGTATAAATAAGTTTGTAGATGGACACCAAAGAGCTACTAGCGACCCTTTATAAATAGCCAGACTTCTGCAAAATCATGAGATCCTCGGTGCTTAGCTTCTCTCCCGCCTTGAATTTATCGAATATCTCCGCGGCCTCTTTCCGAACAGAGTCCTCATCCTTCTCCTTTTTCGATTTTCGAAGCTTCTGGCGCATGCCTGATATGATCTTGTCGTAATCGTGCACCTGCCGAATGTGCTCTATGTGTTTCCTGTGTTCTTCGTCGGCCTTCAATTTCGTCTCGATGAACTTCTCCTGGGCCTGGTCAGCCTCCTTTCGGATCGCATCCGCCTCGTCGAACAGTCTCAGCATCTCGTCGTGCTCCTCTTGGGCTTTCTCTGCCAGTTCGCCTACTTTCCTGTGAGATTGCTCAGCACTCTTCTTTGCTTCCTTCAGTTGCTTTTCCAATTGCCGGATTTCTTCGAATTGCTCATATTCCTTCTCCATCGCCTTGATTTTCTCCGATAGCTCTCCGATCTCCTCCACAAGCTCCCTTTCCTTATCGGGCGACAGAACGGAGGTCATGTGTTTTTTCTCCAGTGCCCTGAGCTGCGCTTTGTTCCTCCTTAACGGCAATGTCCCCTGCGGCATCTTCTCCCGCTTGAGCTGAACGAGCTTCTCGCTAAGCTCCGAGACCATCCTGTTCCAATGATCCCGCTGAGCTTTCATCTCTCGGACCTCTGAGTTAAGCCTGTCTCTGTTTTCTCGATGCGCGTTCGCCTGGTCTATCTTCTCTCGCACCATCGAGTTGAGCCTATCTCGCTTCTCCACCCACTGCCGCGTCTCGTCGTTGAGTTCGTCACGGAGCCGCCTGTGCTTCTCTGCCTCCGCATTTTGCTCGGCCCGTTTTTCCTCGAGGGTGCTCAACAGCTCGGTCATTTGATTACCAATCACAATTAAGGACAGATAACGCCTAAAATGATTCCAATTAATAACTCTTTCTATCGACTGGACATTCCTGGTTCTCTTGGCAGCTTCCAATCATCGAACCGGCAAACACGATGCGTGATACCAAGAACCGCGGTCGCATTAGACTATCTCATCAATGCATTGTGCAATGAGCAATATTGTGATTTATCAAATTTGATTTTAATTCAAACAGAATTATACAGTTATCATCGTTGATTATCGAGACGAAACTGGTTTATCTATTGCTCGTCGTCAGGTGATATCAGATGCAAGAATACAGCGAGCGTACGCATTCCATTCTGAGCGCTTCCCATCAACTACAGCAGAGATCGACAAAGCACAAGAAGACGCAATCGGTGAAGCAGGTAATCGCTAGCAGAATGAAGAAAGCCGAAAGCCGGGACATTGCGCGATGGCAGAAGCACGGCAAGGCGAAGACATGCCCCGTCTGCGGTTCGACGGTGAAAGGGAAGCAGGGATGCTGTGTCAGCTGCGGTACAATCATCGACGGTCCTGCCCCTGGGACGAACTATGCCCTGAAACCGATGCTACCGATCGACCGCTTGCTGTTCTTGCATCTCGATGTGGAATCTGGCAAAATAAGTTACATAGAATCGGACAGCCAACAGGATTTGTTCGGGGAGATCGACCTGAAGGAAGGAAGAATCGAGTGAGGTGATGGGAAAAGTTGGGATAGGAGGTATCAGTGGGGAGTCTCCGGGTCTCATGGGATGGGATATACAGAAAATTAAAGTGATAAAATGGATGCGTTTCAGAAGATCAAGATGATCTTTGATGAGCAGACCGCGACAATTCTTGAACTCACTGCTCAAAAACCGATGACGGCTTCGCAAATAGGCAAGAAATTGAATATTCCTCATTCCGTCTGTTATAGGAAGCTAAAGATGCTAATTGACGCGAATTTGATTTCGGAAATCAACGCGGCGAATCACCAGTTCGGATATGTCGGGGCAAAGCAGTATTTCTGCAACATAGACAGAGCATATGTCGCTCTGGAGCAAGGAGAGTTGAAGTGCGTTCTGAAGCTGAGGAATGAAGACGAGCTTCAGACATACCAAATGATTCGAGAGAGCTAGCAATGCCCACGGCGACTTAGAGTTGCGAAGTCTCGAATCTGAGCGTGAAGACAGATTCGGGCGCGCCATCTGCGCCCACTCTCTCGGAGGTCTTGAAGACGGCGCCGTATATCTCTCCAAGAAGCCTCACAAGAAACGGATCCACATGTCGCGTCCCGTTGCGCTTTTCTTCCTGGCGAACTTCATATGAAGACAGGATTTTCTCCGAACCTTCGCTCTTCTTTGCGCGGATCTCGATTGTCAATTCGTGTTCAATTCCCGTGCCGATTGCCTCAACATCGATTGATTCTGCTCTGGTCGCGCGATACATCAACCTTATCACGTGAAAGAAAAGTTGCGCAAGAAGAGAGTCCGAGTTTCTCATCCCTTGAGGGAGCTCTGGAAAAATGCTCTCCAGTTCGACATTCGGGAATATCAAAGAGAATCGATGCACGGCGTCTTTCAGGGCGAGCAATATCTCCTCACTGGTCCTGGTTTTCCTTTCCAATTCCAATTCCTTGAATACCTGGGCAGTTCCTGAAGTCAAATATGACCCAGCGCGCACCTGACGCTTTGCCCGATCGAGGTACATACGAGCCTCAGCCGGAATGTCCGAGCTCTCGATCAATTCGAGATATCCGTATATGCCCTGTATTTGGTTCTGCAAATCGTGGGCGAACATGTCGAGCAAGAAATGCAGCGCCTCCTGGGTCATCCGCTCCGATTCCAGGGCCTGTCTTGCCAACTTTTCGCTCTTCCGAGTGTCTTCGAACAGCAAAGCATTCTCAAGAGATGGCGATAGGTGATTGCAAAAGAGGTTCATGAGCTCGAACTCGTATTGGGTAAAAGCCGTCGCGTCCTTTCTCCTTGCGGCTACCAAGAGTCCGATAGGCCCCGATCGGCTCATGATCTTCGACATCATCAAGCTGGAGAAAAGCTCTCTTTCCTGGTCCGAGGCGCTTTCTGCCTGCTGAGCATCCTTTATGAATGCCTCCCCGTCAGAAAAATAATAAGCTGCTATCAGGCCAGCATTGTCGCCGGAAATTGACGGAGGAAACGCAGAGTCCCCGACAGGTTCGATAGCGACGAGTTTCAGCACCCCGCTTTCCTGAATGTAGAGCGCGACGTAGTTGCCAGAGACGAGTTCTTGAGCCTTTGATACGGCGGTCCTATAGGCCCCCTGAAGATCTGTTTCCGATCTGACCGCGGTGCTAGTTTCTATGAGCGTGGTCTGGATATTGATGTTCTCCATCAGGGCGGACAACAATCTGGTGGACTCCGCCGCGAGCGCGATATGATCTGCCACAAGTGAAATAAGGTCGATTTCTCTCTCGCCGAACGCCGAGGGGACATTCGAGGTCAAATTCAAAAGGCCGAGATCTCTTTCGCCTGCATATAGCGGTATCACAAGGCCGATTCTAAAAGATCCGTCCTCTACCTCCGTGCCAAGAGCGTTCCTGAGCTCCAAGGGCGTATAAACAACGGGTTTCCTAGTGTTGAGGGATTTTGCAAAGGGGCCTCTATCGGCAGGGATGACCCCAGACAATTTCCAGGGTGGTCGACTGCCCTCGAAAGAGACGATCTTGAGCCCTTCGTCCGTCCTTGAAGTTATGATCAAAGTCATGGATTCGTAATTCACCATCTTCTTCAAGTCGGACGCGGCGACCCTGTAGATGTCTTTCAGGCTCTTGCCGGCTCTTATCTTGGCCGTCAATTCGCTCACGAGCCGGAGCTTCCTTGCGCGGAGCTCGAGTTCGCTCTCAAGCTCTTTTCTTTTCGATATGTCGAACATGACCAATGAGAAGCCGTTAGCGGCCCCGCTTGGATTTCTCTGGACAGCGAGTGAGACCGAGACCTCTTTTCTCGAGCCATCGGCACCGATTATCATCGTCTCGAAATCCTCGATTTTCCCGTCCCTTAGACCGCGAGTGGTCATATCTGCGACAACGGATCTATCATCGAATAATCGCCCGACATTAGAACCGATGATCTTCGATGGCGAAAACCCGGTCAGCCTTTCGGCGCCTATGCTAAAGGATACCACATTCCCGCTCAGATCGGTCACGATTATGGCCATCTCGGAAGACTGCACGACCTGCAAGGCCTGTTGCGGTGTCAGGACGCCCTCCTGGGGTTTCGGAGCAGTCGTGTCCTCGGAGATTATCAACCCGACGACCTCCTGCTGATAATTGACAACGGATTTCATTGTCGACTTTGTTATCAGTCTTCGCCCGTCCCTAGTCCGCCAATGAACGAAAACATCTGAAACGACTCCGTCATCCTTTGCTCTCTTGGATATCGCCGACATCCAATCGCGCCTATCTTGAGGAACAATAGTCATTATGCTCGATCCGAAAAGCTCCTTGTCGTCATAACCGAGGATGTTCTTGACACCACGAGAAATCCTGATAATCCTTCCCGAAGCGTCGAGCACTACTACGATGCTCTCGGTAGAATCCAGTACGGAATCCAATTGTCCCTCTTCTTTTGCTTCCACGGTGGCCATTCACATCCCCATCGTATCCCCAGGAATACCGAGATAATGCCCGAGGATTACATAGAATTCCGTTCTTGCATTGCTTTCAGCTAGATATATTCTCCAATTTATCGGCTCTGCTCGTGTAGTTCTTCGCTTCGGCTTCGTGGAGCTTGCTCTGCTCCATGTTCGAGGCGGCCTTCGCCTTGTAAAGCGCGGCTTTCTCATTTAGCAAAGATGCCTTTGCCTCGTATTTCTTCGCTTTTTGTTCTAGCAGGGCATTTTTCTTCTCGAGTTTTGCAATTTTCAGCTTGATTTTCTCAGGACTTACGCCCGTGTCCTCGACGGCGGCTGATTTCATCTCTTTCTCTAATTCCGATATCGAGGACCTAACATCCGCCATACGCTCTCTGCATGTTTCAGCTCTTTTCCTGTTCTGGACAGCTTTGGTAACCGCTCTTTGCGCTTTATGGTCGAACGATTTCGCCTTCGTCTGGTATTTTGCGGCTTCGTGCTCGTGTTGATCAGCCTGCTTTCTCAACCTTAGAATATCCTGATATGCTTCATGCTGCATGCGAGTCGCTCTTAGCCTGGCTATCTCCTTATCTTCATCTCCGACTTCGGAAACATTAGGTTCAGATGGCTTCTGGGTGCCCGTGGAGGTATCGCCTGAGGGGCGCGGCGTCGAGGACGGAGCTTGCGAAGTCTTAGCAGAAGATTCTATCCGCTTCTGGCGCAATGCCTTCAGCTCCTCCAGAGTTTTCTGCCGTTCCTGATCGATATTCGTAGATTTCTTCGATTCATCTTCCGGTCCGCCCATTAAGACACCCGCGGCAAAATGAAAATCTGGCCTTATAAGAGTTATGCAGTCTGAGTCGATTGTTGAGAATAATGACAGAATTACATTTTGTGATTCAAAAGATGTAATCAAGACAAATTAGGGCAAAATTGAGCGGGATTTTCTTGGCCCAGGAATGATATTGACTGCCAGGCGATTGACACACCACACGGATTGCGTAGTTACGCATTTATATAGGAAGGCCAATCGGCGACCGACACAATCTAATGGATGGGCGTTTTATGGCAGACCCAGAACTTGTATTGATTGTCCCTGTGGCAGGAATAATAGCTCTCGCTTTTGCGGGATTGCTGACAAGGTATGTTCTGAGAAAAGATACCGGATCCCCTGAGATGGCAGCAATAGGAGAAGCGATCAGGGAGGGGGCGATGGCTTTCCTCGCGCGCCAGTACAAGACCATCGCCATTGTGAGCGTTATCCTCGGCGTAATCATAATGGCACTCATAGAACCGCGACCTTGGGTGGGTATCGCATTCTTATTCGGTGCTTTCTGCTCCGCTCTTTCTGGGTATATAGGCATGTACGTATCCGTGAAGTCAAATATCAGGACCGCCAGCGCCGCGAGAAGGACCTTGAACGAAGCACTGATGACCTCGTTCAGGGGAGGAGCGGTTTCCGGTTTTCTCGTGGTCGCGCTTAGCCTGCTTGGAGTCGCAGGTGTCTTCTATCTCTATCGCCTGGGCCTGGGTTTTGAGGTCAATGACGCTCTCAATGGTGCCGTTGGTTACGCCTTCGGAGCAAGCTTTTCCGCCCTCTTCGCCCAGCTCGGAGGGGGTATATACACGAAGGCCGCAGATGTCGGCGCCGACCTCGTCGGAAAGGTCGAGGCGGGCATACCTGAGGATGATCCCCGGAATCCAGCAGTAATTGCCGATCTCGTCGGCGACAATGTCGGGGACTGCGCAGGAAGAGGAGCCGACCTGTTCGAGTCGACCGCCGCGGAGAACATCGGAGCGATGCTCCTGGGCTTCTCGATTTGGTACGCTCTCGGAGCGGACCCCAATTCTCCTACGATCGGATTCATATTCTTCCCGTTGGTCGCAAGAGCGCTCGGCATATTCGCATCGATGGTCGGCGTGCTCTTGGTCAAATTGAGAAGCGAGGCCGAGGAGCCTGTAAGCGCCCTTAATCGTGGCTATTATGTGACGTGCGCACTGGCAATAATTGTATTCTTCATTGCTGCCCAGCAGATGCTCGGCGAGAATTATCTCTATTTCTTCGGAGCGGGTATTATCGGCATCGCGCTCAGCATCGTCATCGTATACATCACCCAGTACTATACAGCCGGCGTATGGAGGCCAGTCAAGGAGATCGCAGAGGCATCTAAGACTGGAGCTGCGACTACTATAATCACAGGCTTCTCCGTGGCGCTCGAGACCGCCTTGATGCCTGTAATCGCAATTGCAATTGCGCTCGTTAGCTCGTTCTATCTCGGGACACTTGCGTCCCCGAGCGAGTCGATGAACCTGTTCTACGGGTTCTATGGGACTGCCGTGGCGACGATGGGAATGCTGGCAACAGCCGCGTTCATCCTCGCAGAAGATACTTTCGGCCCGATAACGGACAACGCCGGGGGAATAATCGAGATGTCTCGTCAGCCTGAGGATATCAGGCGGAGGACTGACAGGCTCGACGCCCTCGGGAACACGACGAAGGCCCTTACAAAGGGGTACGCGATGGCGAGTGCGGGCCTTGCCGCGTTCTTGCTCTTCGGAGCGTATTTCGAGAGAGTGGCGATAATCAAGGAGCGTCTAGGCGAAGGCGCGGTCGTCACCCCGGAGTCGATTGCCAGATGGTTCCATGTCGATATCACATATCCCGAGGTCTTCATGGGTGCAATGATAGGAGGCGTGCTGGTGTTCATATTCGCTTCTCTTGCAATACGTGCCGTGGGGAAAGCTGCCGGACGCATGATTTCGGAGGTCAGGAGACAGTTCAAGGAGATACCTGGATTGATGGAGGGCACCGCAAAGCCGGATTATGCAAAATGCGTTGACATCGCTACCGCTGGAGCTTTGAGGGCGATGGTCTTGCCCGGAATATTGCCTGTAATAGTTCCACTCATACTCGGCCTAAGTAGCGCGTACCTGATTGGAGACCTGTTCGGCCACCCTGAGGGCGACGTTACTTACATGGTCGTCGGTGCAATGCTGATGGTGGGAACTATCGTCGGAATATTGCTCGCGACAATGATGAATAACGGGGGCGGCGCGTGGGACAATGCAAAGAAGTACATCGAATCCGGTCATTACGGTGGGAAGAAGTCGCCAGCACATGCCGCGGCAGTCGTTGGAGACACCGTCGGAGATCCGCTGAAGGATACCGCGGGTCCTTCCCTCCATGTCCTGATAAAGCTGCTTTCAACAATCACCCTTGTGTTCGTCAGCCTGTTCGTCATCGCGTGACGAGCATGGAAAGCTATATAAATGGAATAGCATGGTCAAGAAGCCGCTTTGATTGATGGTGGAGCGAATGTATTTCCTAGAAACGAAGGAAGACGTCATCCGGATTCCTCCGAACAGGCTCGGGGAGCAATTCGAGAACCTGTCCACCGAACTGACGAGAGCCTCCTTCGAGGGCAAAGTCGATTCGAAGGGCGGGTACACGCTGATTGTCAGAAAAGTGAGCGTGGTCGGAGAGGGCAGGATAGTCCACGGCGACGGTGCAGTTTACCAGAGAGTCAAATTTCAGGCATTGATATATAGGCCCCAGCTCCACGAGGTCGTCGAGGGAACTGTTTGCGAGGTTATGAAATTCGGCGCGTTCATCAGGTTCGGTCCGCTGGACGGATTGTTGCATATAAGCCAAATAATGGATGACAGGATAGACGTCGATCTTGAAAATCAAAGGTTCCTCGGCAAGGATACCAGAAGGGACCTCAGGCTGGGAGATCCCGTAAGAGCCAGAATCGTTTCCTTGAGCATCAACGAGAGAAGCCCCAGAGAAAGCAAGATCGGTCTCACAATGCGCCAGCCCGGTCTTGGGAAGCTCGAATGGATAGAGGAAGATAAGAAGGAGAAGAAAGAAGGGGCCAAAGAAGAGAAGAAAGAGGGAAAGAAGGCGGAAAGGGGTAAAAAGAAATGAACATCGAAAAGGCATGCAAGCAGTGCAGCTTGATAACCGAGCAGGACACATGCCCTATTTGCGGTTCTCCGACCTCGAAAGAGTGGCAGGGATATGTTGTAATCCTCGATTATACGAAGTCAGAAATTGCCAAGAGAATGGGGATAAATGCCAACGGAAAATTTGCCCTTCGTGTCCGCTGATGGAGCCCTTAGGAACGATTTGCAGCTTCCGGACGGGCTCAGAGCCGAACTGGCAAGGCCTATAGGGCCCGTGATATCCGCCCACGAGGTCGCCGGATATCTCCGAGGATGTGGCAAGATATACGCCATCGGAGACATTGTGACCGTATCATTGCTTGCGGTCGGCATAGAACCCGACATAATGATATACGATCTCCGAAGCCAGAGAGGTCCTTGCGATAGGGAGACGATATTGCGGCTTCAGCAGACCCCCGGAGTCACTGTCAGGGTCGACAACCCGCCGGGAAGACTAACTACGACGCTCTGGGATGCGATATTGAAAGCATCGAAAACAAGAAAAAGGGTGAAAATCGAAGTGAAGGGAGAGGAAGACTTGGCATCCCTGGCGTGCATCGAATTGGCAGACATAGGGGATTGTGTAATATACGGGATCCCCGATGAGGGGATAAGCGCACTCAGAATAGACGAAGATGTGAAGAGCATCTGCAGGAATATCCTGATGCGAATGGCATCGGGACGATGAAAGAGGGACTTAAATGGAAGTAGAGTTCATCGAGACGAAGGACAACCCGCTAATGGAAAGGATGGAAATCAAGTTCAGGGCGACTCATGCAGGCGAGCCAACGGTTTCGAGAGAGGCGATTAGGGAAAAGATTGCTTCCTTGGCCAAATCTACCAAGGAAAAGGTGATAATCGATTCAATGAGCTCAAAGTTCGGGTTGGGCCAGACCATAGGATATGCCAAAGTCTACAGAACAGTCGAAGATGCGAAGAAGCACGAGCGGAAACATATTCTCGTGAGGAATAAGCTGATTGAGGCCGAGAAGAAGACAGCGGCTCCTGCACAGGCATCGAAAAAGCCGACTGAGGCAGCGGCTCCGCAAGCGGCAACAGAAAAGAAGAAATGAACGGATGGTGAGCCCGATGGCGAAGAGGGATTATTTCAAGCTTGAAGGAGACAAACTTGTCAGAACGAAAAAGCACTGCCCGAAATGCGGCCCTGGGGTATTTCTCGCGGAACATCAGGATAGGGTATCTTGCGGAAAATGCGGATATACTGAATTTATCAAGAAACCGCAAAAGTAGGTATTCGCCCCGGACACCGTTATTCTGAACCGCAATGCCAAACGATAATAATCCCCGTCAGCTTTTCTCAGTCGAGCAGGACGGGCCCGTAGTGTAGCTTGGATATCACTGGGGCCTCCGGCTGTTTTCCAAATGGGAAAACAGGAGAAAGCCCCGAACCTGGGTTCGAAAGGATGTAAGCATCCCGAAATTCCCGGCGGGCCCGCATATCAAAAAATTCGGTCGATCTGATGAGCCGCACGAAACGTGTCGTGACAGTGATTCTTAAGAAAAACGGAAGGATTTTGATATTGAAGCGCAGCAATAAGGTAAGCTCGTTTCAGGGATTCTGGTCCGGCGTTTCCGGCGGCATAAATGAAGGAGAGACCCCTGCAGAGGCAGCGATAAGAGAACTCCGGGAAGAAACGGGGGTCAAGGCTACGGAGAGCGATTTGATATCAACTGGCGAAACGATAGTGGCGGAAGAAGGAGAGAACCGCTGGGAGGTCCATCCGTTTCTCCTCGAGGTCGCGGATGAATCGATAGTCTTGGATTGGGAACACGATTCGTACAGATGGATCAGCCCGGATGAGCTTCAAGATTTCAGGTTCGTGCCACGGCTCGATGAGGTCGTAGAATCCCTCCTGAAAACCGATAGAAATGGCAAGACCGCGACAAACAAAAGCACTTAGCCCTGTATTATTCCGTCGAATTCCCGCTCGAGCAGGTTCAATTGATGGCGCTCGAGAGTCGACGAGTTGACCGCGACTATGAGGATCGATTGGTGAAGCGTTACCTGATCCCTCAACGACTGTATCATCCTTAATACCGTGATGAAATTATTGTTTGTGATAAGGTATTCAAGCCCGTCGAGCAGGATCACGGCTCCGTTCTGCGATAGATGCTGCTCGATTGTGACCGCCAGTTTTTCGAGATCTTTCGGTCGTATAGCGGCCTCCTTGCCGACATTTGTTAGCCAGTAAAGCGGCACGTCTCCGAGGCTGAATTTAGTCCGGATCTTAGCGGGATAATTCCTCGTCACGCAGCACCCCTTCATCCCGCCCTCCAATAGTTTCAAGAATAATCTATAGGACGTCTCAGGCTTGTCCTCCTCGACAAGGTATGTAGATGACTTCTCCAGCTTGCTTGCCTCAGCCTGTATCTCTTTGGATCCCCTTTCATGAGCAGGCGGCTCTGCGATAGGACGAGCCGTCTCGAGAGATGGCTGAGGCGCCAAAGAAGGAACCGGAGGCACTGTAGGCTGGACTACCGAAGCGGCTGATTTCTGTATTTCAGCCGGGGCTTCAGCCTTACGGGCGGCTGCCATCTCACCCTCTGGCTTCTCCGCCGGTGCGACTTTCGGAGCCTCGGCAATCTGTCTTTCGTGGTTCATTTCTGGTTGAACGGGAGCAGCCGCAGGCATCGGGATAGTCGGCATTGGTTGAGGAGGTATCCTTGGAGCCTTGGAGCCGACCGCCTCCCTTATCTTCTTCAAATCCTCCCTGTCAATCCCGCCAATAGATAGAACCTCAGCATCCGAGGCCATCGACAGCGAAGCAAGGTTTCTGAAGCCTGCCTCGTACAACCTTATGGATTTCTCGAGCGATAAGCCCTGTATGCTCGCGAGCTCGCCAATCATCTGCTTCATCTTCAAATTCGTGACGCCGATCGAAAGCACCTCGTCCTCCACGTTCCATTCTACGATGTACTCTCCCTTCGGCGGACTGGAGAATCTGATATTCTTTGCTCTTGTTTCCTTTGATATGTATGAAAGCCATGCCTCGAGATATCTTCGCAGTCTCTCACTGCACAACATCTCGATGTCAACGAACTCCTCGACATCGAGCTTCATGTCCTTTCGCATCTGCTGTATCCGACGGACTGTCTCCCTGGCAAATCCTTCGGCTTCCAGCTCATCTGTCATTTCGAAGTCGACATATACAATTCCGTGAGAGAACTCGAGCTGAACGACGTCGGGAGGCAGAGATGTCGTAAACGAAACCATATTGGGGGTTATCTCGACCAGCTGCCCCTCGATTCCTATCTTGTACTCGCCCTTTTCGACGCCCTCCTTGATGGACTTTGCCGGGCGGCTCTTCAGCAGGACTGCTATCTTGCTTGACCATTGACGATAGACCACACCTATGGCATTGGGGTTCGGAACGACCTCCAGGACTAGATCTTCCCATTCTTCTCCGACCGGTACGGTTACGAGGGCTTTAGCGTTCACTTGTTCCAATAAAATATCCTTGAACAGATTGATTTTCTCGATGGTGTCATCGGCATCCGCTTTTATCACAATTCTTTTCAAAGGCCAACGCAAATTCAAATCCTTTGTTTGGCGAGCATTCGCAACGAGCTCAACGATCTCTCTGACAAGGTCCATGCCTGATTCGATAGACTCGTCTCTTAGACTTGCATCGATGGCAGGCCAATCGGCCATATGTACAGTCGGATAAGTGCCATCGAGGTTCTGATACATCTTCTCGGTAACATGAGGAGTGAAGGGAGCGAGCATTAGCACACAGTCCCTGAGCACACGGTGAAGAACTGCGTATGCGGAGTATTTCTCCGCACTGCTTCCCTCAATCCACATCCTGTCCCTTATTAGCCGAACATACCAGCGAGAAACATCGTCTGCGATGAATTTCTCCAGAGCCCTTTTCGCCTCATGAGGAGTGAAATTATCCAAATATGACGCGACCTCGGTCTTCAATTTCTCAAGCCTTGAGAGCACCCACCTGTCCTCAGGCTTCAGCACGGATAGATAATTGCCCAACGAGTCCTTCTTCGGATCATATGCGTCTATGGACATATACAAAGTTGCGAACTTATAGACATTCCATAAAATGTTCAGGAATCTGTTTGCCTCCTTTGGTCCATCGAGTTGGAACGAGACATCGTCCCATGGCGCGACAGCTCCGATAAGATACAGCCTCAAAGAATCCGCACCGTTCGCACGCACTATCTCGATAGGATCCGCGATATTCCCCTCACTCTTTGACATGGGGCGACCCTGAGAATCGAGCGCATAACCGTGCATCATGACAGATTTGAACGGGGATCGGCCGAATACCATCGTTCCGAGGACAAGCTGGGAATAGAACCAACCTCTGGTCTGATCGTTCCCTTCGGTTATCCATTCTATTGGCCACCATTTTTCGAATTCGGCTTTCTTCATGGGATATCCAAACGACGCCCACGAACAGGCACCAGAGTCTATCCAGACATCGAGGAGATCTGGTACTCTAGTCATCACCTTGCCGCATTTATGGCATTTGAAAGTCAGCTTATCTATCCACGGCCTGTGTAAATCGATGCCTTCAAAGAATCCGTCTGCCTCCTTTAGGTCATCGATTCCCGAGACCACCTTGATCTCGCCACAAGAGCATAGCCAGAAGGGAAGCGGGGTACCCCAATATCTCTGTCTGCTGATGCACCAGTCTCTGGCGTTCACAATCCAATCCTTTTGTCTCCCCGTTCCAGCCCATTCTGGGTACCATTTGACGGATTCATTGGATCTCAAAATCTCGTCTTTGATTGCCGGAATCTTCAGGAACCATTGCTCGGTCGTTCTATAAATGATCGGCGTCTTGCAGCGCCAGCAATGTCCGTACCTGTGAGTTATTGTGTCCTCCTTGACAAGCAGGCCCAAATCCTGGAGGTCGTCCAGAACGAATTTTGCAGCTTCGGAGACAGGTTTTCCGGCGTATCGCTCGCCTGCATCCTCGGTGAAAATCCCTTCCTCGTCCACTGGGCAGAAGACCGGAAGAGCGAATTCTTTGCCTATCTCGAAGTCTTCCGGGCCGTGTCCCGGCGCGATATGCACAATGCCAGTATTCTCTCTTGCAACGGTATCGGAGGTAACTACCGCATGCACGAATTTTCCCTCGAACGTGCGTTGTTTGGGAACGAATTCCAAGAGCGGGTGTCTGTACCTCTTGCCGAGCAGCTCCTTGCCGACTATCGTCCCCACAATCTTGTACTCCGGGAATCCCATCTTGGGGAGCGCCTCTTCGACCAGGCATTTCATCACGATGAAAGTCTCCTTCCTATCGCGGCTGGTCTTTACCTCCACAAAGGCGTATTCCTCATCCGGATGCACGGCGGCGGCAACGTTTCCCGGTATTGTCCAAGGGGTCGTAGTCCAGATTATCAATGATACGTTGGACGATTCGAGCAATGCAAACTTGACGTAAATCGAAGGATCTGACTCATCCCAATACTCAATTTCGGATTCAGCCAATGCAGTCTCGCATCTCGGACACCAGGGCAGGACCCTGTATGCCTTCGTTATCAGCCCCTTCTTATATACCTCGCTGATTGTCCACCATACAGAGGACATGAACGACCTGTCTATCGTCTGATAAGGGTTTTGCCAATCGAGCCAAACCCCGAGCAGCTTGAACTCTTCGGTCTGCTTGTCCCTGTACTCGAGCGCGAATTTCCTGCATCTCTCGATGAAGTTCTCGATCCCGAACGTCTCAATTTCGCTCTTGTGTTTGATTCCGATTGACTGCTCGACCCTGACCTCTATCGGAAGGCCGTGCATATCGAAGCCTGGCTGATCCCAGACGTTGTATCCGTTCATGCGCCTGTATCGGAGATAGAGATCCTTCAGGATCTTGTTCCAGGCTGTGCCGACATGGATAGATCCCGAGGTGTACGGCGGGCCGTCTATGAAGGAATATGGCTTGGCCTGCGCCCGCCTCTCCTTCGTTTTCTTATAGGCGTCGATTTCCTTCCAATAATTCCTAACGTCCTCCTCAATCTCAGAGGCACGGTAGTCATAATCGACTTTTTTCATGAAACACTATCCAATTGCCGATATGCACTTACCTTAAAAAACATATTGTCCTGAGTACGGGATTAAGGAATCCCCTGGCAAATGGCAAATTCGCGAGGACGAAAAATCATGCTATCCATCTATCGAGAGAGGTGGAAATCGAGCTGTTCGCATGCTCGGGTATTCTGTCGACAGCGGAATTGATGCGGTCCACGGAGAAGCTGTTTGCATCGCACATGAATTCTATTAATGCCTGGCGTTGGATTCTACCCCACTTCAGATCAGAGACATCGCATATGTTTGGGAATAAGAATATCCGCCTGAGCTCTTCGAGCAATTCTATCGCCTCAATCTTGCCATTGTCGACCGCGGCTTCTATTGATCCGTATTTCCTAATCAGAGCAAGCGACTTCTTCGGCCCGATGCCTCTAATCCCTTTATTAAAATCCGTCCCTATCAGAATCGCCACATCGACAAGCTGCTCCCGCGATATGCCCAATGTCTTCAGCACATCACCTAGCAATATCTCCTCGGGCTCCACGGTGACGAATCTGCTCGATTTAGGAAGTCTCCTTTTGCCGCTTATCGCAAGATTGCGCACGAGCCGGGGGCAGCCGAACAAGAGCGAATCGAAATCCTGAGAAGCGGAGGCATAGGCAACGCCCTTTATGACCATATGGCTTGCCTGTGCCTCTCCTTCGGAAGGCGCCTGGACATAGGGAATGCCGAGCAAATTGAGAAGTTTCTTAGAGTCATCCACCATCTTGCTGGTCAGCCTGCTTGCTCGGGTGGCCTTCGACCACGCTCTTCTAATGTCCCCCTCGGCCAATGCTTCCTGCCATGCCTGCTCGGCCTCTCTTCTCTCAGAAATTCTTTGATCGATGGTTTCGCGCTTCAAGGCGGGCGGCTCCCCATCGAAGATGAAAACGGGCCTGACGCCAGCTTCGAGGAAATTGACACACCTATAGAACAGACCGGAAAGATGAGAGGTTACCTCGCCGTCCCTGTTCTTCAACGGCGTGCCATCCGGTTGCCGTATTATCGAAAGAAATTGGTACAACGCATTGAAGGCATCGATTGCAACCACGCGATTGGAGAGATCGCTGAGCGAGATTGTCCTCCCTTTTACAAGGCTCGAGATATCGACTCCCATTGATCCGCCAAAGGCAATTCATACGAAAAAAGGTTTATGGATGATAATTATCTGTGGTTCCGATGCCGTTGGTTGAACCATAATGGATTGATGTACAGGGGACCTCAGGATGGGAAAAAGGAAACTGAAGAACGTCGATGAGCTAGACCTCAGACTCTGGCATTGCAAGGAGTGCAAGGAACTCTCCTGCGAGATAGTCTCTTACACGCGTCCAATCGAATGCAACGCGCCTGAGACAAAAGACAAGCATTCAGTTCCAAAGTGGTCGCTAATCGAGGTCCTACGGTAGTAGCGGTTATCGCACCCATCAGCTCGATTCTTCCGGATGGGTGGGTAAAAACACTATCATGAACCCACCGATCAGCCATGCAAGCACGAGAAGCAATATGAGGATATTCGCCCCTGTGATTATCGCTATTATGAAAAGCATAAGAGGCAAAAGTATCGAGAAATACATCACGAGGAAATTCTTCACGCTCTCCGAGACCATACAGCTCGCTCTCGAATAAGGTTCTTGGATATAAATTCGTCTAATGAGGGCTACAGGGCTTTGAGCTCATCGATCGCTCTTTTTCTATCCGGGGAGCCGAATATCGAACTGCCGGCCGCGAGAATATCTGCGCCATATTCTCTACATATCCTTCCCGTCTCCTTGTTTATGCCGCCGTCGACCTCGATCATTGTTCCAAGCTCTTCCTCGTCTATTATGGCTCTTATCCTCTGAATCTTTCGCGCCGCGTCGGGAATGAACTTCTGGCCTGGCCATCCGGGATTCACAGTCATAACGAGCGCAAGGTCGACAAGGGGCAGATATTTCTCGATTCTTGAGACATCGGTAGGCGGATTAATTGCGATTCCCGGCTTCTTGCCCGATTGGCGTATCTTCCTGATGGCCTCGCCGATATCCCCCTTCGCCTCGAAATGCACTGTGATGAAATCGGAACCCGATTTGGCGAAATCATCGACCAGACGCTCGGGATGATCTATCATCAGATGTGCGATGAATGGCACCTTCGTCAGCGGACGGATGGATCTTATCACCCCAGGCCCTATCGTAATATTCGGCACGAAATTCCCGTCCATTACATCTATGTGTAGGAAATCCGCTCCCAGCTGGCTCATTTCAACCACATCTCTGCCGAGATTGGCGAAATCCGCTGAAAGCAATGAAGGCGATACCTTGGCCATCGATGCGACATCATTGAACTGGCAAATAACGCTTTTTATCATAGATGACCGATGACCAATCTTAATAAATATGACCGCAATCCAGTTTCGATGGCAGAGCCTCATCATAAACAAGACATGAAGCAGTCTTGCGAAATCATCGGGTGCAGGGAGCCGGCAGAGCGTTCCATTAACACCAAGTCCGTTCAGAGCGCTGGTCTGCCCGTGCCTGATGATGCCGATAGACGCGTGCATCTCTGCAAGAAGCACTACAAGCAATACAAGAAAAAGACGAAAAAAGATAGAGAGCTCGAACGGCTTGGCTGGTAGACGGCTTCGGTTCAAAAAGATTATGACCGCGCAGAAAATAGCCCTGCAAGGCGAGACGAACGATTATCGGAAAAACATACCTTGCACAGTTTCTAGCTAACGGTAGCCTTTTCTCGGCCGCGATTTTCGTGCCGATAGTGCTCGGCAAGGAAATGCATGCTAGTCCGTTGGAGATAGGCTTTGTCGTGACGGGGTATGCGACGGCCCTTTTCTTGTCATCGGTCATAGTGGGAAGAGCGGCTGATATGAAGGGCCGTCGCGTCTTTCTCAGAATCGGTTTCTTGATAGCAGCTATAGGGACATTTTTGCAAATATTCGCAACATCACCGATCCAATTGTTGCTTGTGAGGATATTCCTCGGTGCGGCAGCCGGCATCATACAGTCCGTACTCGTCGCATATTTTATGTATGAGACGCGAGGCAAGGTTGGCATATTCTCCTCAATCGGAGCTCTCGGTTGGGGAACTGGCTCTCTGATTGCAGGGATCATCGGGCATTATCTTCTTGTCTTCACCTTCTCGGCAGGACTGATGCTCCTTGCGGCACTCCTGATATTCACTCTTCCGAAGACGAAAGAAACGAGATTCGAGATCCCGCTATTTCCAAGAGATGTGTTCAAGAGGAATTACCCGATCTATCTCTCGGTCCTCATACGGCACACAGGCGCAAATTTTGTCTGGGTGACCTATCCGCTCTTTCTGATGGACGTCCTGCATGCAGACGCCCTTTGGGTGGGTATAATTTATATGGTGAACGCCTTTGGCCAGTTCTTCGTAATGAGCAGGCTCGATCCGTATAGATCCTCCCATCTGATAAAGGTCGGCTTCGTGCTGTCTGCATTGACCTTTCTTGGCTTTTCCCTGGCACAAACCGTGATCGAAATAATCCCGATACAAATCATGCTTGCTTTTGCCTGGTCCGCCCTATATGTCGGCTCACTGAAATACGTCATGGAAAGAAACGAGGAAAAGGCGACTTCGACTGGTTGGCTTCAGGGGATGATTAGCATAGCAGGGATTATAGGACCCGCAATCGGAGGCACATTGGATATTGCAATCGGATACAGATTGACGATGATAGCTGCAATGATCTTATCACTGATTGGTCTGTTAGTCTTTCTTGTCGCGAAGAAGGACAGAGAGACCATGTCAATGTGAGCCTATCATAGGTCGTTACCTGTCATTGCGAATGGAAACATATTTCTTGGATGCATCATCATCTCTGCATCGATGAGAGCGGTATTCCTGGGAACGGGCGGGACATATCCCTGTACCGAGAGGAACGTCACGTCAATAGCTGTCCAGATGGGAAAAGAGGTCATTCTATTAGACTGTGGCGAAGGCACTCAGAGACAACTGATGCAGTCGACCGTATCGTTTATGGCCATTCGCTGGGTATTCATAAGTCACTTTCATGGAGACCATTTCCTCGGACTTCCGGGTTTGATTCAGAGTATGAACTTGAACGATAGGAAAAGGCCCATTGACATCTTCGGTCCTCCGGGGACAATGAAGCTGCTAAGCCAGATACTGACCTCAGGGTACTTTGCACCCTCTTTTCAAATCTCCCTGCACGATGTCGAGCCGGGAGATGCAATCCCATTCGAGGCATTCAAGGTGATTGTAGGAGAAGCGGACCATACAGTTCCCGCACTCTGCTACTCAATTGTGGAGAACGATCGGCCTGGGAAATTCAACGCGTCGAAGGCGGAACAGCTTGGTGTTCCCCGGGGTCCGCTTTTCAGGAAGCTGCAATTGGGCCAGAGCGTCAAGATCGGCGCAAAGCTGGTTCATCCCAGAGATGTCGTCGGCGCACCTAGAAGGGGCAGGAAGATAGTCTTCTCGGGAGACACAAGACCATGCAAGGCCATTATCGAATTATCGAGAAATGCTGACCTGCTAATTCACGATGCGACACTTCTATCCTCGGAAGGCGACATTGCGAGGGATTTTGGCCATTCGACGGCTCGCGAGGCCGCCGAGGTTGCATCGGAAGCGAAGGTTAGGGCATTGGCTTTGATTCATTATAGCCCACGGTATAAGGATGCCAGTGTTCTTGAAGAGGAGGCAAAGAAGGTATTCAAATCATCCTTCGCTCCGAGCGATCTTGACGAGTATATTATCAGAGTCAATGAGTAGAAGACTCGACGGCTCCGATTTGGTCTGATATATCTGATTGCATAGCTTTTTATACAACAGAATTAATCGGCTGCCTGTCCAGTGAGAAAATCGGAAATCTGCGATTCATATTCGAACGCGATCTCTGATAGTCGGGCAACCGCTGTGAAATGATGAATACGGGATGAGATTCAATGGCGCTCTTGGAAGTCCGCGATTTGAAGACATATTTTACGACCATGGAAGGCACGGTCCAGGCCGTCGATGGAGTCAGCTTCGACTTGGATAAAGGCACCGCACTTGGATTGGCCGGTGAGTCCGGTTGCGGGAAGACGACCGCGGCGTTGTCAATTCTGCGCCTGCTTCCTTCGAACGGGTATATAAAACAAGGCTCTATAACATTCGATGGAAGAAATATTGTGAAAATGAATCCTGTCAAGCTCAGAAGGATGCGCTGGAAGGAGATGTCCATTGTCTTTCAGGGAGCGATGAACGCTCTCAACCCGGTAAAGCGTGTCGGGGACCAGATAATTGAACCGATGCTTTTGCATGAGAAGATAACTGAACAGGCGGCTATGAAAAGGGCCAAGGAACTGTTCGAGCTGGTTGGCATTAATCCCGATAGAATCAACGAATATCCTCACGAGTTCTCAGGCGGGATGAGACAACGAGTCATGATTGCGATGGCGCTTGCTTGTTGGCCAAAGCTGGTGATTGCGGATGAACCGACAACAGCTCTTGATGTCATGATTCAAGCACAGATCATACGGCTCCTCAAGAATCTCCAGAAAGAGCTGGAACTCGCCCTGATAATGATTTCCCATGATTTGTCCGTCCTCGCCGAGACCTGCGAATTCTTATGTATCATGTATGCGGGGAAGATTGCCGAGAAGGGAAGTTCTGTGCATATATTCAAGAATCCCAGGCATCCGTATACCAGAGGACTCGTGGCGGCCTTCCCGAACATCAAAGGAGCCAAATTCATGCCCGAGCCTATTCCCGGAAATCCTCCTAATTTGATACACCCGCCGAAAGGGTGCAGATTCGCTGATAGGTGCAAATATAAACAACCGATTTGCGAACAGATCGACCCGCCACTTACTGAAATCGAACCTGGGCATTATGTCGCATGCCTTCTGGTTCAGAAGGGGGTGATCTGAGATGACATCTACCGACATTCTGAAAGTGGAGAACCTGAACGTATGGTTCCAGATGAGAGAAGGATTCTTCAAGGACCTTCTGGCGAAAGAAACCAGATATGCCAAAGCGGTAGACGGTGTATCATTCAACATCAAGAAAGGAGAGATTTTCTGCCTCGTTGGGGAGAGCGGTTGCGGGAAGACCACAACTGGTAAGGGCATCCTGAGGCTTGTCGAGCCCACGAGTGGCAGCATCATCTTTGCTGATGACCCAAACGATCCTGTAATGAAAGAGCTTCTCAAGAGCTCCGCCAAAGTGACGCTAGAGGATGGCAGGCCCGCGGTGGACGTCAGGAAACTCCCGAAGGCGGAGATGAAGTTCGCCCGCAGGAAGATTCAGATGATATTCCAGGATCCGTACGAGTCTCTCAATCCGAAGATGACCGTTTTCGATATCGTCGCCGAACCACTGATAGTCAATCATTTGACGAAGAACGAGAAGGAGAAGGAGGAGAGAGTCAAGAAGGCGCTTCAAGATGCTGGCCTGAGACCCCCCGAGCAGTTCATGTGGCGATATCCGCATCAGGTGTCCGGAGGACAGAGACAGAGAGTCGGCATCGCAGGCGCGCTCGTCCTCGAGCCGACCCTTCTGGTAGCTGATGAGCCGATTTCGATGCTCGATGTCTCGATCAGAGGGGACATCCTCAAGCTGATGCTCGAACTGAGGGAGAAAAAGAGATTGACCTACCTCTTCATAACGCACGACCTATCGGTGGCCTACGTCTTCTCGGACAGGATAGGAGTCATGTACCTCGGCAGAATCGTCGAGATGGGACCTACCGAGCGCGTCATCAAGAACCCGAAGCACCCGTACACTCAAGCGCTGATAACCGTGGTTCCCAAGCCAGACCCGACGGCAAAGGAGGAGAAAATTATTCTCAAGGGCGAAAGGCCCGACCCCACGAACATCCCAAAGGGATGCAGGTTCCATCCGAGATGCCCATATGTGATGGAGATATGCAAGACGGAACAGCCCCAAGCAACTCAGATAGAACCGGAGCACTGGGCCGAATGTTTCTTGCTAACTCCCGATGTCGTCAAGAAATGGGAATCGGAGAAGGCGGTCAGAAAGACCGAAGAAGAAAAGAAGACGCTGTTGTCAAGCCTTACATCTCCGGCTGCGAAGAAGTAGCCCTTAATCTTTTCAGGACACTTCTCATCGCACAATGTTGAGATGACTGGTAGATCCTCCAAAAAGCTTTAAGTAAGCCGTGCAAATTGCGTACATTCCGACCGAGCGTGAACCGATGAACCGCAACATAATCGTTGAGACGATAAATGAGACGCCGATCGAGAGACAGAATGTCGAAATCGTTGAGAGAAAGGGAATCGGGCACCCTGATAGTGTCGCGGACGGGCTCTCGGAATGCGTGTCGAGAGCTCTTTGCAAGATGTACCTTGAAAGATATGACAGGATTCTTCATCACAACACTGATGAGGCACAGGTCGTCGGCGGGCAGTCCGCGCCGAGGTTTGGCGGCGGGGCAATCCTCGAACCCATTTATGTGCTGCTCGTCGGTAGGGCGACGACAGAGGTTAACGGCGAGCGCCTTCCGTATAGGACCACTGCAATAAAGGCGGCTTATGAGTATCTAAAGAACAATTTCGAGCATCTCGATCCGGATTGGGATGTCATTCTCGACTGCAAGATTGGCCAGGGTAGCATCGATCTAAGAGGGTTATATGAGACCCGGAAGAGGCTTTCTAACGACACGTCCTTTGGAGTAAGCTTTGCTCCCTTCTCAGAAACGGAGAGGATAGTGCTTGAGACGGAGAAATACATCAACGGGAAATTGAAGGAGAAGCTGCCAGAGGTCGGAAAAGATGTGAAAGTCATGGGATGCCGTGTGAAGGACGAAATCAAGCTGACCGTCGCCGCGGCCATCATCTCGCCATTGACGAAAGACAGGGACCATTATATCAGTGTCATAGACGAGCTTCGGGATAGCGTCTACGATCACGCCCTCAAGCTCACGGATAGGAACCTCACGGTGGATATCAATACAGGGGATGATCCGGACAAGAACATATTCTATTTGACCGTCTCGGGACTATCGATGGAGAACGGCGACGACGGTTCGGTCGGCAGGGGAAACCGCGTAAACGGCCTGATTACGCCATTCAGACCGATGAGCATGGAGGCATCCGCCGGAAAGAATCCCGTGACTCATGTCGGAAAGATATACAATCTTCTGGCGTACCAGATCGCGAACGAGATTGCCGAAATCGGCAAAGGAGACATTTTGGAGGCACGGGTCAGAATATTGGCGCAGATCGGGAAACGTATTGATATGCCTCAGGTTGCAAGCATTCAGTTAATCTACGAGAACGGGGTAAAGCCATCGAGATACGATGCCGAGGCGAGAAGGATAGCGGACGAGAAGCTCGAGAACATAGATAAGGTCACCATGCAGATAGTGAACAACCAGCTTAGCGTCTTTTGATTGACATAAGGATGCGGGTCGATCGAGCCTTGCGCCATGATGACTCTAAGATCATTTCCTTGCTTCCAGTTCTTGCTCCCTCTTTCTTAGGCGCTCTGCTAGCGATGATAACTCCTCTTCAAGGGACTGGAGACGCTTCCACTCGCCGTCAAGTTTCGCCTCTTCCTGCCTGATAGCATCCTCGCGCCTAGAAATTTCCAGTGCCTTCTCCTCGAGTTCGGCCTTGCGTTTCTCTACGGTTTCCATCATCTCCTTGCCCATCGAGGTCACGACGCTCTGCTTGGCGGCTTCTATTTGCTCCCAGATATTCCCTATCTCCGCCCTCTCCTGTTCAAGCTTCTCCAGCTCGATTGCTACCACTCGTTCGCGCGTCTCGACATCGCGCTCCCTGGCGCGAATCTCCTCTTCAAGCACGCTCAGTTTCAACTCTCTATCCTGGACTTCCTCGGAGGTCAGCTTCGAAAGCGCCTTCTGACGCTCCAGCTCCTTTCTCATTTCTTCCAATTTTTCGGATACGCCCCGATCCACCTTTTCTCGCTCCTCTTCCAGCAGGCGGCTCATCTCGGAGAGTTCCTTTCTGAGAGCCTCGAGCCGCTCCTTCTCAATGGACATCTCCTCTTTTTCCTTGTCCATGGATGCGACGAGCATCTCGAAGTCCTTGACACCTTTCTCGAGTTCCTTTGATTGCTCTTCGAACTTTCTCTCTCTGTCCTCGAGCTCCCGCTCCCTGTCCGCAATTTCGTCATATTTCGCCTTTAATTCCGCTTCTTTCTTGGCGAGATTACTCTGGACTCCTTCAAAATCTCTTGAGACGCTTGCGAGCGCGTTCTCCCTCTCCTTCAAGGTTGCTTCGAACTCCCCGAGCTGATGCTTCAATCGGGCAATCTCGGCGTTTTTCGCCTCGAGTTCTGCCGCGCGCGCGTCCAGTTCCTTCGATCTTTGCTCTATCTCCGCGAGCTTCACGCTCAAATCTTCCTCTATCGATTTATGATACTGTTCGGCCATTTCCTTGGCCGCGTCTATCATCATTTCTTTCGTGCTTATCTCGGCCATCGCCGCGGAGAGCTTTTCCTCACGCTCGGCCAGTTTCGCCTCGCTTTCCTGAAGCTTGGAAATCAATGCGAGTCGCTGTTGCTGTTCCGCCTCGAGAGCCTGTCTCTGCCTTTCCAACTCTTCGCGGCTCTTCCTGAGGCTCTCCTCGGTCTGCTCGAGCTCCGCCACCTTGGCGGTAAGCATTTCCTGCAGTTGCGTCATATCGCTCTGGGTTTTCTCAAGCTCTGCCGACCTCTCGTCTAGTTCCCTCTTGGCCTCATCGAGTGCGATCTCCTTGGCTCTAAGCTTATTGCTTAGCTCGTCAAGGGCCTTTTGCTGCTGCTCGATGTCTGATGTTTTCCCTGAGATGCGAGACACGAGCTCTTCTTCCTTGGCGCGCAACCTCGCACGCTCTTCTTCGATTTCCGCCTGGACGTTCATCCTGAGATTCTCGATCTCGCGTCTTGCGTTGATGATCTCCTCTTCCTTCTGGGCAAGTTCCGCTTCCTTGGAGATGAGCTCTGCTGATTTTTCCTCTATCTCCTTTAATGATTCATCCAGTGAACTCTGCACATCGGCCTGATCCTTCATTGCGGATTCGAGCTCGGCGCTTTTTGCATCCAATTCCGCCTTGACTTTGTTCAGCTCTTCTCTCTCGGAGGCCAATTGATTTCTTTCCGCCTCTAACGATATCTTCTGTTCTTCAAATTCCTGTTTTGCCTTGTCCAGTTTATCAAATTCTTGTTTGATGAAATCCAGAGTTTCCTGGGTTTCGGCTGATCTGGATGTGATTTCTTGAGTGGCCATCGATGCGAGCTTGATGTCTTCGTCGAGTTTCTGCCGCTCCAGCTCTAGCTGCGCCTTTCTGTCTTCCAACATGCGACCAAGAGTATCGAGCTGAGCCGCCTGGCGCTCGATCTCTCCTTTCGTCTGAGATAGTCTCGCATTCTCCTCTTCGATTTTTCTTCTCTCTGCCTCAAGCTGTTCCTTCGCTGCTTCAATGCCATTCAAGGCGGCGAGTTTTTCTCTTTCGAATGCTTCTCTCTCGGCTGCGATCTCCGCGAGCGCGAGGGACTTATCCTTTTCTATTGAATCTCTGGAGACAGATAGCTCCCGCTCTCGGATGGATAGCTCGTTCAGTTTTGCCGAGATTTCTTCTTCCTTCTGCGATATCATGGCGAGTTTTGAGTCTAACTCATCGCTCTTGAGCGCCGCCGACTTGAGATAGGATTCGGCTGCTTCCATTTTGGATTTGAGTTCCGCATCTTTCCGAAGGATGTCTTCTTCTCGGGCTCGAAGTTCATTATGCATTTGCGCGAGCCTCTGTTGTGTTTCTGCCCATTCGTGCTCGCGCTTAGCCTGAAGATCGTCAATCTCCTTCTGCCTAGCATCCAGCGCTCTCGCGAGTTCGTCTAATTCTCTTGCGCGCGAATCGAATTTCTCCTGCGTTTCTTTTCTCTGCGCTTCAAATTGCCTATATTGATCGTCAAGAAGCGCCAATTTGTCTTCTATATCTGCGGATTTCGCGGCGATATCGTTCGCCCTGAGAGTGATTTCTGCTTCTTTCTTCTCCAGTTCCGTCTTTGCAAGTTCTATCTCCTTCGTTTTAGAGGCTATCATGGCTTCTGCTTCTGCCAGTTGGCTCTTTGCTAGTTCTATCTCTGAAAGCTGTGCGCTCAGTGAATCCTTCTCGGCCATCAAAGCGTTTCTCTGATTGGCCATCTCAATCTCGAATTCCTCTTTCTTTTTGGTAAGAATCTGCAATTCATTCTCAATGCGCTTGTTCTCAGATTCCTGAAGCTTCGCGGCTTCATCAAGCTCCGCCTTTCGAGCATCAAGTTTTTCTTCGAGCTTCTCGAGCTCCGATCTCCAATCCTCAAGCTCTTTCGAAAATTGATTGTTCTCTTCGACTTTCTTCTCAATCTCGCTTCTTTCGATCTCCAGCTGCTTCTTCATTTCATCCAATGCTTGCCTGTCTTTCTGCAACAGCTCTCTCGCGTTCTGGAGCGACTGTTCTTCCTTCGCCAGTTCTTCCGCGTCGGCCTGCAGTTTGGCCTGTCTCTCATCAAAGTTCTTCTGAATTTCCGATATCCTTCTTTCTCTTACGGCTAGCTCGGTTTCGACCTTGCCCAACTCATCTCTCTTCGAGGCTATCTCTCTCTTGACGGAGCTGAGTTCGGCCTTTGCCTTCTCGATATTCGCAATCTCGTCTGCCAATTGTGCGCTCTTTTCATTGACTGATAGCTCCAGCTCTCTGACTGCTTTTTCCCTCTCTACAAGTTCCCTTTCCCGCTTTTCCAATATTGACCTTTGGGATTCGATTTCGGATACCTTGGAAGCCAGCTGGGCTTCCGTTCTCTTGAAAATCTGCGTGCGCTCTTCGTGCTCCTTGAGCAATGCCCGTTCCTTATCGTCGAGGGCAAGAGTCCTCCTATCGAGCAGCAAGTCTGCCTGGTCTATTTCGGATTTCCTCTGATTGAGCTGGGCTTCAAGCTTCTCAAGATCCGCTTTTTGCTGGCCAAGCCTCTTTTCTAGGGCAGCCAATTCTTCGCCTTTCTTTTGGATGGCGCTGGTCTTCTGAGCGAGTTCCTCGTTCAGCTTCTGCTCCCTTACAACCAACTTTTCCTCACGCATGCCGAGCTCTTTCTCTTTCTCGAGCAGTCTTTCGCTGAGAGCACCCATCTCGGCCTTGGACTTCTCCTGTAATTTTTCGAATTCTTGTCTTGCAGCAACAAAACTTGCCTTTTCTGCTTCGAACTGCGATTTCAGAGAGTCAAACTTGGATTTTTCTGATTCGAATGTTGCCCTATCCTTCGAAAGCTCTTCGTTCTTTGCCACCAATTCCGCGTATTTCTGGTCAACCTCGGCCATCTTCTCTCGGAGAGAGCTTTCTGAAAGCATTATTGTCTTCTCTCTTTCGCTCAGATCCTTATCCAATTCGCTCAATTGCGCGGCTCTCTCCTCTAGCTCCTTGCTCCTCCTGCTCATGAGCGATTCAAATTCCGCCTTCTGTTTTGATAAATTCTCTAACTCTGCCTGAATACGAGCTTTCTCGGCCTCGGCCTTACGCATATCCGCTTCTATTTCGAGTTCCTTTTGAGAGATTGCCTCCTCGCGTGAAGCCAGGTCCTCAATTTTCTTCAGGTATGCGGCTTCCTTCTGTGCAAGTTCTTCCTTCTTCTTGTTCAACGCATCTTCTTTTTCAGTCAGGGCTACGCTCACCGATTCGAGTCGCTCCCTTTCCTTTGAAAGGCCTTTCGCGTACTCTTCCAGCTCACGGACCTTTGACTCCGTCTTCTGTTTGACAACTTCGTCGATTTTCAGATATCGGTTCTCGAGATCCTTACTCATTGATTCCAGAGTAGATTTCTTCTCGTCGAGCGCCTGCATTTCTTTCGCGAACCTTGCTTTGACCTTGCTGGTCAGTTCTGCTTCTTCTTGCGTCAGCCTGATTCTGAACGCTTCGAGCTCCTTGCGGGTCGCTCTAAGCTTCATCAAAGTCTCCGAGACCTCAGCTCGGTCTTTCTCCAGTCGTTTCTTCTCCTCCTCTAATTGAGCGCGAAGGGCGTTCAACTCCTGCCGTTGCTTCTCCAGGTCCTCAGCGGACTCTTCCGCGAAGGCAGGCATGGCTTCTCGAGGCACAGCAGCCTCAGAGCTGGCCGGCACGGGGGCTGCTCTTTCCGTTTCCTCCTTGACAGAAGGTGCTGCACTCTCTGACAGGTATTCGACCTCGTTCCTCAGCGTTGCGATCTGCATCGGTTCTAAGGTGTTCGTCTTGAGCGTAATTATGCCGATTGACTTCGTAATCTGTACCTGGTCACGAATCGCCTGGATTAGCTTGAGAACGCTCGCAAACTTGTTGTTCGTAACGAGGTATTCCAATGAATCAATTATCACGACTCCACCAGTCTTTCTAAGAAAGTCATCAATCACAACGTTGAGACGTTCGAGATCTCGGGGACCGATTGCACCTTCTGCGGAAACATTCGTCAGCCAATAGGTCGGAACATCCACCAGTCCCAATTTTTTCATCAGGTTCTTCGGGAACGTACGGGTGATTATCAGCCCCTTCATGCCAGCATCCAATGCACCCTTGAATAGTTGATATGAGATGTTCGGGCTTTCCTCCTCAACTATATATGTCGTGGCAATCTCGATTGTGTACTCTCTGCCGCTGCCCTCGTTTCCTCCCTTATTTTGAGGGCGAGCACCCGATGCGCCCTGTCTATCCTGCTCGACTTTCGATTCTGGCCTAGGAGGTTCCTGGCGTCCTGCCACTTCTCTTGCTCGCTCTCTCAATCCCATTCGATCGTGATCCCCCGAATTTGCATCCTTTCAATCATGTCATATGTTCAAATCGTCAAGGACTTTCTCATACAGCCTGAAATTCTCGGATTTCGAGAACTCATCGATTATTTCTGGCGGAAGCTTGCCAAGCAATTGATCAAGGACTTTCAACAAAGTCGATACATCCTTTCTTGATTCTTCGAGTTTTCTCAACTGTTCCTGGAGTTCCTCTCGTTCTCTGTTCGCGTCTGCGAGCCTTTCCTCCAGCACCTCGATTTTTTCTAGTAATTCCCCTGATGGCGGACTAGGATAATAATTTACTTGCCCCGCGTCCCTGCCCGATATCATCTGATTCCTAATCTCAATGAGCCCGGCCTTAATTTTAGATTGGTCCTTTATCCATTCCTCCCTCTCGTCAAGGATTTCTGTCTCGTAACGGCCCTCCACATCCTGCCCAGAAGTCTGGCTTTCGGCTTTTTGGCCGGGCGCCCCGACTCCTTTCTGGGCCGCTTCGAGCTCTTTCATCTTGATGGAATAAGCTCTTATTTTGCGGTTTAAGTGTTCTTCTCTCCTGGCTAGCTCCTCTTCTCTTGCTTTCAGATCTTTGATTTCTCTATCGCGTTCTTCGAGCAGCTTCTTCAGAACCTGCGATGATAGACCCTTTTCCGGTTCGGGGCGTTCTGGAACCTCGGTCTTTTCCCTTTGCATCATCGCTTTTAGCTCTCGGATCTCATTCTCCAGCCGATCTCTTTCTTTCGATTCTTCTTCGAGCTGGGCAATCAATTGTTGCACATCTGGCCGTCGGTCAGGTCGAGGAGTGGCGATTTCGCGCGTCGATGTATCGACAACCTTTGCTTTCGGCTCAGGGCGTTCAACGGTTCTTGCAGGGATATCTGGCATCTTGACGGCGATTCCCGCGGCGATTTGTTTGCCCGTTGCTTGTGATTTCAAAGAAGAAGGCACCTGCGACTCTTTCTTGGTTCTAATATCAGTCGCAATGGGAGGCGCAGCGCTGGGTGTTGGCTTTGCAGGCGCAACAGGTCTGACCCGTTTCACCCCCTCGGAAGGTGGTGGCGGAGGAGGTGGAGGAGGCGGTTTTGCCACCCTGACTGTCCTGCCACCGGGTGGCGATGGTCGAGATGATCCATCATCCTGCTTCCCCCACTCAATCAATTTCATCAAGAACTTGTCGTCAGGGGTCATCTTGTCCGGAGATTCGACGGTCTTTACTTTGAACCCAAGATTGCATGATGGGCATGCGACCGCTCCAACTGGCAATAGATTGGAACATCTCGGGCATCTGAAAGATTCTACGATTCTATCGAACTCTACACCGCAACTTGCACAGCGGGCATCATCTTTCTGGACACCTTTGCCGCAGTGGAAACAGAAATACTCTCCGGAACGCGTTGCCGCCTTCGCTACCATTTGTATTCTTCCCTTCTCCTGTGATTCTACTCATGGGTGCCTTATTGCCGTAATGGCGATAATCGGCGTGCTATACTTCGCCGATGTTATCGACACTTTTCTGTTGCGAAGATCAGTTGATTATACCTAATCGAATTTATCGTAAGATATTAGCTCAGCCAGATCCTTCCGTGATGTCCTGGCTGGGGTTTCATCCGGGTAGCCAAGGGGTGAGAGAGCCACTACACGGACATCCATGGGAATTCCCAGTATGTCTTTGACCTTTTCTTCCTTGAAAGCCGCTATCCAACATGTTCCCAAACCTAAGGATGTAGCAGCGAGTATCAGGTGGTCCATCGCTATTGTGACGTCCATTACATAGCTGCTCATATACCCTCCAGCTGTCGCATATGCATCGTCCGGCAGACCGCAGCCGACTATCACAATAGGTGCCTCTGCAATGAACTTCTGACCGGCACATGCTTGAACGAGCTTCCTTTTCAGCTCCTCATCCCTGACGATGATGAACTTCCATGGCTGAGCGTTGTTCGCAGATGGAGCCATTCGAGCTGCTGACAATACTTCTTTCAGGATTTCTTCCGGGATTGGGTCGGGGCGGTACTTCCTTACGCTACGGCGGTTCTTTATGACCTCCAGTACATCCATCAGAGTCACTTTGGCGTAATAAGTACTGAAAAAGCTATATAAGTTTCTCCGTGGCTCTCCTTACAGAAAATCAGTACTTCCAACGACGAACATGATGCATCCTACCAAGTTTCTTATTGCCTATCGTGAATTCCGGTATATTGAGCGAGAAAGAGATGGATGGAAGGAAGGGGCTAAGGCCGGTCAACATCGAGTTTGGCGCCAAGGCAATATTCGTATCTATTGCCGTTGTCGCCCTGTGCCTCGGCGGCATGGCTCTAAGGCTGATCCCGCTCGTACAATCGCCTTACCCGTATATCCTTGACGGACTTGGAGAAGCAAGATTTGCTGAGGACATTTCCAAGAGCGGTCAACTCTACCCCGATATGAACGCGAGCTATGCGGAAACTCACACGATAGGCACGCCCCTTTTCGATACTTTCCTCGCTATGTCCTCTCTCGTTGTCTCCGAGAATCCTCTATATCTCATTCAGAAATTGATTCCTGTGTTCTCCGGTTTGCTTCTCCTGGGCGCATTCATTCTTTCCTGCAGATTCACGGGCAGCAATCGCGTCGGAATCCTTGCGCTTATGGCCCTCGCGTCGTACGGCCCTTTTGTCATAATTACCCAGGCATCCTGGAAGGAGTGTATCGGTCTCTCTCTTTTCCCGATAGTCCTTATCTCGTTCCATTACCGCGCCGATTCGAGGATGAGAATCCTCTCGTCAATTCTGATATTGGCAATGCCTTTTATCCATCATTTCATGGCTCTAATAGTACTACTGACAATCAGCTTTGCAGCATCAACCGATTTCATGATTGCGGTCCGAAAGAAAAACCTGACATCAATCAATATCATCGATTTGATAATAGCGATCATCGCAATCGACGAAGCCTTGGTGTATTATTCGCTGGTCCACTTCGATAGGCTCGAATATCTAACACCTGAGACGGGGTTATACCTTTTCCTCGGATTGGCCATTGTCATCGCAATAGGCGTGTATTATATTTCCAGTAGGCGCATCACGCAGACGGGCTCGAAAATATTCCTGTCCATCGTATCCTTGTTAGTGGCTCTGCTATTTGTGATGAATATCGTTTCCCCCATCGGAACAATCGAAGCAAGCGCTATTTCGATGATATCGATATCCATGGCTGTATGCGTCGTCCTTATGATCATCGGTATCTGGGGGATATCAATTTTCTCGAAAACGATGGAGAAATCAAAAACTCTATTCTATGCGTACATTTCTGCGCCAGCAACCCTGATAATATACGCGTTCTTGCGCGCGGAAGATTTGATTTCATTGGACATAATCACCAGAACGGTTGATTTAGTAGATATCGGGATATTCATCGGTGTGGGCATAGCCCTGGTGCTGATTGTCAAGGATTCTAAGAGGATTAGGGCTCCATTGATCGCAATTATTGCATCCCTGGCATTAGTTTCGACTATCCCAATTGCATTGGACTCCGAAAGGCACCTCGGAACAAGAAATACTGTGTTCGCTTTCGAAATAGATGCAATTCGTTGGGCTGTCGATAACCGTGGCTCATTTGAAATTCAGACGGATGTTCATTTCTATTACGTGCGGAATCTTGTTGACAATATTGATGACTCCACATTGGTCAGAAGATTCGTTGGCACTGCCGGCTTCGAGGCCGATAAATTGATGATTGCCAGCGAGAGGTGGGTATCGGTCGGCGTGAAAGACTTGCCATATGGTTGGCTCAAGATAAATTCCAGCGTGTTCAACGACAGGATAAGCGAATGCAATCTACTATATGCCGCGGGGCCGTGCTGCACCGGCATCCTTCTATTTGTTTCACCAGATTAATAGCCCTGGGCATCAGAATGGAGATGAAGAACGATGAAAAATAGCGCCCAAACGCATTGCGATTGCACAATCGTGATTGGTGATTCCAGAAAGATGAAACATATCGAGGACGAATCGATCGATCTGATAATCACATCACCGCCTTATCCGATGATAGAAATGTGGGATGAGCTGTTCTCTTCGTTTGACCCTGCGATACGCAATCTATTATTGGATGATTCGCCTGAAGCGGGCAAAAAGGCCTTCGATCTCATGCACAAACAGCTCTCGACGACTCTTAGCGAATGTGCGAGAGTGATGAAGGATGGAAGTATCTGTTGTATCAATATTGGAGATTCGCTCAGATCGATTAATGGGAGGTTCCAGCTGTTCGCAAATCACGCAAGACTGCTCGACACATTAGAGTCCCTAGGCCTCACGAACTTGCCATACATATTATGGAAAAAACCAACAAATCGGCCGAATGCGTTCCTCGGCTCTGGATTCTTGCCTCCCAACGCATATGTAACGCTCGATTGCGAATACATTCTGATTTCTCGAAAAGGGGCACCGCGAAAGTTTAGGCCAAAGGACCCTGCCAGATATGAATCCCGGTTCTCAAAGGAAGAGCGTGACAAGTGGTTCTCACAGATTTGGGCGGATATTCCCGGGGCTTCGCAGAACGACAAGAAGTCCGGGTTGAGGACTGGCGCGTTCCCGACAGAGATCCCTGAGAGACTCATCAAAATGTTCTCCGTCAAAGGAGATCTCGTTCTCGACCCATTCATGGGCACAGGAACAAGCCTGATAGCGGCAAACAGATTGTACAGAAGGTTCATAGGATACGAAATCAACGAAGGCGTGATATCCCAGAGGGCTCTCAGATTGGCGAAAAATCGCGGAAGAATACTGCGTCAATGACGAACCGCTTAAGTTGCCAATCATCCAGCTCCCTTGCATATCGGGGCGCTCTTACATTCAGCACAGTTCTCGCTGCAAGGCTCGACATGAATCGTGAGGTTCGAATCCGGCAACCTCAATTTGATCTTATTCTCTATCTCGTCACACATCTGATGAGCCGTCTTCACCTCCAAATGCCTTGGTACAACAAGATGAAAATCGACGAATCGCTCTCTGCCGGATCTTCTGGTGCGCAATTCGTGATAGGTGGCTGTTTCGCCCACAATCTCCAGAATTGTCTGTTGTATCACCCTTTCCTCGTCTTTCGAAAGACTGTAATCGAGCAGTTCGCGAGTTGACTTTCGGGTCAATCGCAACGATGCGTTGATTATTAGTGCGGCGACTCCTATCGCGACCAATGAGTCGATTTCATTAATGCCAGTTATCCATACTAGAACCAGGCCGACGAACACGCCTAAGGACGTCCATACATCTGTCTTAAGATGTAGCGCATCGGCTTCCAGAGCAAGGGAATGATGCCTTTTCGCGATTCGCATGAGATATCTGGAAACCAAGAAATTCAAAGCTGCGCTGATGCCCATTATGAGAATTCCGATTTCGATAATCTGCAACCCAGAGTGTTCGATCAGCCTCAGAAATGCCTCGTAAATAATAATCGCTGCCGCAACGAGAATCAGAGCCGCTTCGATGCTACCTGATAGACTCTCATACTTGCCATGTCCGAATTTATGGCCGTCATCGGCAGGCACCGTCGATCTCCTTACAGAGAAATTAGCGATAAGGGCTGCGATGAGATCGGTTCCTGAGTGTATCGCCTCAGATATCACACTGATTGAGGCAGTGATCAACCCCACTGCGAGCTTCAGAATCATGAGTGCTGAATTAGAAAAAACCGAAAATCTAGCCGCGAATATCAGTTCATTTCGACCCTGTTGCGAGATTGTCATTTCCTAACCCCAGGATTGAGGCGAGATAAAAGTTTTGCCTGAGAAAATTAGTCGAATTTTCTATTTCGGCCATAGCTTCGAGCGGAAATCAATGATATTGATAAGCATAAGACTACGACGAGTACCAAATCCGAGAACTCGGGTATTGGGACGCTGCTTATCGCGTTAACGTCGAAGAGATCGTTGATTCCGTAAAGAGTCTCCCAAGTCCAAGTGGAAGTAATCAGGCGGTAAACCTCCCCCTGGGCGCGGACAACCCACAAATTACCGTTGGAGTCGAGGTCGAGGTCCACGCAGGGGGAAGCCACGAAATCCGGGCTTCCGCCAGGGCTTATATGCGTTGCGACCCAGGTAGTCGCAGAATCGTTAGAAACATATACATCACCGTCTCTTTCCAGCACATAAATCAGGTCCTCGCCAAATATGTGATTCACAGCTATTGCCGATACCGTTGAATTTGTAGGCGGCTTGTTCTTGTACTGAAACCAGCTCGCCCCGCCATCCATGCTTCGCACTAACTTCATGTCCCAGCTAGCTCTGACCGCATAAAGGCATGCTGTATCCGGAGTAATTCCAAAGCTCCAGTCCAAATCTACAACATCGTTTGCGAATGCAATATCACCTCGATACGTCCAGGAGCTCCCCGTAAAAGTGGCATTATATGTTTCGCCAGAAGATCTAATTGCATATAGTTGTCCGACACCATCGGAGGTTATTGCGACAATATTCGTCATCGACCCTATTATCAGCCTCATCCAGCTGTTTGCCAAGTCATGCGAGACATAAACGGTGCCGTTCGAAAAGATCGCATAGAGACTTCCGGAAGCGTCGGATGTCAAATCCACTAGGGAATTCGTGTTATTCAGCACGTCTGCCTTTGGAATCCACGAGGTGCCGTCTAGCGATCCCCAGACATCTCCTTGCAGAGTGATCTTAAACGGATCAATGGAAACGCTCGCGATGGCGAAATCATCCTTCGCGCCTGACCAATCTGTGGAAATCATCGCGATGTCGGACCCATTCATCGGGCCCATCGTACTTTTTGCGATGCCGATTTCTATCCGTTGGCCATCTATTGCCGCGTTGAGTTCTACGAACTCATCTTCTAGCCAGGAGTCGCCACTCCATTCGCAGAACGTTTTCCGCGTTATGATTCCGTTTCTACCCCTAATCTCGACCATGAAGTCTGGCTCAAGGGTCGCATTTGCAACAGGGCTCGGAGCGCCAGTATCGTCGAAAGGATCGACGTCGATGAATATCTGAAGGATATCCTCGCCCGTCACCCTTTCTCTGATTTCACTGCTTCCGCCGACCCCGCCAGGGCCGATAATCGATTCTGCTACTGGGACGAGAGAGCCGTTCAATATTCTACCGAGCACTTCTCCGAAGAAGAAGACATCCGTCGCTGAATCCGATATGGCTGTCCTTGTCAAATCGATGTTCATGTTCGATGGAGGCACGGGGTCGCCCATATCGAGTGTGAAATCGCTCCAATCGGCGAATATCCCGTCAATGGTTATCCCCTGAGGTATGTTTCCGACATACCCGATCGCGGGCCTTCCCACTATCATGATTGACTTGTAATCGGTATCGATATCATCTTTTTCTACAGATGCAGTTATCTTTGTCCCTGCCGCCAGCGATGAACAATCTATGCTCAGAGTCAGGGTCGTCCCCGCTTTCATTTCGTCTTTATTCCGCCAGGTTATTCTTCCGAGGTCTGTCGTCTCTGCGCCAGTCACCGTAGGAACTATGGACTCTACCTCTCCGATCACTCCGTAAGCGCGGACGAGCAACTGCAACACATGCTGGTTCGGCTCGGCAAGAAGGACACCTGTTGACGGAACCAAGGAACCCTGGGTGATTACAAGCACTCCTGATCCCAATGAGAATATGACAGTCATACAGGTTTGGGATTTCCCATCAAAGGCGATACTAACAAACCTGGCGTCAGCGCTCGAGAACATTGCAGGAACCGTAAAGTTCGTCTCGCATTTGGAGATGAGCGTGGCGATACGCAGTGTCCTCACGCTTTTCCATGCGCTCCAGTTGAGGTTATCATCGGAATTGAAGGCATATAAAGTCGAGGACAAAGCTTCGCCACCGCTTCCGGATATCATCGCCATATAATCGGCACCGAACTCCGAGTAAAATGAGAAACCTGTCTCGGAGTCGCCGTCTGAATCTACCAAGAGAGCATACGACATGACTCTGTCCGAAGTCTTGTATAGATCGCCGGTTGTGTGAAGGTACCAGAATATTGACCCCTTGTACAACTGTACGGCCGTCTCCTCGATGTTTAATGATGGATTGTCAGAGCCGTAGAACGCGGGAAATTTTGACACCGAATTCCACTCGTCCCAGATGCCGTCAACCGCCGGAATCGCGACGGTCGGACGACTTGTAAGAACAATGAACGACGCTATGACGATAATCACAATTATCAATACTGTTGCGATGACATAGGAAGGTCTTATCCCCGTCCGCGCCCTCCTGACCTCCCTGGCCTCTTCAATCGAAATCTTTCTGCCGGTTGCTTCCTCTTTCTTGCGTTTGGGCTTACCGAGGCTCAGGATACTGTCTCTATCTATCACGCCCTGGCCTATTTGCCGAGTCTCGACGATAATCTCTTCGTATTCCTCTTCGGCTTCTCCTTCTGCGACTTCCTCGGGTTCTTCAGGTGTCGTGGCAACCTCCGATGGGAGAGTTTCCTCAGGCTTTGGTACCTCCCCAATTGGTCCTTGCACTTTCTCCTCTTTTGGCGCCTTCTCCTCCGGCTCAGGTTCTTGAGCCGCAGGCGGAGCGGTCAGCTGCTCAATTTTTGCTCTCATCTCGGACAGCTTTGCAGAAAGATCGAAGGGCGGAGCGGGTACCGAGACAGCTGGCTGAGATGGAACGGCCTCGGGAACGAGGGCTTCGCATATCGGGCATTTCGTAGCGCCATCTTCTATCTCGGCGCCGCACGAAGGACATATCTTCATCAGAAACCCCAGATAGCTCAATATTCAAGATAGAAAGGCATATATTAAGCAGTTAGTTTCGTTATCATTCTTGAATCTGAGAAGCGTCTATATACACCGAGTCTGGCTTTGTTCTCTCATGAATTGAGGGAGGTAATACATGCCGCCCGCCGCCTTCCATGTGGTCGCACTCATCTTCCAACCGACGAAAGGTTGACTGCCGACCATTGCGGCAGTCGAAGCCCCTGATCTCCTATTCGCGTAGACGGTCCCCGCCTCGATATTGTCCATATATTTCTGAATTTCAGATTCGTCGTGGCTCATCAGACCGGATGTCAAACCATACTCGGAGCTGTTCGCTAGCCTAATTCCTTCCTCGAGGGAATTTATTGGAATGATGCAGACGAATGGAAGAAATAGCTCATTTATGACCAGCGGATGAGTCTTTCTCAGATTTGTCACAATTGTCGGTGCCACATAATAACCATCGAGTCCGTCAGGTCGTAGAAGTTCGCCCCCTGTCACGACCTTGCCAGCGGATTTTGCCGATTTGCAGCATTTGACATATTTTTCCATGGCAGCGCGATTGATCAGAGGGCCAAGATACGTCTCTCTCTTCCTCGGGTCGCCGACAATCATGCTCTCCGTCCACTCTTTGAGAGATTTCACGAAATCTGAGAAAATGGATCGTTGAACGAGTGCCCGAGAACACGCACTGCACTTCTGGCCACCGTATCCGAAGGCGGCCTTCCCGACTCCTTCGATTGCTTCCTGCAAGTCTGCTTTCGAAGTGACAATAACAGCGTTCTTACCGCCCATCTCCGCGATAAAAGGCCTAGGCTTATCTTGATGAAATATTCTCATCGCGTTCAATCCGACTGATCTCGAGCCGGTGAATACAAATCCCGAGATGTCTGGAGACCTCAATATTGCTTCTCCGATCTTCTTTCCCGAGCCTGATACGACATTGAATACCCCTGCTGGTAGACCAGCTTCTTCGAGAATCGATGCAAAGACAAATGCTGGCCAAGGGGTATCGCTCGCAGGCTTCACAACTACAGTATTTCCTGTGATCATCGCCCCTGTGCTCATACCAGCCATTATCGCCAAGGGGAAATTGAACGGAGATACAACTCCCCATACGCCGAAAGGTCTCAACAAGTTCCTTGGCCTCTCATTGGGGTATGCAGGAGGCATATCATGCGAGTAGCCATTGTTGATTTTCATTTGATAGGAATAGTATCTGAGGAAATCTATTGCTTCGTCAACATCCGCCATTGCCTCATATCTGTTTTTTCCGTTCTCGAGAGTTACAATCGCGGCCAGTTCGTATTTCCGCTTTGACATAAGGGACGACGCTTCATCAAATATCTCGCAACGATCCTCATAGCTCATCTGACGCCAAGATTCGAAAGCCAACTTGGCTGATGATATCGCCTTGCGAATGTCTGATGCCGAGCTGCTTTGAAATTTGTGATTGAGAACCGATATATCTCCTGGAAATCTATCTTCGAACGGCCTATCACGGGCTTTGGTCCAAGAACCATTTATGTAATTGAGCATTTCATCACCGAGCTTTTTCTCAAGTCGATTCAATGCTCCATCATATCTGGCATGAATCAGGTCGCTTGTTCCTTTTTGATTGGCCCGGAAAAATGTGTTCTCATTGCGAAATCTCATCTGTAGCCCCTGCCCGAATCCTAATAATCTCATGACTTCGAATATGTTTCGGGCAATTGAGAGAAAACGCGACGAATATCAGAGAATTGGCACGATATCGGAAAAAATGAATATCCGAGAGGGTAATTACAGCGTATCACCAAATTCTTTGAGTCTGGATGTGAAGAAATGCCCAATAATCAGAACGGCGACGATGGCACCAGCAGAAGTCAGATAGATAGGACCGAGAAGATAATTGCATTGATCGAGCGCCTCGCCATCGTAATTTGCATTGTGCTTGTCCTTTTGTCTATCCTTGGATTTTCTGAGATGTTCGATTCGCCGCTCCTGGCGGGCGGAATCGCTATCATAGCCGTCCTAATTTTGGTCGAATTCCTTCTGGTAGAGAAACGTCGCTATCAGCGATAGAAAATCGGCACTGATCATATTCGGGCAGATTCTTCCTTGATTGGCGCCCATTTTCTTCAATCGAGTCAAGATTTTGCCTTCTCGAAGCCAAAAGTCTGTCTAAGGAAACGATAAGCAGCATCCCCCTTTTTTGTCAATATCCTGATTTCGGGCTTCTCGCCAGCCGGGACGCTTTTCTTGTCGCGGGTCCTCAAGACATGACAAAGTAAATCGTGCTTCCAATCAACGATTACGTCCGCTTCGTCAGTTGCCGCTGGAATTACGGATGCTTTGCCATCCTTGTTCAAGGAGAATGTCACGACCTCCTTCTCCGTCCTGAACACCCAAGATTGCGGGAGATAGCTTCTTATGAAAATGAGCCATGGAGCAACTCGTCCTTCGACCTCTCTGCAGATGACTCCAAGCAGTTCTTGGACACAACCCATAGTATCTTCCCTTTATCGTATTTCGCGAATCCGATCGTCCGTATGCCTCATCTGCGAATATTAGCGCCTGTTATCGTGCTTGGCATGCAACAGCTCTCATATTAAGACAGCGGTGATGGGATTGCATACAGCGGTTTTCAATTGATGACTTTCAATAGAACAATCTGTATGTCACTTCAATGTTGCTCATGATCTCTTCAGGTGAGACCTGCGTTCCGTCTGGGTATGAAAACAGGTAATGCTTCCAGTTGATTTCATATTTGGCGCCCGGGCTTAACGTGCCTATATCGAACACCTCCAAGTGCTCACCGATATGTTCCTCGAATACGCGAATCTCGATACTGCATGTGCCGTTCGCATTGCCGATGTTCGTCACTGGCCCGCTGATGATGATATAGATATGATATCCGCTATTGCTAATGTTTTCTTTCTGAAATTGATAGGTTATATCAGCCGAGAACACCGCATGGGGCCATGGCTGGTATACGAACACTGCCGCATTGACTATAATAAGGACAGCTATGAGAAGAACAATTATCCATACCGGGATGCGCCATACAACCCCGTGCAGTTTGTATTTCAGCCATTCTATGAGATTCATTGCCGACTAGCAGGCACAGTCCGGTATTTTGAATTTATCGGATGGTCAGGCGTAACATCATTCATACAAGCGGGCGAGCTGGGATTTTCGGGATGCGTTGGCATCCTTTCGAACCCAGGACCACCTGCTTAGGAGGCAGGTGCCATATCCGGACTAGGCCACTCGCCCGCATCATCCAAAATCAAGAGCAGGTAGATAAAGAATGTCAAAGGAAAAAGACAGTTCAAGTGCAAGCAGATGGCGGCACCGAGAGAAACAAAGAACGTCCGGTCTACTCGATGATTTCTTCCGTTGGTCTGTCTTTCTCCGGTTTCTTCTCATCATGCTCATGAGTCGAGTGCTCATGCCCTGGCGCTATCGTCGCAGGCTCCTCCTTGCTGGGCGCCTTTGTGTACTCCTCGACAAATTGAATCACGTCTGCGCCCATCACATCCCGCAAATCCGTCACGACCCGATACTTAGAAAGAAGCCATTTCTGATCGTATTTGCAGACATCGGGCAATTTGACCACGATTTTGTTATTTTGCATCTCGAAGGAAAAACCTTCAGCGTTTCCGTAATCCATTTTTAGGACGGCTTCGAACTTTTCCTTTGCGTCCTTTGGCTCGGAGGTTATTCTGTACTTGTATCTGAGGGTCTTCCCAGCGAGCCTGTTGTTGAAGTCGACCCTTACCCTGCCGGCCGTGACGGCCGATATGTATCCGACCTTGTTCTTTACCGTCACCTGGAGTCCGACCTCCGGTACTATCTCTTGTCTCAGGAATTCCCGTATCGGAAAGAGCTCAACGAGCTTCGGGTCCCTCGGACCTGCGGCATCCTCGGGAGGTAATGTGACCTCGTACTCCTTCCCGACCTCCGCCTTCTCAAGGGATCGCTCCAGACCCGGAAACAATCTGCCCCGGCCGACGAGCATAGGAAGGGGCTCATAACTGGCCTTCTCATTGAAAATATTCTTCTCTTTTGCAAGGTCAGCATGGGTCGTATCGAAAAGCTCCCCGCTTTCTTGTATCCATGCGTCGAATTCAGCATATACTACTCTTGCTGCCTTTGATTCGCTGACCTTCTCTTCGGATGCCATTTATTATCACCGGATGACTCAGTGAGAAGGGATATCGCATCCTCATTTAAAGCTTGCGTAAGATGGACACGTAAGCCAGACTGTTCGAAGGCCCCTGTTTTCATCCCATGATGATATGTCTCCACCAAGCATGAGGGCCGATGATTAAATATAAATGGGTCGAGAAGATTGATAGCGATAAATCGTCACGAAATCTATTCAACTCTGGAGAGGTCATCGTTGAAACCTATCGAGAAAATCTTGCTTACGGCAATAGCAATAGAACGATATGGCCAAGATTTCTACGGGCGCTTCGCCGAGGTCATAGAGGATAAGAAAGGAAGAGCATTGATGAAAGGCCTGGGACATGACGAGCAAGAGCATGAGGCAGTCCTATCGCAGGAATATCAGAGGCAATTCAAGCGGGCTCCTCCGAAGACCATCGATGTGAACTTGGGCCTCAAGGCTGTAAGGGACATTTTCGGCTCCAAGAAGAAGATCAGAAAGGAGAACGACGTGCTGTTCAACATCCTCGAGACTGCAATAGTAGTTGAAGAGGAATCAATAAAGTATTATTCCAGCAAGGCTCGCAATGTCAAGGAGAAGAGATTATCTGGCTTGTTGAAGAATCTGATAGAAATCGAGAAGGATCACAGACGAATGCTCGAGGAGAACCTCTTGCATCTGAAGCAGGAGGCGGCATGGTGGGGATATGTCCCCATTCTTGAAGGATGATTGATCAATGGGAACCGATTTCGAAAAATGATCGGAGGTACTGATATGGCTGTGAAAAGCTACAAGAGCGCATCGGGCGTTACAATAGAGATAGATGAAGACAAATGCACGGGATGCGGGGAGTGCGCGAACACGTGCCCCTCGGAAGTTTTCGAGATAGTGAATGAGAAATCGACGTGCCCGAAAATCGATGACTGCACCGAGTGTTGCGTCTGCGTAGAGACCTGCCCCGAAAAGGCGATAAAGCATAGTTCCTGCCAGTGATAGGCACCGGAACCCATTTTTTTCTGATAGGTAGCGCGAGCTATGGGCAAATGTGATAAATATCCCTCGGGAGATGTAATCGGCGAACGCCGCCATAGCTCAGCTGGAAGAGCAGCTGACTTGTAATCAGCAGGTCGGGAGTTCAAATCTCCCTGGCGGCTCCTTTCACTTGCCTCATCGGGCTGATAGAAGTTTTTTATCCTGGAATACTATGTTCGCGGCAGAGGTATGAGAGATTGATGCTGAAGGGCAAGGTGGCGCTCGTGACAGGAGGCACCTCGGGAATCGGTTTCGGGATTGCGAGGAGATTCTTGAAAGAAGGTGCCAAAGTAATGATTTCCAGCAGGACCGAAAAGAAATGCAGGGAGACCGTAAGGAAATTGCAAAAGATCGGCGCAAAGAGGGTAGCTTTCGTCACCGGTGATGTCGCGAATGAGAAGGACGCCGAAAAGATGGTATCAGAGACGGTCAAGAAGTTCGGAAGGATCGATATCCTTGTGAATAGTGCGGGTATTTATCTTGAGAAGAAGGCCCACGAGACGACAGAGGAGGAATGGGACGCCATTATCGATACCGATTTGAAGGGGGTCTGGCTATGCTCAAAAGCGGCCTATCCGTACTTCAAGAAACAGGGAAAGGGCGTCATCATCAACATTTCGAGCGACGCGGGCATATTCGGCAATCGGAACTGCGCGGCATATTGTGCTGCCAAGGGAGGCGTATCAAATCTCACCCGCGCTATGGCATTGGATTATGCGAGAG
>JAWCKK010000004.1:78756-110527 GCA_038852105.1 Thermoplasmata archaeon
GCGAGAGAGAACATCCGCGTGAATGCGCTTTGTCCCGCGGTAATAGATACGCCGATGTATGAGAAGGAAATATGCAATCATGAGAACAGAGAGGAATACATGAGAATAACGGCCAATAGCCATCCGATTGGAAGGATCGGCACGATAGACGAGGTCGCCTTCGCCGCTCTCATGCTGGCTTCGGACGAATCATCCTTCACTACTGGCGCCTGTCTCCCGATAGACGGCGGAACAACGGCAGGATACTAGACGTTGATAAGGTCTCTTATCTCTGGGGCGATTGTCCGATCATTCGCGTCGAACTTCATCGACTTAAAGTCAGTCGGACCCGTTTCGAGGATGACCTTCGTAATGAGATGCCCGGGGGTTATTTCAAATAGATCCAGACCGGGGACGAGCCTTGCGCTATTGGAACGTAATCCCTTCTCGATAGGCTCATTGAATGGCCAAAGCTTCATAGTATCCGTTAGGCAGTAGACTGGCACACCGAGTTCCCTGGCAGATAGGGAGAGCATATATGTTCCTACCTTATTCACGACCCCTTTTGGAATGATAGCGTCCGCCCCCACCAGCATTGCGTCGGATTCCTTCAAATACTTCATCGCTTCGGCGTCTTCAATTAGCTCTGCGTTCACACCGGCGACTGCGAGCTCCCCTGAAAGAAGTCTGCCTTCTCCCCCTGGTCTTGAAAACGTACAACGGACAATTGGATTCTTTCGATTGCGCGATCTGCTCAAGAAGTGCAACAGCGTCGAACTACGACTATGAGTGACGAAACGAGTCCCATTGATTGCATTCGATGCCTCATCAGCTATTCTGTCGAGGGACTCGGAGCTCTCCCTGGATATCTCTACGGCAAAGTTCCAGATTTTGCCGCCGATTTCTTTGTCCTCCTCGTACCTCGCGATTTCGAGGAGGAGACGATTTGAGAAATTCAATATCGAAGCCATTTGCCTCTGTCCGCTCACCAGCCGAAGAGCGTATTCTTTAACGACTGTCCGAATCTCGGCAGGGGTAGCATTAGGATTCCGTTTTAGCGCTGTATGCAAAGAACTAGCCGCTATCTTTAGTATGTGAGAAGCGCCATGCTCGGTGTCTTCTGAGATACTCTTGGCAAACAATGCCAAATCGCCGGAGAGCGTCATTTTCTTATCTCGTATGAATGGCCTCTGATTTATCCTTGATGGTACGATTTCTATCTATGCAATCACCTAATATGGATTTATCCAATAGGAAAATATTCAAACCATTACCGTGCAAATCAATGGAAAGTTTTAATTGCTCATGCTTAGTAAGCTTGGGTCAAGTCATTAGAGAGAGGATTGCAATTGTTGTTCGTTGCGAGACTCGCCTGCCCGAGTAAAGACCGAGATGATATATGGACAAACATAGAAAGTTCAGCCAAGGATTTCCAGAATAGAGGAATCACTTTGCTATATGTCTCGAAGAGACAAGAATCTTCTGATACAAGCATCATAGCTAGCGCCGGATCAAGAGATGAGTTCAAAAGCGCTTTGCATGAAATCCTTGGCATAAAGGCTGATGATAGAGGTTTGACAATCTTCCCATTGGTCCGAATGAAATTGTTCGATGTCCCGGAAAACATAGGCAAAGAGGCATCGAGATACTTAATCACAGTGAAGACGACCTCTTCTGCTGCGGAGCGAATATATCAGTTGCTATCTGAACTCAGACCGTCGTCCGACATCGCATTCACTTACCTTGCATTCATCAATGACATGCCATGCGACACTCTGACTTTAAGCTGCTTTGCCAAATCAAATGAGCATTTGCAGAGATTCATCCAGCAGGAACTCAGCGGGATTCACGGGATTACTTCGCTGAGTGTAACCATGATTTCGAAAACGAAAAGGCTCATTCCCTACTCCGAGATGATAGATGTGCTTCGACGTGACTTAGGCGATCTGAGGATTGCAAGACCGTTGCTGGATTTATCAGACTTGAACTAATGACTCAGATTCTTACCGATCGGAGACTCGTCATCTCTCGAACTTTTTTCTCGAATGTTGATTCCCACCTCGAGATATATCTATGATCTTTGCCGCACGAGATCACTGATTTCAGTGCGAGCTCGTGTGCAAGGCCTGAGACGACCTTATGAACATCCGGTTCTAGCCAATTTCTACGGATATCATCAGGTATCCGGAGATAGACCGGAGGCGAGTCGAGGAACTCGGATGGCAGCCTTGCAAGCGTGAAGATATCAGTCGCTCTTTCTGTCCCGGGAAAATCGCGGCTCTGGGCATGGCTCAAGTGCATCAACTCGTGCCCTATCACGTATCTGCTAGGCAATCCCTTCTTACTCAAAGGAGGGAAGGATACCTTTTTCGATACAATACCACCATAAGACTCGAAAGCGGCAAGTCCCTTGTACGAGTTGGTGATTCCTATCCTGATTTCACCAGTTATCTCCGGGAAAAAAGGCAAGACTTGTCTGAGGCGATCTTCGAAAGCGCATAAGAGGTCTGAGGTTGCAGAAGAAACAAATCTGCTCGTGTATGAAAGACTAAGCTCTCTGGTTGACCCGGAATCCGCATAGTCTTGCGACAGATAATCAATGATTTGGCTAGTATCTTGCCAGGTCAATATCCAATCCGGAGTAATATCGAGCTCCGCCATCAAATCGAGACCGGATGGAATCGGCAGATAAATAGCGTAAACCGAATGTCGCATTTTGCGGGGAATCAGAAGAAGCGCATTACCACGCCGGACCAGACCTTCGGGAAGAAATAGGTCGATTTATGTGGCAGCTTCTTTCCAGTCTTAGCGGCGTCGAAAATCTCTGGGACAGATGATGGGTTCAGGAGACATATGACATCATAATCGTTCTCTGAAGCGAACCTGAACGACTCTTCGGTCCCCTTGACGAACTCTATCTTCTCCTTGTGTTCCTGCATCTCCTCGGTGATGCCGAATATCTCCTCGATGACATACTTGTGAAGTATTGATACATCGAGACCATCGACCGGATCGTCAGAGCGGAACTCATCCTTCAAGGTGGCAAGGTATCCTATGTTCTCCTTGATTAGCCAGATTCCGAGAGAGTTGCACCCCACGGCGCCTTCTAATAATCCGAGCAAATGCACTCTATCCCTTGTTTTTCGCACCTCGAACCTCTTTTTCAGCTTGCGCTCAAGTCCCTCCAGAGTCTTTCTATCGATGGAATGCAGCAATCTATGTGTTGGAAGCATTATCAACCCGGGATCGTAGCTATTCACAAGCGTCGCAAGGACGTAATCGTGCGGCCCCTCGCCAGCCTTCTTATCCTGCTCGGAAGCATACCTCAGTGCCGTTTCGTATCTGTGATGGCCGTCCGCAATCAGGAGTTGCCTCCCAGACATCGTCTTGGTTATCTCTGCGACATCCGCTGGCCTTGGTATTCTGAATATCCTGTGCCTGACGCCGTCCGGATCGTTGAAGCTCAGAATCTCGTTGAACGGCTGCCGCACCCTTTCAAGGATTGGTCTCAGCGAGTCCTTCTTGTCCTCATATATCATGAAAATCTGTTCAATATTGCCTCGCACCGCGCTGAGCAGCTCATATCTGTCGATCATGGTTTTCGGATGGGTCTTCTCGTGCGGAAGTATGTTCTTCCCCAGAGGTTCCAATCTTAGAAGAGCGATTAGCCCAAGACGCTGGAACGATTTGCCTTCGAAACCGAATGTCTGCTCGTAGAGATAGTAGCATTCGGCCTTGTCCTGGGTTATCGTCTCCTCCTTGATCCATTCCCCAAGCTTCTTCGCGGCCGATGCGTATGCATCATTCCTATTCCCCAACATAATGTTGCAAATGTTCCACGGCTCGGCCGAGAGCTCCGCCCGCATCTCCTCCGATATCACATCGAACGGAGGCGCCACCAATTTTTCCGGAGCGATTCCTATCTTTTGAAGATTATAGTAATGTCCCTTGAAGGGTCTTATTTCTACCATATCTTATCCGCCAATGACGGCCAAGGAACAGGAAGGGGGGTTATGTATGTTTCCCAATCGAACAATCAATCGTCTAATTCGGAATCATCTTTGACCTTGGCAGTCTTCATCTTTTCCGGCCGAACCCTCTGTAGCCTGCCGGGAGCCCACCATGTCCATTTCGGTCCAAGGATCTTCATGATTGCCGGTGTGATGTAGGTTCTTACAAGCATTGCGTCGAGCAGCACGGCGAAGGATAGGGCGAATCCGAACTCCTGGAGTATCGTGGTGCCGGAGAGCATCAGAGTACCGAACGCACCAGCCATTATCAATGCGCACGCGGTTATTATTCCCCCGGTCCTGTCGACCGCCTCGATTATCGCCTTCTCGTGGTTCTCGCGCTTCTGCGCCTCCTCCCGGATTCGTGTAAGGATGAAAATGTTGTAATCCATGCCCAGACCCATGAGAATGATGAACAAAACCACAGGCATGAGCCATAGGACTGGCTTCATGAGCACCTCACCGAACACGAGCAGGGTTGCGGCAAGGGTCCAAGAGATGGAGAGGCCGATCGATAGTATGGCGAACGCCGGCAGTATGACCGAACCGAGGACAATCAGGAGGACAATGAAAACGCCGATTATGACTCCTGCTTCCATCTGGTTGAACTCTACGCTCATTATGCCGTCGATGTCCACCATGCCCGCAGAGGCCCCACCGACATATATCTCCGAGGACGCAAGATTCGAATCGCTTGATTTGTAACTCGAAAGGAAAGTCCTTATGCTGCGGACAGTGGCCAGCGATTCCGACGTGTACGGCTCATCGACGAAGATCGCCTGCAGCCTGACGGTCCTGTTGTCCTTTCCTATGAAGGATCTCATCTGCATAACGAGCAGGGCCCTGTCGGCCTCGCTCAGCGATGACATGTTAGAATAGTTAACCCAATCGCCGTTCGGCCTAGTTGGACCGACGACCTGATGCACGTTTTCGTCTATCGTAGATATTCTCGCTGAGACATTCTCTATAGCATCTAAGAGAACGGTATCGAATGTTCCATTCTCGAGCACGACTGGCGCATCGAACCTTATGACGATATCCGTGGGAGAGATCCTGCCCGCGCCGAAGCTCGAGGACATCACATCGAGCCCTTGGACGCTCTCGTTCTCGGCCATTCCCCCGATGAAGTCATAGCTCGTCTTGCTTGTGAGATACAGATATGTGGTAGGAACGGAAATAAGGAGAGCCACAGCGAATACGAGTATTGCGTGTCTGGTGGAGAACCTCGCGGCTCTTCTGAAATATCCTCCCCTTTTCTCCTTCCTGCGTTTGGCGTAGTTCTCGCGGTATCTCTGCCACCGCTCGCCGGTTATCGGCCAAAACAGCCTTCCTTTGAGAAGAAGAGCGATGGACGGTACGAGGGTCAACGCGACTAATAATGCAATCAATATGACGATTCCTAGGACCATGCCCATTGTCTGAAGCATGGAGAAACTCGAGAGGGAGAGCACGCTGAAGGAGATTATTACCGTCGCGCCGCTCGTCGCGATGCTTTCCCCTGCCCATGCGATCGATGTATGCATGGCATCCTTGTAGGCAGCACCTTTCAACAGCTCCTCTCGATATCTTGCGAGTATGAATATTGAATAATCCGTTCCGACCCCGAAGAGTACCGCGACCACCAATGTGAGCACAGTGAAGTGCACATTTGCAATGAAAGTGCCTATGAATATGATGACCGCCTGTGACAGCCCGAGCGCCATTGCGATTGACCCGAGAGGAATTATCGGCCCGAGTACCGCTCTGAAAAACAGCCCCATGAGAATCAAGACAAGTGCAATCGTCACAGGCTCTATCAGGGCGAGATCCTTGTCTGCCATTTTGCTCAAATCGGAAGTGATAGGGGCCTCGCCCGTAACGTAAATCCGAAGACCGCCAACTTCGTAGCGGCCCGATATGTCTCGTATAACATCGACATTCCTCACTATCGGCTGCTCGCCGTTGGATTCCCTGTAGCCAGAATCCTTCTTGAAAGTCACTATCAGCAGCATTGTGTCGCGGCCATCGTTTATGAACGACCTTGTTATGTCCGCAGGGAGTTCGATAGGATAGCTGCCGATTCTGCCTTCAGCTATCACTCGGCCCACGAGGTTGTCAATCTCTTCTTCCGTTGGAGATGAGCCAAGCAGATACACCTCCTCGAGGAACGTCTTGTTGGAGATTCCGGCCTCGTCGGCTATGAAATTGATGACGAATGAATGTTGTGTAGCTGGGTCCGAATAGTTGGATAGCCCGAAGTTGCCGCCCGAGATAGTCAGGCTCTCGAACAGCGATGCCTGGTTCTCTGGTAGAATCGACTCGACAATGCTCAGGAAATCCAAGTGGATCGCCGGCAGCAGAATCTCAAGGCGCTCTTCGGACGACATTGATGGGTTGCCAGATACGCTATTGAGCCACCTGTTGTGTGTTGACTGGAATATTCCCAGAGCCAGCTGAGAACTCATCGGATCCGACAGATATGCCCCCAGCTCCGAAACAATCAGGTCATGAGTCAAGCCCGAAATCTCTATCGGATCCTGATAACTCATCAATGTAAGGTTTCCGGCCACCGCACTGAGCATCCTGTACTCCTTGCTGGTAGAGGGGATGCCGGAGCTTGCAAGGAACGCGGAATGTATTCCGGGAAGAACCATGCTCAGGCGCGTGCTGGCGTTCCAGCCCGGATTCAATGAGAAGCTCTGCTTCCAGACTTCATTTGTAGCAGTCAGGAATCCATATGCCATCGGCGCGAATGTCGGATCTGTGAGATATGCTGCGATGTTTGAAAACACGATATCGAACGAGAGGTCGGACAATGCATATGCATCGCCATAATTCGCGAGCGTAAGGTTGCCTATCACGGCTGTGAAAAGTTGGTATTCCTCGTTGCCAGGTGTCAGGCCGGAGTTCGCGATGAAGGTTTGATGCACGCCGGGCAGAATGATGCCTATCCTTTGCGATACGTTCCAGCTTGAGTTCGCCATAAAGCTGTTCATCCAAGCCGCGTGAGTGGCGTTCAGCAATCCGACCGCCATCTGAGCAGTCGATGGATCGCTGAGATATCCTGCCATGCCTGCATATACAAGATCGTAATTGATTACGGACTGGTCCAACGGATTTGTGAATGTGTACTTCGTTAGGCGGTCATGGACCTCGGTCAGGATTATCGAATACTCAGGAGGCAACGTTGTCGCAATAAAATCAACCGATTGGTTGATGGACTCGTCGAGTCTGGGGATAGGATTCGACATATAGTATGGGTTCATGCCCAGAAGCGCCCAGCTCTGGTTGAACGCATCATAGTAGCCCCACACCAGGCTTGCATTCAATGGATCCATTCCCGCGGTGAACGACGATATGTAAGAGCGGGTCTGAGCATCGGCAATGATATCATTGCCGCTCGTGCTGTACCACACCGTGAAATAATAATTGGGGATGCCATAAACCATCAATGCTGTCTGATTGACCATCTTGAAGGATGTGACATAGCCGTCAGGTATCCCGAATAGCAAGGTTGATGCGAGCTGCGCTCCCTCGTAGGACATCGCATATCCTTTCGGAAGGGAGAACATCAGAAAGGCGGTCATGTTCACGCCCTCGAAAGTCATCGCGTACCCCTGTGGAATGCCGAACAATAGCTGGAGAGACAAATTCGTCTGCTCCTCAAGCAGAGTCATATTTGGAGCCAAGGGGATGACTCCGGATTTCAAAGCGGTTCGATAGACATCGTATATCGAAACCGTCGAATCGAAATATTTGAGCTGAGCCGAGTTCCTTATTTCAGCTTCAAGGGCCATCACCAAGTCTCTGTTTTGCGCGCTGGTCAAATCCTCGTTCACGATTACGATGAGCATGCTGCTGTTTGCGGTCTCGCCTGGGAATTGCTCCTTTATGATTGCGCCCGCTTGTTTCGATTCGTAATCCTTGTCGAGGAATTCGGTCTCCTGATACGAGACGACGTCGTTCACGGTGAATATTGTCGGAAAGACATAGAATAGGATTACCAGCCAGGCGATGATCAATTCGACATGTCGTCTCACGACGAAATTGCCGAGCTTATCGAATATCATGCTCTCGCTTCCCTATCTGGTATTATCGGTGAAACCGTCTTCAATGCATGTGTAAGGGATTCATATCGGTCATAGGATGTTGCTTACGAGATCAATTAACCTGTTTGCATAACCGTACTCGTTGTCGTACCAAGATAGTATCTTGACCATCCTACCTGGTTCGGGAATCACGAGCGTTGATTGTCCGTCTATCACGGCCGAATGTGGATCGCATATTATGTCCGCAGAAACTATTGGATCATCGGTATATCCCATGATGCCCTTCAGGCTTCCTTCGGAGGCCTTCTTGAGAGCCTCGTTGACCTCCGCACGGGTCACCTCCCTCTTGAGGACAGCTGTGAAATCCGTCACGGAGCCGTCCGGGACTGGGACTCTCAATGCCGCGCCCGTTATCTTGCCTGTCAGCTCCGGGAATACTTGCGCGATGGCTTCGGCCGCGCCAGAGGTCGTCGGTATTATCGATAGGGCGCCAGCCCTGCCCCGTCTCCAATCCTTTTGGTCGGGAAAATCAAGTATCCGTTGATTCTGAGTATACGCATGTACCGTTGTCATCAGGCCGGTTTCAATGCCGAAGCTCTCATGTAAGACTTTAACGGGGGGTGCAAGGCTATTCGTCGTGCACGATGCATTGGATATCACGAAGTGCTTGCTCGGATCGTATTTCTTATGGTTCACTCCGATGACTATGGAGATATCCGCATCAGGACTGGGTGCAGATATCACGACCCGTTTTGCTCCGGCATCGAGATGAGCCTTTGCCTTCGCCTTTTTCGTGAAGAGGCCCGTTGATTCCACCACAATGTCGATCCCCCTCTGTCTCCAGGGGAGCTTGACAGGATCGGCCACAGATAATATCTCTATTTCATGTCCGTCCACAATCATCTTATTGCCCTTGACGGCGAGTTCCTGCTTCAATCTGTGTTGGACAGAATCGTATTTCAATAGATATGCGAGATTCTGGATGTCCGCAAGATCATTTATCGCCACTATCTCGAAATCTCTTCCGAGCTCCTTGCGCAAGAGGGCGGCCCGCACGAAGCTCCTTCCTATTCTTCCAAACCCGTTGATGGCTATTCTTTTCAAGAGCATCCCCAATGAGCCGTAATCGTCAAATCCTTATAAAGGGATAGGTAGGTAAAATAGGGTTGGCAATCAATGCTATAGAGGCACAGCCTCGACTGGCGGGTTTCGAATATATTCCAATGCCAAAATCAAGTCGGTCGGGGTATTGATGTTCAAAGCGCCAAGCCAATTTCTAGATTCAAGCAATTCCAATTCTTTCGAGGGAGTCACATAATTCAACCCGAGCCATACATATTGGCTACCCTCCTTCTCGAATATTGATTGCTCATCGACGGGGAATTTGACAAGATTTCTCGGAACCACTACAGAGATGCTAACATCACCGATAACATCGATTAGATTCTGGATGTCTTCTTGGGAAATGAATGGCGAATCAACATTTAGCGAGACGAAATTGCCGAGTTCTTCGAGCAATAAATAGATGTCATGATGATAATCCAAACCAGAAGTCTGCAGTGTTCGTACCTGCAATTGCCTGCAGAGAGCGACGGTCTTTGGAGTTTTCGGTGATACGGAAACGAATATATCCTTTAAGTCGAACATGTCTAATTTTTTCAAAGATCTCTCGAGCAACGTCTTTCCATCTAATTCTATGGTCGCCTTTTCACAGTCATATCCGAATCTGGTAGCCCTACCTCCCGCCATTATCACCGCTATCAAGGCAGTATCACCCATATCAACAGTGCCATCAATCGGCCTATCTCATTGGATGCCCCAAAGCTGTCTCCTCCAACGCCTCCGAAATTCTTCCTCGCGATAATCGCAATTACAATTCCCGAGACGACCCCAGCGAGGATGATTAATCCATACGGTCCAACTGCAATTATTCCGATTGCAATTGCTATCACTAATCCTATCATATAACGAAGGTTTGTTGCGGTGCTGACGAAAACGCTGCCCATGCCCTCGTGCGAGCTCGGCCCGATTCTCATCGCGGTTATCATCGCTAATTTTCCCGCCACCTCTGCAACGACTATTCCCAGAACAGAAGGCAGCTCGGTTCCCCAGAACCAAGGGATGCTCACAGATTTGACACCGTCGAGCTGCGAAATCAATGATATCAGCATTGCGATATCGAGAATCATCAGAAAGGTACCACCCGCACCGAGAGAGACGTCCTTCATGGCGGATCGCTTTCTTTCGGCATCTCCCGAGGCCATTAGCCCGTCTCCAAAGTCTGCCAAGCCTTCGATATGGATAATCCCGGTTATGAAATACAGAAACAGGCAAGTTACAACTCCTATCGTGAACGACCCGACCGCATCGGCCACAAACATGAATAAGAGACTTGCAACGATTGCAACTAGGAGGCCGACAAACGCGCCTATCAAAGGGAATAGAAATTGCAGCTCAGCCGCTCTTTGAAGGCTGGACTCCGATTTCCCGATTCTTATCCTCGACAATAGGCCGAGGAGTTCCAACGTCAATCTCAGTCTCCTGCCATATGGGCAAATCTTAAAATATACTTTCGATATTTCAAATTTGCTTTAAAGGAATACATATGGACATCGAAAGGATAGTCGCGCTGATAGAGCCAGTCGACAATGTCTGCCAGGACGAGGCGAGAAAGCGCCAGGACCAGCTGACCAAGCCTCAGGGCTCCCTCGGAAGATTGGAAGATCTTTCGATTCAGCTCGCAGGGATTTATAGAAATTGCATGCCCACTATCTCAAAGAAAGTGATCTTCACGATGGCTGCGGATCACGGCGTCGCGATTGAGGGCGTAAGCGCTTATCCGTCGGAAGTCACGGCTCAAATGGTATTGAATTTCGCAAGTGGCGGTGCCGCGATAAATGTGATAGCAAGGCATGTCGGAGCCGAGGTCAGAATTGTGGATATGGGAGTCGCTTCTTCTATTTCTTGGCCGCCCTGCGTTCTGAACAAGAAAGTCGGACCGGGCACAAGAAATATGGCAAAGGAAAGGGCAATGAGTCGCGATGAAGCAAAGCTGGCTATCATTCGGGGCGCCGAACTCGCTCTGCAGGCCGTTGAAGAGGGTGCAAATCTGATAGGGATTGGAGATATGGGTATCGGCAACACGACTTCGGCGAGCGCGATAACTGCCGTTGTTACCGGGAAAGATCTGAAGGAGGTCGTCGGTCGGGGCACCGGAATCGACGACGACCATTTCGAAAACAAGATCAGGATAATTTCGAGAGCGATTCAGCTGCATCATCCGGATCCGGAAGATCCTATCGATATCCTTGAATGCGTCGGAGGCTTCGAGATAGCTGGCATGGCAGGCGTCATACTTGGCGCTGCCAGCAAGAAAGTCCCGGTGGTATTGGACGGCTTCATCTCGGGCTCCGCTGCGCTCATTGCCAACGGTCTTTCTCCAATGTCTCGCGCTTACATGATTGCTTCGCACAAATCCGTCGAAAATGGACACGATGCGATCCTGAGACATCTGGGTCTCAGACCGCTTTTGGACTTCAACATGCGTCTGGGGGAAGGGACAGGAGCGGCTCTCGCAATGCCGATTATCGAAGCATCATGTAAGATACTGACAGAAATGGCAACATTCGAAAGTGCAGGTGTGTCAAAAAAAGAGGGTGATGGGAGATGAACGAAAGCAAGGTATCTATGAAGCAAATATTGCTCGTTGTGTTGATAGCGGCCGTTGCGGTGGCCGGAGGCTTTTCGGCCGGATATGTAATTGGCCAAGCGTCCTCGGGAATAGCCGGCGGAGGATTGACGGTCGTCGACGATTACGACAGGATAGTCGTTCTCAAGAACGGATTTGCCACGAGAGTGATATCCATCGCTCCGACGCCGACGGAGATTCTATTCGCAATCGGCGCGGGGAATCTCGTAATCGCTGTAGATAGGTACAGCGATTATCCATCCGAGGCGACAGCCCTGCCGAAAGTTGGCGACGCTTTCTCACTGGACACGGAATTGATTGTCAGCATGAAACCGGATCTAGTGATATGCGGTGACCTCGTGCCATCAGGAATCGATGCTCTTGAGAGCAACGGTATACCGTACATGATAGTCGCGGCAAGGACAGTTGAGGATGCGTTGGATAGTATCAAATTGGTGGGATATGTGACGAACCATACCGCCCAGGCTGAAGCCTTGGTGGCATCACTCGAAGCAAGGATGCATGCAGTCACCAATCTCACATTAGCCCCCAGCGTCGACCATCCGAAAGTTTATCTCGAATATGACTGCTATGAGAGCGACTATTACACATTCGGTCCAGGGTCTTTCGGGAACGATTTGATAAGGCTCGCTGGAGGGACAAACATAGGTGAGGGACTATTGTCCGAATACCCGGCAGTCGATGACGAGTTCGTCATCGGAGCGAACCCCGAGATAATAGTCTATTGCACGAATCCCTGGACGACTGTGACCAAGGAGACATTCGGCAATAGGAGCGGCTGGGACCAAATCGATGCCGTAGTATCAGATAGCATATTCTCAATCGATGTCAATCTGATTGCCCGATACGGTCCGCGGCTAATAGACGGCCTCGAGCAGCTCGCGCAGGTCATTCATCCCGAGCTATTCCCATGAAAAGAAGAACCAAGGTAGTTGCAGAGGACAAAGAACACGAAGAGCCCTTCGCTCTGATTAGACGCAGACGAGCGGTAGCTATGCTCGGTCTGCTTGTCTTTCTTTTTTGCACCGCCATTATTACCGCGCTAATGGGATCTCTTGGACCGATAGGGGGAGACCCTTCGAGCGAGAGATACATTTCATTCGGAGAGGCGTTCGACATCCTGTTAGGCGGAGACAATCCTCAGAGTTCAACCATATGGAACGTCAGGATGCCGAGGGTAATAATGGCTGGGATAGTTGGGGCAGGGCTTGCCGCCGCGGGAATGGCCATGCAGGCGGTATTCCGAAACCCGATGGCAGACCCGTTCATAATCGGGGTTTCATCCGGCGCGGCCGTCGGAGCCGCTGCGGTTTCTTTGATCGGAACGGCAGGCATCCTCGCGGCTCTCACTCAGCCGTTCTTCGCGTTCATCTGTGCAATTATCACCGTATTCATTGTGTATCGCCTAGGCACGGTCAAGGGGAATGTCCAAGTGGACACGTTGCTCCTCTCCGGGGTGGCGGTGGCGGCATTCCTCGGAGCCATGACATCATTCATGATATTCGCCGCCGGGCAACAGTTCCACCAGCTTGCATTTTGGCTTCTCGGAAGCCTGGGAAATGCCGGATGGACTCAGATATCGATAATGGTCTTGCCGATTTCGCTCGGCGTGGTCATAATCTTCCTCTACTCCCGAGAATTGAATGTTCTGTTGCTCGGAGAGGAAACGGCGCACAACCTAGGCGGGAGCCCCGAGTTCGTGAAGAAATTGATGCTGTCAGTTGCGGCTGTGATGACATCTCTTGCTGTCGCTTTCACGGGGATTATCGGATTTGTGGGACTGATGATACCTCACATCATGAGACTCATTGTCGGGTCCGACCATCGGATTCTGATACTCGCCTCGGCACTGGGAGGCGCGGCGTTCCTGATGTGGGCAGATGCGATTGCGAGGTCGTTTGTGGAGCTGCTTCCCGTAGGAGTCGTGACGGCGCTATGCGGAGGGCCGTTCTTCTTGTACCTCCTCAGAAGGAGAAAGCTGAAGGGGGGAGTGACCTGAGGCTTTCAATCGAGAATCTCTCTATATCATTTGACGGGAAGAAAATATTGAAGGACATCTCTCTCGATATTGAGGCCGGAGAATTCCTGGCACTGATGGGCCCGAACGGATCCGGGAAGACCACCTTGCTGAGATGCATCATGAACTATCTCAGACCGGAACACGGCGCCGTGCTCATAGATGCGAAACCGATACACACGTTGAAGGACAAGGAGCTCGCGCAATTCTTGGCCGTCGTTCCTCAGACATCGCAGCTGGATTTCACTTTCACCGCGTATGAGATAGTCATGATGGGAAGGCTCCCCTATTCGGGAAACAGGTTTCTATCTGAAAGCAGGACCGATGCCGATGCCGTGCGGAGCGCGATGGAAAGGACGGATACATGGCGGTTTGCAGATAGGCAATTCAGCAGCCTGAGCGGAGGCGAACGGCAAAGGGTCGTCATCGCTCGCGCTCTCGCCCAGGAACCCAAGATATTGTTGCTGGACGAGCCGACGGTCTTTCTTGATATTACCGGGCAGTTCGAGATAATGGATCTATTGCGGGAGCTCAACAAAGAGGGGCTGACTATAATCGCAGTGCTGCATGACATCAATCTCGCATCAAGATATTGCAGAAGAGTCGCGCTACTCGGGGATGGCAGGATAGAATCCATCGGCTCCCCGGATGAGGTTTTCACCCCTGAGAACATCATGAGAATATACGACATCGATGTGATTGTCCGGCGGGATTTCGCCACGAAGTCGATAAGCGTGATTCCGAAGAACGTTTGCGTGCCACCGGCGTCCGGCGGTCCGCGAGTACATGTATTATGCGGCGGAGGATCTGGCGGAGAGATAATTCGCAGGCTCATAGACGAGGGATTTTCTCCAACGGCAGGAGTCGTGAACGTGCTCGATTCCGATTACGAGAGTGCGAGGACTTTGCACGTGCCAGTCGTCACAGAAGTACCTTTCGCCCAGATAAGCGACGAAGCGCATCAGCAAAACTTGCGTCTGATTGCTGACGCAGAGGACGTCATACTTGCGGACTTCCCTGTCGGTCCAGGTAATGTTAGGAATGTCGAAGCCGCGGCTTTCGCAATTGAGAACGGTAAGAGGGTAATCGTGGTTTCGCCTGAATCAATCGATAAGAGGGATTTCATCGGGAACAGGGCTGCGCGGATCATAGAGGATATTATGCGGAAGGGAGCCTATAAGGCTTCAAACGCCTCAGATATCATTAACATTATAAAGAACCGAAAGGCCGATTGAATGAGCGCGGACAGGTATCTATTGAGGGACCTGAAGACCAACACAGAACTTCTAATCTTAGCAGAATATCTGAAAAACCCGTCGGTCAAAAGAAAGGACATCGCAGAGCGATTAGGCGTCACGGAGCAGGCCGTGTCCCAATACGTGTCGAGACTTGAGTCACGAGGTTATCTATCGATTTCGCACAAGTCGCCAAGGCTGACCAGGAAAGGCGTGCAAATGCTACAGGAGAGATTTTCCCGATTGAACGATGAGATAAGGGAAATATTGCGCCAGGTAAGAATCATAGAGACTTGTGTAGCGTTGGCTGGAGCCCCAATTAATGCCGGCCAGAAAGTCGGATTGATAATGAAGAACGGAAGATTGGTCGCGTTCCCAGGCAGGCGCTCGAGCTCGACTGGAATCGCAAAGGTTTCTGCCGAGAAGGGCGAAGAGCTGCTTGTTGGAAATCTCAGCGGCGTAGTCGAACTGAATCTGGGAAATCTGCTTGCGCTTCAAATACCATCGGAAATATCGGGCGGCTCCCGGAAGATAGACCGTGACATCGCAATAAACGCCATCAAAGGCATCCGATTTGATGAGATTGCCGCGGGCGATCTTGCGGGCGAAGTTGCAGCCCTGAGGCTCAGCCTCAAGCCGACGATAGTGTACGCGCCTATCCAAGCCTCCATGAGCGCACTATCGAAGGGGTTGAATGTGCTGTTCATAGGTACCAGGGAATCGGTTGACGAGATTGTCGGTTCCGCCGAGGATCTGAGAAAGAAAACTGGATACTCGATAAGGGTCAGAGTCGTTGACATCGGTATCGTAGATTGATTGCCATTTCAAGAATAGACCCAGGGATGAGAATTGTCAAGAAATAGAGCAAATCTCTTTTAGCTCTTTTTACCCAATGTCTAAATAATAAAGCATCATTACCGGGTAGCACAACACTGTTAGCGGGGGAAGTGCAAGATGGAATTGAGGCATATATGCGGAGGGCCGCCAGCTGTAATTCTCGATAAGAGCGCTTCGGCGATGGATGTCATCGCAGCAATGGTGGAAAACGAGGTCTCATCCGTAATAATCAACAGAGCTGATTTGAACGACGCATATGGATTCATAACTATCACGGATATCATCAATGATGTCATCGCCTACGGTCTCGATCCAACTATAGTCAAGGCGGACGACATTTCTTCTAAACCATTGATTTCCACAAACAACCTCGATCTCGACATCAGATGGATTGCCAAAAAAATGGCCAATGAGGGCGTGAGCCAACTCGCTGTTTTTGATGCTGGCGAGCTCAAATGCATAGTATCAGATATCGACCTGTTAAAAGCCGTTGCAAATGAGCTTAAGGAGAAACCGGCGCGCAAGGGGGGAAGAAAGAAGTGACAGAAATCGATAGAACCCTAAGGAGCGTCGTCAAGGATTTTAGAATGCCTTCCATCCCTCAATCGGCATCAGCCGCCGATGCCATTCTTGAGATGACATCGAAAGAGGCCTACGCGCTGTTGGTCCCTCGAAAGGACAAGAACGACGCATATGGGATAATCACCAAGAGAGACATCGTATACAAGGTGATAGCCGAAGGCAAGGATCCTAGGAAGGTCAAAGTGTCCGAGATCATGTCCAAGCCTCTGGTAATCCTTACAAACCTCGATTTGGATATCAGATGGGTAGCAAAGGCGATGGCGGAATCGGGAGTCTCAGTCATAGCCGTGTTCGACAAAGGAGACTTCTACGGTTTCGTCACGGCCAAGGGCATCTTGGAAGCGATATACTACCTTGAGAAAAGGCACAAGCTGGACGAGAAACCACTTTATGTATCGTGTTAGACGACACGGGTACCCCTGGAGGATTTCACTTGACCGACAAAAGCGATACTGATGACAGTAATGAGTCGATTGGGATATTTCTCTGCGGTTGCAAAGGCGAGATATCTAAACACATCGATCTGCAATCGGTAGCCGACATCCTGACGCGCCTCCCCGGCGTGAAATCGGTAGGCATCCATGAGGCTCTCTGTTCCCGTGAGGGACAGGAATATCTTAAGTCTGCGATGAAGAAGAACCGATTCGACAGGGTCGTCGTCGGCGCATGCTCGCCGAACATCCAGGGAATCATAGTTGGGCGAGCTCTCTCCGAAGAAGGGCTTAACAAGTATCTTTTCGAGCAGGTGAACATCAGAGAGCAATGCGCATGGGTTCATCCGGATAAGGCAGCAGCAACTAAGAAGGCAGTCGCACTAATCAACGGCGCCTACCACCGGGTCAAGACGCTTTCACCTATGGATGACATCCCAATTGCAATCAGACCGGAAGCGCTCGTCATAGGAGGAGGGGTCGCAGGGATGCAGGCCGCGCTGGACATTGCCAGGGCGGGCTATAAGGTGCATCTCGTTGAGAAGTCCCCGGAATTGGGAGGTAGGGCGTACAAGCTCAGCATGACTTTCCCCACGCATAACTGCGGCATATGTTGCATGCAATACTGCAAGGAGTGCGTGTTCACCCCGAAAATCGAGGATGTCCAGCAGGAGAAGAACATCGATATCCTGCTGAGCTCGGAGATCGAGAGCATAGAAGGAGGGTTCGGCAACAGACATGTCAAAGTCAAGACACCGGAAGGCATCAGGGAGTTCGACGTCGGCGTCATATTGGTTGCAACGGGATCGAAAACCTTTGATCCGAAGAGGATACCCGAGCTCAGCTACGGACATCCAGACGTCCTGACGACGGTCGAGCTCGAACAATTGATCGTCAAATCGAGGGAGAAGGGCGGAGAGATAGGCAGACCGTCTGACGGAAAGACCCCGAAGGTCATCGACTTCGTGCAATGCGTAGGTTCTCGAGACAAGACCAAAGGCAACTTGCATTGCTCGCTTGTGTGCTGCACGTACGCAATTGGACAGGCGAGAGAGTTGAAGAAGCTCGTTCCGGATGCGGACGTGTACATTCATTACATTGACCTCCGCGGACCGTATAGAGGATTTGAAGAGTTCTACGACGCTGCGAAACAGGAGGGCATAAATTTCGTCCGAGGAAGAGTCTCGGATATAACCCCCAAAGAAGGAAAGCTCAAAATCAGGGCGGAGGACACCGATTCGGGCACGCTGCTCGACATCGACAGCGATATGGTGATACTCGCCGTAGGCCAGGAACCCGCCGAAGGGAGCGATAAAATAGTCAAGATGTTGCACATCCAGACAGATGTAGACAAGTTCATGAAAGACATCAACCCGATGTTCCCTCCTGAGCTTAGGCGGGGGATATATGTCATAGGATGCGCCCAGGGACCCAAGGGTATTAGATATTCCGTCGATGACGCGAGGACGGCCGCCGCAGAAGCAATCAGGATAATGCGCGAAGGAAAAGTCCTGATGCCTAGGATAACGGCGAAATCCGACGAGTATAAATGCCGTGGATGCGGGAGATGCGTCGAGGCATGTGAATTCGAGGCAATAACCCTCGTCGATGACGGCAAGGGCGGAAGAATCGCCAGAGTGGATGAGATAAGATGCGAAGGATGCGGCGCATGCGCTGCGGCATGCTGTAACAAGGCTATGACCCTTGCATGCTACTCGATCCCACAGCTAAGCGAGAATGTTAAGGGAATACTCGAGGAGGCGGCAAAGTGAGCGCAAACGAGTTCGAGCCTAGCATAATCGCGTTCACGTGCACCTGGTGCGGCTACCCGTCGGCCAATCTTGCGGGAGTGAACAAGATACCGTATCCGCCGAATGTCAAGATAGTGAGAGTCATGTGCAGCGGAGCCGTCGACCCCGCAATCGTCCTCGAAGCCGTCGAGAACGGCGCCGACGGCGTCATAATAATAGGTTGCCTGATAGACAATTGCCACTATGTCTCCGGAAACAAGAAGGCCGAGGAGCGTATGGAACGCCTGAAGAAGCTGTTCGACATCCTCGGTCTCGACTCGAGAAGATTGAGGACCGAATGGATAAACGCCTCGGAGCGAGTGAAATTCGCGAAGACAATGAACGAGTTCGTGGAGACTGTGCGCAAGCTAGGACCTGCACCTCGAATCCCGAAAACGAAAATCGAGAGCAAGCAGAAAGAGCAGATACAGCGCGAGGTCAAGAAGCTGATAGAGGACACCGGCGCCACGGACTGCGTCGAGTGCGGGAAGTGCACGACCGTGTGCCCCGTTGCCAGGTTCGATCCCGAGTTCGCCCCTCGGAAGATAGTCCTCAGATCCATGGAGGGTATGGTGGAGAACCTAGCAACGGACAAGGACATCTGGAGCTGCTCGACATGCGAGGTCTGCAACTCGATGTGCCCCTACAAAGTCGACTACTCGGGATTCATACAGGGCATGAGAGCCCAGGCGAGAAGCCTCGGCAATTTTCCAGTGTGCTCCCAAGGAGGGCTCATACAGTCTTTCATGCGCATCATGGCGAACGCCGACCTGAAACAAAATAGGCTCGGATGGAAGACGGATCAACATAAGATAGCTGACAAGGGGGAGGTCTTCTATTTTGTCGGTTGCATCCCGCACTTCGATGCGATTTTCAGCGACCGAAAGGAGCTGAGCCTCAATGCGATACCGGCTTCGGCCGTGAAACTGATGAATGCCGCTGGGGTGACACCCGTTGTGAGCAACAGAGAAGTCTGCTGCGGCCACGACCTGGTTTGGACAGGGGATGAGGATAATTTCCTCAAGCTTATGGACAAGAACCTGGCGCTCATCAAGGAGAGCGGTGCCAAGAAGGTGGTGTTCTCCTGCCCCGAATGTCTCAGGACATTCGACGTCGATTATCAGGACTTCTCGGGAGACTTGGGGTTCGAGCTGTTACATATATCTGAATACCTTAGACAGTTGATTGACGAAGGAAAGCTCAAGTTCCCCGAAAGCGCGAAAAAGATCGCTGTAACTTACCACGATTCCTGCAGGCTGGGCAGACACCTGAAAATCTATGACTCTCCGAGGGAACTCGTAGATGCCGCAGGAATGAACATCGTCGAGATGCAGAACAGTAAGGACAAGGCCACCTGCTGCGGGGTGAGCGCATGGATGAGCTGCAACTCGACCGCGATGCGCCTGCAGCTTGAGCGCATGCAGGAGGCTAAGTCAACCGGTGCGGAATTTCTATTGACATTCTGTCCAAAATGCCAGATTCATTATAGTTGCGCGGTTTCGAAGGAGCTGCCAATCGAAAAGAGCCGTGTTGACATCCCGACGAAAGATGTCATAGTGGCTCTCGCGGAGCTGCTAGATGCAAAGTAGATTCGAGCAGGGGTTGCTCTGGTAATTCGTCTCATGTGAGTGATGAGGGCCATGCCAAGGCGAAAGTACGGACATATGGTAAGAGCCTGTCCCCCGACCCCGGTCGAGAAATGCAGGTTCTGCAAGCGGAATCTGCCGTGCCCAGTGCACAAGAAGAAATGAATCTACAGCATCTTTTTCTCGTCCGCCAAGCCTTCGCAAGTGCACTTCTCCTTTCCCAATCTCTCGGCTTCTTTCATCATTCGCTTTCTTTTCCAATATGTCACTGATAAGCTTACAAGAAGAACCGCGATGATCAGGACGAGCGATGCGTCCCCGACCATTTCGGCATTTATCAGCAAGGGAAATGTTATGGCGATGCCGACGATAATAGCCATCTTGGTCAATCCGCCCGCGGTGCTGAGCAAAAAGGCTCTCCTGGCACGCCAATTGCACACGGCGACGAATGCGCCCGTGAACGGCACGACCGGGACCAGCCAGTTCATGAACGCGAGCTTTTCGTCAGATACTATGAGAAACTTCGCGTACCTGTTCATCCAGCCCTTCAACCTCTTCGGCAACCCGACCTTCTTGATAGTCGAATACAGGAGAATCTGTGCCGTGACCGCGGCAGCCGTACCTATGAGCACCAGGGACAAAGCCCAAATCAAGACCGGAACGCCGGTATTCGATAGGGCGATTAGGATAAGCCACGCTTCCGGCAAGGTCGGAACGGCGAAGCCGTCTAGGAAGCTTATCACTGCGAATGCCAGGATGAGCCCGAGTGAACCTATCGCCTCGAACAGTTCTATTATCTCCTGCCCGAACATCCGCTCAATCCACCTATCGACCCACGGATAATTATTGATTGCCCAACCCAGTCAATCGAAGCCTTCGGTCGTAGTAGAACTTCATGGCAATCAGGGTCACAAGGAAGCTCGTACCGACAGTGTTCGATACTATTAGCGGGATGTCGCTCTGCGACAGGCCGTAAAGGATCCATAGGAACATCCCGATGCACAGAATGCTGATCATCATGAGGGATACGTCCTGCATCTTCTTCGTGCGGTACCCCTTTACGATTTGCGGGATGTATCCCGAGGTCGTCAGCGTGCCTGCGATCAGGCCTAGTATGGTGAAGCCATCCATACTACCGCGATAGCGGGATAATCTATTACTTTTTCCATACACCAATCATTCAGATACGCAGAATCGGCTAGACAGACGACACGAGGATCAGGCCGATGATAACCATGAAAACCATGAGCCACTCGATTTTGGAAAGCCTTTCTTTCAATAATCCGAATGCGAGAATCACCGTAATTATCGGGAATGAGGCGACTATAGGAAATACCAAAGATGCTTGCCCTAATGAAACCGAATAAGTTTCCGAGAAGAATCCCAACTGTTCAATCTCTATCGAGATTATAGCCAGGGCAAACGGAGCAGTCGATTTCCAAGGAATTGACAGGCTCATCCTCCCCGTTCTTATCCTCAGATAGGCAAGAGTCAGAGGGGGCATTACAAAGCAAGATAGGCCGATATAAAAGACGAAATCGATTTCCCTCAGAGCAATCTTCAGAAGCACGCCCCAGGCCGACCAGCACAAAAATGCGAGAATTCCCAAGAGCAACGCCATCTTTGGATAATGCGTTCTGACACCGCCGTCTCCATGAAAATAAAAAAGGCAGATGATGCCGACCATTATCATCGCAATCCCGCTGCCCTGCAAGTACGAAATTGTCTCGCCAAGGAATAAGATTGCTATGATGACAATGAGACCTGGGTACGCGGAGGTCAGGCTTCCTATTATCGCAAGAGGGCCCTTTTCAAGCGCGTCAAAGTAGAGGAAAAATCCCAGATTGGCCAGGATTGAGGAAAGGACTCCAATTATCAAGAAGGCATTATCTATGTCATCTAGACCACGAATCAGGAAATAAGAGATGAAAAGGACGCCTGACATCGGAACGATGACAAGGAAGGATCCCGATATCAGAGCATCTGACTGTATCCCTTTCAACGCATACTTGCTTATGACTCCTGAGCATCCGAGGAGAACTACAGTGATTAATGAGAATATCAACCAATTCGGAACCATGTCATCCAGTCATGGTAAAACAACAACACCTAAATACCGATTTCTCGAAATCATATTTAACATGATCGAGAAGTTCGTCAGACAATTTGAAAAATCTAAGGACCTTCCCGATCTTTTCGAGCTCGTAAAATCCGTTGTAGATGAGACAATACATATGAGCAGAGGCGGGCTAATGCTCGGATTGGCGGATCTCGGAAATCATCCGAGCGGATTTCTTGGAGCATTTCATCCGATTGGCACAAACATAATAGTGATGAACAAGACCCCGCTTCGAAGAATAAGAGAGACGCAACCCGAGCTATGGAAATCCTATGCATTCCATGTGCTCTTGCACGAATACCTCCACACCCTTGGATATTTCGATGAAGCGGTGGTTGGAAAAAAGGTGCTTGAAATTTCTGTCCTTCTTTTCGGAAAAGATCACCCCGCTACGCAAATAGCCGCAGATACGGCGCGATTTTTCCCGAAACTAGTATATCCTGATATCGCCTGGCAGCCGGAAAGCTTGCACATAGAACTCGTTGATGGATTCGATAAATCCAGCACAGGATACATCGCATAGACATATGCGGAGGCGCAAAAATCGGAAATTCCGAATGGTGGGCCCATCCGGATTTGAACCGGAGACCTCCCGGTTTCTGATCTTACCCAGATTATCAGCCGGGTGCTCCACCAAGCTAAGCTACGGGCCCATCTTTTTCGAGCGTATGCATACGCGGGATAAATAACTTAGTTTTCGGCCGGACATCAGGAACTTATGCCAGATTTTCGCGCTACGGCCTTGGAAACTCCCTCGCTATCTCGGCCATTATCGCGGGCGGGAGAGTCTTGTCAGCATCGATATGAACGCCTTTCTGGGTGATTCTCATAGGTCGGACATGCAAATCGTGTGCTGAGCCACGGAATTTCTCGACGAATATCCCTCGGTGGGTCTTTCCTCCGACGACAGTCCGGATGGTCCTGATAATTCCCCTCGAGAGGAAATACTCAGCCCTGACGGGCTCAGGAATCCTTGGGACATCAGATATCATTAAGGTCGTTGCGCCCTCCTCTGCCAGGAGTCTGAAAATCGAATTTATTCCGAGCTCCCATTGTATCTCCTCAGCTCCGAACATCTTGAGGGAGGTCAAGGAATCTATGAGTATCCTATCGTACGACTTATCCTCGAGCTCTTTCTGGAGCATCAGCTGAAGGGTCGGGAGGCTTAAATCCGAAGATACTGTGCCAGGCTGCTGAGAAGCCTTATCCCATTCGCCCATTTCGCCCATTGCTCCTACAGTTCTCTGGGAAGACACCTCGACAACTGAGCCGCGCGCCTTGTAATCTCTGACTCTGGGATGCGCGTTTAAGATTACTATCTTCCTAGTGTCCCAACCGAAGCAGCTCATGCAGGCGTTAATATCGGCCGGGGAAGAATCTATTGCCACGTAGAGCACGTCCTCTCCATGCTGTATTCCGTCCATCAGGAAATGCCCGCCTATCGTGGATCGCCCGCTGCCAGAATTTCCGATGAGCAGGTAGAGCCTTCCCGCGAAAAGACCTCCGTCGAGCATCCTGTCGAGGCCCTCTATTCCCGTCGGAACGCGCATAAGCTCGTGGTTTGCCATTTCACTCGCCTCCGGACCTCGGGCGCTCCATCACCTGGAGACCTATTGGCGTTATCTTTGCCCTGTTGATCGTCTCGTCGTGCTCCGAGCCCCGGAACTTATCTACCGAAATTCCGAGCTTGAATCCGTTCGGCTGGTACCACCGATGTAGCCTGATAACGCCCCGAGACATCATCTGCTCTATCTTTGATGCCTCCGGATCAGAAGCATCGTTCTCGTGTATAGTTATGAGCGTCGAGATTCCTAAATCGCATAAGAAACGCATGAAAGACTGCACGAACTGGTTTCTTTCCGATGTGGGCATCATAAAAAGTTTGATTGCGGTCACGGAGTCTATTACGAGCCTCGATATCTTCTTCTCGCGCGCCTCGACCTTTATCATCTCCTGGAGACTGCTTACGGTGAGATCGGGATTTCGAACGTCAATCGAGTTCGGTATTTCGGGGAAGACGCTCCTGAACTGCTCTGCGCGTCTTACTATGGTGACATCTCTAAGAGGTGTAATTTCGTAATGCTTCATTTCGAGCGTGCCATCCAGCACGAATATCTTGTCAAAATTGTCGCCGAACATCTTTTGCATATTCTCTCTCACTTCGCAAGGAGGCTCGTCGACCGAGACGAGAAAGGCGTTTTCCCCGCGCTTGATGCCTTCTATGAGGAACTGAACGCCGAGGATAGACTTGCCGGTTCCCGGCGGACCTATTATAGAATAGACTCCGCCAGGCAGAAGCCCCCCGCCGAGCAGTCTATCGAGCCCCGGCGTTCCCGTCGTTATTCTTGTGGCGTTCAATTAGCTCAAAGCTCCTCGCGGACGAACCGCTTATATTTCAAATACCAAGCAGTTTCCTGATATTATCGGATGGATAAGACATTTCTTATTTAATTACCAGATACCGAAAGACGGCTCGAGTTTTGCCGTCATCGCCTCAGACTGGCCGGTAAGGTAATTATATCTGCACTCCGTTCCATACCTCGTTGCATATGCCAGTGATAAATTTCAGCTTCGAAGACTTGAAACACCTGCTCGGCAGAGAGGTTGATTTCGATTACCTGGTCGAGAAAATCCCCATGATGGGCGCCGACGTGCACCTCGCTGAGCCCGGGACCGATGAGATGGCCTTTGAATTCTTCCCGGACAGGCCGGACTTGTATTCAGTCGAGGGGGTCGCGAGGGCCTTGAGACAGTTCTTGGGCATCGCGCCCGGCCTTAGGAGATACGATGTCGAGAAATCCGAGGTGGTGCTCAAGGTAGACCCGGTGGTGGATGAGGTCAGACCGTTTATCTGGTCTGCGCTGGTGACGGATGTGGAAATGAACGATTACCTGATAAGATCCGTCATGGACCTTCAGGAGAAGCTGCATTTGACAATGGGGAGGAACAGGAGGAAGGTCGCGATAGGAATTCACGACTTCGACACCGTCAATCCGCCTTTCCTATATACTGCAGCGAAACCCACTGATGTGAAATTCTTCCCCCTTCAGGGCTCCCGAGAGATGACCATGAAGGAGATATTGGAAGAGCACGAGAAGGGGAGAATGTTCGCGTTCGTTCTTGAAGGCAAGTCGAGATATCCTATAATTTTCGATAGAGATGAAGTCGTGCTTTCATTCCCGCCCATAATAAACGGGATAACCACCGCAATTACTGAGGAAACGAAGAACATCTTCGTGGATTGCACTGGCACTGATCTGAATGCCCTTAGGGCCGCCGTGAACATACTCGTGACATCATTTGCGGAGAGGGGAGCCAAGATAAAATCAGTAGAGATACACCGGGGAGAGGAGCTAATGATGGCTCCAAATCTCGCGCCTTGGGAGATGCAGGTCCCGATTGACGATGTACGGACATTGACCGGAATAAAAGATGCCCCTGACGCGTTGTGCGGGCATCTTGGCAGAATGGGCTATGATGCCGAAGCCGAAGGTGACATGCTGAGGGTATTGGTCCCGGCATATAGATACGACATTCTGCATCCTGCCGATATCATCGAAGATATCGCCAAGGCGTACGGGTACGAGAAGTTCGGCAATAGATTGCCGGAATATCAGACCCTTGGAGCGCCCATCGAGGAGTACGACTTCTGGAATGTGCTGAGGACCGCGATGATCGGCCTTGGGTACATGGAGATAACGACGCTGACATTGACCGGAAGGGAGGACCAGTACCAGAGAATGATGAAGGCCGAACCGGAAGACATCGTCGAGGTCAAGAACCCGAGAAGCGAAGAGCGAAACATTCTTCGAACTTCTCTCCTGCCCGAACTGATGGCCATTCTTCGGAAGAACAAGCATCGCGATTTGCCGCAGCGGATATTCGAGGTCGGAGAAGTCGTTGTGGGGATGAAGAATTCTGGCAGGATTGCGGGAGCGTCCATACATTCCAAGGCGAGCTTCACCGAAATGAAATCCACAGTCGAGGCGTTTCTGAGGGCGCTCGGGATAAGGCTCAAGATTGCTCCCGATGAAGAGAGCTGGTTCATAAAGGGCAGGCGCGCAGCGATACTGATCGATAGCAAAAAGGTCGGCTCCTTCGGAGAGATTAGGCCAGAGGTGATTACGGCCTTCGAACTCGGATACCCGGTTGTCGGGTTCGAGCTAGAGGTTGCTCCGTTGATGAGCAGCGCCCAGGCGTCGTGGAGCCGGAAGGGCTGAGCATTCTTCCAGAAGATTTGATATCCGGGATGATTCTTGTCAGGATAAGCAGAGGTAGCCAAGCCCGGACCACGGCGCCAGCCTTGAGAGCTGGTGGTGCTCGTCACCTCGGGAGTTCAAATCTCCCCCTCTGCGCCTTCTGCATGACGGCGAACAGAGGACGCTCATAGATTCTTGATGATGCTCGAATAGAGTTCAGGTCTCATCCTTGGAATGAAGGCAGATATCACGGCCATCTCAGTCAGCTTTCTTCTATCAATAAGACCCTTTGACAGATAGCCGACAGCGCCGCTTTTCCTCCCGATCGATTCAATCCCCGTGAGCTCGTGCATGGCTTGACCGACGGACATGCCTTTCTTGACCCGCTCGATGACAGCTGGCGGGTAACAAAATCCCGGTCCGTGTCCCACCGTGACCCGCCCCATGGCATCGACAATCGCGCAGAATTGGACATCGAAATACGATTGAATCGCGTCGTGCCAGAACAGTCCCGCCTCGATTCCAATCCCCAGATGGGCGTCGCCTATCGCGGCCTTGGCGCGGTTGATGGCTCCCTGCAGAACCTCCTCGTTCTTCGGTTGTTCTGGAACTCCTGAGGGAACGTCGACGGATTTTATCTCAATCATCCCATAGAGGGGTCTTAGGACCGACTCGACCGCGGAAATCTTGACCTCGTTGGCGGAACCGACGTTGATTCTTAGAGGCACCAGAAGCTTGCCCTCCTTATCTATCTCCCCTTTCAATATCCTGGTTGAGCTTATCGGCACGAAATCCTCGGCGATGACGCTCGGCACGACCTCTATCTGAAGCTCCGTCAAGCCTTTCTTCCTGCGCTCCCTGTTTATGAGCTCGCCGTTCTTTCTGCTGTTTTCAGATACGACCAGTATATCCAAATCCGGCATCGAATCGGCCGTTCCGAATATATCGTCTATCTGGATGATTTCATATCTCTTGTCTAATGATTCCAGATATTTCTCAAGCTCGATTTTCCGAACGGCATAAGGCCGAACGTCCTTTCTCGAGGAGCGTGCCATCCGATTCGATACGAGCCCGACAATCAACTCATCGGCCAGCAAAGAAGCCCTTTCGAATAGCGCGCGATGACCCCGGTGCAGAACATTGAAGGTCCCTCCGATCGCTGCCTTCGTCATATCATCGCGCCTCAAAGAGATAACAGCAGAGCGACGACGAAAACGATTATCATAAGGATGTAGAACATCATCAGTTGTCGCCTCTTCGCCTTGACCGCTGTCTTGTGCGACACCTCACAGTTATCGTCGCAATACTTCTTGTCTATCGATATCGCCTTGTCACAGAACTGACAATGCCTGTGCTGCGGTATGCGCTCCACCATCTGCCTTCAATTCCTCCATGACGATTCCGTCCATAACTCTTTCGCAGGTATACCTCAGCAAATCTTCCGTTCGGGATCGTTCCTGGCCAGCAGGGAGCCTATGATTCTGTCCAGACCTACAATGGTCTTGATGGATCCAATCTCAGATGGCGACAGCCATTTGAACTCGTCATATCTGTCGGCAAGCTTGATTTCATTCTGGCTGGTCGCTATCATGAACGGGACAATCCTAAGAAGTGCTTGCCCCGTTCGAACATAGACTATTCCTCCGCGCAGTCTGATATCGGACCTATCGATTGCCAATCCGGTCTGTTCCTCAACCGCGTCTATCGCGACATCTTCCGGGTCATTCCCGGCAGAGATTTTCTCAGATATGCCCAGCCACTGTCCTCCCAGGAGCTTTGACTTTTTCTTGTGCCTCAGCAGGAGTATCTTATCACGGTTCATGAGAAACGCCATGACTATCGGTTCTTCCAGTACGCCCCTGAGTTCGAGAGTGCCGTTATCTGCGTTCAGAAGGGCCTGGTCGCCGGATGAAAGAGCGCTCAGGGGTATCCCCGATAGCATCGGAATGCCGGCGAGGATAGCCCCAGTCGCCACGATTGTCTCTGCGTTCTCGTTTATGATCCCTGCCGGAGCCTTTCCCGATTTCAACAACTGGTAGATGACATAGGATCCGACGGTACTGCCCTTGCCGTGAGGGAATGCTAGGATCTTTCCCGAAATAGTCTTGTTGAAGATATCGGAAGAGCTATCAATCACAACCCCTTTGTGCGGGTCTACACCGCCCAAGAACGAGATAGGAGTTCTGCTCAGTATCACTTCTCCTTCCGCAATGCCGTGTCCGATACCTTTGCCCTTGAGAATCATCGTGATATCATCCCTAGCAGTTCTTTCCTTGAGGCGAACATGACCTTTTGCTTGCAGAGTGTTGGAAGGTATACTCCCGCCTTTGCCGAATCCGTCGCCGCAGTCTTGCTTATGTCCTCCAGCGGCGCAACGACCATGCACGTGTCGCAAGCAACCTGGCCGAATCTCTTCAGTATCCCGACTTCTTCTGGGCACTGGTTGGCAATATCTCGCGACACGCAGAACCACGCATCGCATTTCCTTGTCGGCTCGCGATTCTTGAGGAATCGCGCGATATCGAGCAACTCGTTCTTCGAAAGATGCGGACAACCGATAGTCACAATATCGGGCTCATCGGTCGCAGTATTCAGCTTTTCTCTTGACTCCTCAAGATCTATGCGCTCAATCGATATCCTCTCATCAATTGTGTTAAACTCCTTGCATTCGGAATGCTCTTTCCTGAAATGATATATCGATGCCGCGCCCGAGGCGGCCATTGCAGCGCCCAGGGCCTTGTGCTCTTCCTCGGTCGGAGCTATGCCTGTTATCAAAGGTATCTTCTGGCCAATCCTGCCGCCGATCGAATGGCCGAGAAGAGAATAATCGTCCGGGGTCATTTCGAACGCTACCTTTATCAAGACAGTCGGTTGCCTATTTTCCTCGATATGCAGGCCGGAATAGGGCGTTTTGCCGAGTATTGCAGCCGCCAAGGCTGAAGGGCCGCCCTCCTTGTTCGTTCTTGCTCCGAGCACAGAGTTAGCGAACACGACCGCGGAGGATTCCGCCCAGGCGATGTGCTCACCTGCTGCGGGCCTGTTCCCTATGAAGTACGGCGTGCACGTGCAGGTCATCTTCACGCCCATCTTCGCATACGCTTCGAGTATTCTCAGCTGGGGCTTCGCGAACGATTCCCTGATCCTCATCTGCTTCCAGTTGTCTCTGTCCATTCCGATAGGGTTCAACGTGGCGTTCTCTATGACCTTAGCTTCCTTCGCGAACTCCTCGAGGAACTCCACACCGGCATCCGATATCGTCTTATAGGAGGCCCCAGCAATCTGCGCGGATTTGACTTCGATAAGTCGCTCCGCATTTGCCAAATCGCCGAGCGTGACAAGCAGTTCCATGGCTTTCTGCCTTGCCTGTCCCGACTCGCCCCTCAAGATCTTCTCTTCTTCTTTGGTCAGATACATACGCTCACAGATACCTCTTGACATCTATTTCCGCATATTCCCCGCGCTTGAACTTCTTGTCTTTCTTGTCGAACGGAATCGTCGCATCAATCCCCGCCTTGCAGGTCATTGCCTTCTTGCCCTCGCTTAAATCACCAGAGGGATCAAGGGATGACCCAGGCATGTTCGGCATGATGACGAGATTCTTGTCTGCCTGGAAGCGGGTAGCTATCGCCCATTCGACATCGTTCATGTCGTAGATGTCGATATCATCATCGACCACGACACAATGCTTCAGCGATCCGTGCCCTTTGAACGCCGCGGCGATGGCTTTTCTGCCGTCGTCCGGGTTCTCCTTCTTTATCTGCACGACCGCGTGGAGCCACGAGCATCCTCCTGGGGTTATGAGGACGTTTCTGCACCTGCAAACCTTATTGACCTCGTTGTAGATGGTCGGCTCTTTCGGCATGCCCATCAGGAGCCTGTGTTCCCATTTCCCAGGAAGCAGCGCCTGGTATATGGGGTTCTTCCTATGCGTGATGCATTTGATTTCTATCACCGGTTGCTCTCTCACCTTGTCCTGCGTGCCCGTGATATCCAGGAAAGGCCCCTCTGGGGCCTTCTCCTTCGTTATTTTGCCCTCGAGCACTATCTCGCAGTCTCTGGGGACTTCGAGGTCTACCGTCTTGCATTTCACAAGTTGGACCTTATCAAGAGCGTTCGCCATGGAGAACTCATCTTCTCCCGGGGCCAACGAGGTCGAAGCGGCGAGCAAAACCGCATTAGAATTGCCGATGCAGATGGCGATATCGAGCTCTCCGCCCGATTTCTTCAATGCCGTATCGGTACCCCGGTTTTCGACTATTCTCGCGACGAACTTGTCTTTACCGAGCAGCATCAGCCGGTGGAAGGAGACATTCCTGCCCAAATCTGGGTCTTTTATGACAGATATCGCGGAAGAGATGTACTTGCCGCCGTCTCCGGGAACATGCAGCAAGATAGGGAGTTTCGTCAGATCCACGTTTTTCTCGACCACTTCCTGGCATTCGCCTCCTGTGATAACCTCTGGCTCCTTCCTGTTTCTTATCGCGTTGGCCAGAGTCATGAGCAACTGCTCTTTCTTTATTCCGAGGGATTCCGCGATGAGCTCCCTGGATGAGCAGATCCCGCCCGCAACAGGCATGCTACTGCCCTTGACTCTCTCGAACAGAACCGGCCTGCCGTCCAGTTCGCTGAGGATAGACGCGGCCTCGTAGTCGGGCGAAACTTCCTTCTTGATTCTGATGAGCCTATTTTCCCTGTCGAGCCTGTTGAGGAAATCCCTGAAACTGCTCATACTATCTTCACACCCTCGGCACCGATATCCGTTATTTGAGACTTGTAGCCTGCCCTCTCTATCGCGCGCGCGACCTGTTCTTTGGTATCGTCTGTGACCAGGGCTATCATCAGACCACCTTTGCCTGTCCCTGTCAGCTTCGCTCCGAGGGCTCCGTTCTTCCTGGCGATTTCGACTAAGGTCTCTAGCTCAGGACACGAAACCCCGATATCCCTGAGAAGTTCGTGGTTCTTGTTCATCAGCGATCCGACTTTATTCAGATCGCCGATTCTCAGGGCCGACTCAGCTTCCGATTCGATTCGCAAGTATTCCTCAAAGATTCTTTCGAATCTTTCGGGCTCCTTGCTCTTCTGATTCTTCACGCCCTCAACGACCTTTGCCGTATTGCTCGTTATACCTGTATTTCCGACAACTACGGTGAGCGGGCCAGAAAATTCGATCGGCTCTATCCTGTTCTTGCCCGCAATAAAGTCTTTTTGAAACCTGATAAATCCGCCGTATGTCGAACATGAATTGTCTA
>JAWCKK010000005.1:0-92351 GCA_038852105.1 Thermoplasmata archaeon
GCGGAGATTCCTGCGATGTTGTGCATAGCTCCTGCGTAAATTGAATCGTCAGACGATTACTGGCAGATTCGATGCATAAAGATTCCTCTGATTCGATTGACATTCCGTAAAAGAATTTATCCCTGCAGTTGCTTCTTAGATAACACGACGGTGAAGCGGGATGGGGATTCTTCGTTCCATTCTGGACAAAGAGAGCAGACTACTCAATAAAATGGAACGCTCGTTGGAAGAGATTGACCGCCTAATCAGAGATTCTAGCCCGAAGACCGAGTCGGCATTGAAGAACCTATCTTTGGAGATAAGAGAGAATGCAGATGGCATCTCAAAGATGAAAACGGAATTTTCCAGGTTCCTGGCAAATGCCACAATGAGATTCATCAAGACTGGGAAATTCGCAGAGGCATCAGAAATAGCTAGAGTTGCGATACGGCTCAATACGAAGGAAAGCGAAGCGCATTATTCTCTTGCAATGGCACTTAGGAATCAGAGCTCTTTTCAGGAAGCTCTTAGAGAGATCGACCACGCAATCCAATTGAATGCCAAGGACAAGAGATACTGGGTTGAAAAGGCAAGGATTATGCAGGCGTTGGGCGACAATGAAGCATCAACCCAGAGCCTACTCCAAGGCATTGGCTTGGATCCGGACGACATCAGCATTCTTGATTACCTCATTCAATTGAATCCATCCGATGTGACATTCCTGGAGAGGAAAGCAAAGGCGCTCTTGGGCGTGAAGAAGATAACAGAGGCGATAGCCGCATTCGGACAGGCGATTGCGCTCAGCCCCAAGGACAAGGACCTATGGTACGGGAAGGCCAAGGCCTTGGCCGAGGCGAACAGGATAGACGAAGCGATTGAATGCATAGACACGTCATTGAGCATCGACCAGAAATTTGCTGACGCATGGGAGTTCAAGGCGAGGCTTCTAAGGGAATCGGATAAGCTGGACGAGGCAATAGCATGCCTCCGGAAAGGAGCCGAGATCGATCCGAAAAACAAGTTCATCTGGAACGAGCTAGGAACAGCCTTGACCGAGAAGAAAGATTATGAGAAGGCCCTCGATGCATTCGACAGGGCTCTGTCAATTTCGCCATCGGAATCCGATCTTCTCAGAAACAAGAAGGTGGTGCTGCAACATCTCAATAGATTTGAAGATGTCGCCGACTGTTGCTCTCGGATAATCGTATCCGACCCGAGCGATGTAGACTCCATTCTAGATAAAGGGGACGCGCTCATGCATCTCGGGAGATTCGACTCGGCGTATGAGGCCTTCAAATCCGCATCCTCGTTATCGAAGGACAATGTGAGCATTCTGGTACGGCTGAAGGATGCAGCAAAGCACCTGGGCGCTCATCAGGAAGTGATCAACTGGTCTGATTCGATTCTAAAGAAGAATCCGGATGACACCGGCACGATGCACGATAAGGGCATAGCGCTCTTCAAGCTGGGAAAGCAACGCGACGCCGCGAGAATCCTTGAGAAGGCTTTGAAGATCGAGCCGGAGAATGTCGCGATATTGGATAGCCTGAAGGAGATTTGGAAATCCGAACATAACGACAAGGCGGTGGCTGAAATCTCCAAGAGGATTCTCGGAATCGAGCCGCTGAACAGGCAGGCTTTGCTCGACGGCGCCATTGCACATAACAGGCTCGGCGACATCGACAAGGCGATTGAGATGCTCGGCCAGGCGCTCGCGCTGGATCCGACCGATACGATAGCGGCTTATGATCTTGCGCTCGCGCTCTACAGAAAGGAATCATTTGAAGAGTGCTCGAACGTCGCGAGGCGTGCCCTCGAGCATGCTCCGAAGGAGCCGAAGCTGTGGCGAATACTCGGAGAGGCCGAGTTCGCGAGAAAGGAGAATCTGAAGGCAATCGAAGCTCTCGACAAGAGCATCTCATTGGAGGATAAGGACAAGGGCGCGCATTACAGCCGCGGACTCGTCCTGATGGAGCTTCATCGATATGAGGAGGCTGCTGCCAGTTTTGGAAAAGTGATAAACCTGGATGGAAACGACACTGACGGAATGATGCAATTGGGGAACGCCCTCTTTAAGTTGGATAGACTCCAGGAAGCACTCGACTGCTTCTCAAAACTATCATCGATGAAGCCGAACGATTTCGCCCCGCTAATCAAGCAGGCCGAGGTCCTGCTCAAGATGGGCAGACCGAGGGACAGCATATCTCCACTCTCTGCGGCGCTCAAGATATCTCCAGATTCACTGGCGGCACTGAGGCTGATGAAAGAGGCGAGCATGAAGCTTGGGGATAACGATCAGGTGGTGAAGATATGCAATGACATCCTCAGGCTCGATCCGAAGGATGCCGATACCCTGGTTGACAAGGGCAAGGCGAACATGAACCTAGAAAGATACAGGGACGCGGTGGCGAACTTCGATATGGCCATCGATCTCCGTCCGGCCAGCATCGGCATCTACAAGCTGAAGGAGGCCGCGCTGATAGAGCTTGGGGACAATGAAGGGATAATCGCAGTTGGAGAGAAAATCCTCGCGATGAGCCCCGGCGACAGACAGACGATGATAAATATCGCCCTCGCGCACGAGAGAATGGACAATTTCGAGGACGCTTTGAAAGTATACGACACGATTCTGCTGTCGAATCCGAACGACGCAGAGATAGCCAACCGAAAGGGAGAGATATTGCTCGTGATGGATAGACCGGCTCAGGCGGCTGAGGCATTTGCGAATGCGCTGAGCACCTCTCCGAAGAGCCCTGTCCTCTTGAACAATCTCGGAAAGGCGATGATGAAGCTGAGGAGGACCGACGAGGCTCTAAGGTATTTCAGAGAAGCGATAGGCATCAATCCGAAGGAGGCGGAGTACCGCGTGAACGAGGGCAGGGCCCTTGCAGCCGAGGAGAGGCTCGAGGAGGCCATGCAGTCCTTCGAGACCGCATTGTTGCTCAAGCCAGGAGATTATCAAGCATTGAAATACAAGGGCAACCTGCTGCTGAGAATGGGGAAAGCGTCCGATGCTTTGAAAAGCTTCGAGAAGGCATTGGAATCGTCAAAGGGCGATAAGGATCTATTCAGGAATATGGGGAAGGCATCGGAACTCCTTGGAAGGACCCGCGAAGCGATTGCCCACTATGGACAATGCCTCGACGAGGACCCCTCGGACAAGGCGGTATGGACGAGGATGGGGCAACTGCGCGCGTCCTTGGGCGAGCACAAGGAGGCGATCGATTGCTTCGACAAGGTCATAAGCATGGGCTCAGAGGATCCCACAGCATGGCTGAGCAAGGGGATGTCTCTCGAGGCAATGGGGAAGCTCGAAGAGGCAGTCCAGGCATACGACCAGGCTATCGGCATAGATGCGAACATCGCCGAAATCTGGGAGAAGAAGGGCTCGGCTCTGCTGAAATTGTACAAGCCGGAGCAGGCCTTGAGAGCCTTCGAGCACGCAACTGCGCTAAATCCTTCAAGCGAAGGCGCGAAGAAGGGGTTGCAGGAGTCGGAGAAGCTCGTCAGGGAGCTGAAGATCGAAGATTACGCGAGAGCGGTGCTGGATTTCGAATATGCCCATAGGAGACCCGTGACGAAGGAGGAGGCGTTCAGGATAGCCGGCATCCCGTATGCCTTCCTCGATGACGTCCTTGCATATATCCAGGCTAGAGTTGATGTAAACATATCGGAACTCACGCCCGATGAAATCAACGCGTTCGAAGAGGCGTCGAGAGAGATACTGCTGAGAGCCTACGACGAAGGCAGTCTTGAGACCCACGGACTCAGTCTGGCAGACATAATCCGGAACTTTCCGGATTACAAGATTTCGACCGCGAAAAAAATACTCGCTTACATCCAAACGGTAAGCGATATGACGTTCTCAGATAAGAAATCCGGCGATCCTGAGACCGAGCACCTCTTGAGAGCCGCGCTGGATCTTCCGGACACGGAAAAGAACGTCCTCGGGATAATGCGCAACCTGAACTTGGGGGTCATGAAGGCCAGGCGACTCGTGACTATTCTGCAGACGTTCAGGGGCGGAGGATATGAGACCCCGACATTGAGCCTCCGAAAAATAGTGACCGAGGGGTTCGGAGGCGAGAGAATCTCGACAACGGAAAGGGTCGGGTATGCCCCCGAGGTTAGAAGGCGGGAGACGGAGGTATCCGAAGAACCGGAGGAGATTGTCAAACCTGCAAGAAAGGAGATCGGCGGCAGGGAAAGAATCGAAGAGGAACTGGAAACGGTTGCTCCTTCGAGACGCAGAAAAGAGGAGGTCGAGAGGACTCATCGAGGTCATCCGGCGGAGAAGGGCGTGAGCAGAGGGACAGGGCTGGACCGCGATACTTCCTCGATAGAAGGCAGAAGATGCCTGTTCCACGGAGGCATCGCCATCGGGCGATGCATGAGCTGCAAGGCAATCTTGTGCAAGGAGTGCATCAGAGGCGTGTCCAACTGCCCGCGCTGCGGTTCACCGCTTTCAGAAACCGCATCGGCTGAAGAGGAGGCTCGAGAGGAAAAGAGACCGAAAGAACCGCCAGAGAAAACGAAAGAGCGCGAGGAGAAACAGCGCGATTTTTCGAGATTGTGAGATTATCGTCTCAATAGCTCAGAAGCGGGGCTTTCATGTATTCTCTGAGCAGCGAGGTCGCATAGCAGCCCTTGTTGAGCTCAAACGTGAATAGCTCGCCGAACTCAACACTGGAACGGACAAAACCTCTGATTTTCGAAAGCAGCTCACGGCGCATGCCGCGCGAGGATGCCTGAATGATGTCAGGAACGATGAAATCCTCCGATTCCAGCTTCTCGGTCTTTATGACTTGATGTTCTATCTCGCCCATTTCTCCGTCGGCGATGATGGGATTGGAACCGAACAGGGATCCGCTCACAAAGCCCTTTCCGGCCGCAATCTGCTCGTTGACCGTCCGGATATTGTCGCGCGTTACTTGGATGTATCTCCTGTGATCGGGCAAGCCGTGCTTGTCGAGCGGCAGCACGATGTCTCCCTCAACGGCAGAGTTCAGCGGGAGACCTCTCTCGATCCGCATGCTCAATATCCTGTTGAAGAGATAGGATTGGTAGGCATGAACGAACATCATGACGAGATTCCTCGGCAGCATCTTCAACGCGCCCGAGAAGTCGTCCGGCCTGCGCGAAAGATGCCCGAGAAGCATCCTCTCGAAGGTCATCTCTTTTGGGAAAATCGATAGGGCTTTCTTGAAGTCCCTGGTCTCGTTTACGAACTTCCTAGCTTTCTGAAAATCGGGGCTCTCATATTCTGTCTCATATGCGAGATAGAGCATAGCCGCCTCCTCGAAATCACCGCGTATCATCGCCCTGCCTATCGCGTGAGTCACAGGGCGCGTGACTCCGAACCTCTGGATTCCGAAGAAGTTTGGAAATCCGCCGAGCGATCGCAGGGCCTCATCGATCAACCTCATTCGATTCTCCTTGTCCTCTCTCACGACATCCCTGATGACGATTCTGAACCTGTTGCCCAACAGGTTTCCGAGCTTGATAGGGGTGTTAGTTCTATACATGCTCAGGAATTCGACATCGGGTATCTGAACGGTGGCCAACGCTTCCAGGGGAACCCGAAATGTCATGAGCTGGGTCGCCACAGACCGCTTGTCCTTCGTGCCCGCAAATGATACCGAGTTTCTGCTGATGCGAAGGTTCGTGCTCAGGCGTCTCACCAGGCGGTTCATCTCCCAATTCCGGTGCCTGACGACTGCGGCAGAAAGCTCTCCCTCCGGGTTTTCTGGCGGAAAAAGGCTTATCTCCTCGACTATGAAATCCTCGGGGACCGCCTTCAATCTGCCACCTATCCCGGGGACATCCTTCGTCCAGTATACCGAGATGCCTATTTCCTCCTCCGGTATTTTCATAATTGGCGGCCTCGCCATGAAAGGGGATGAAAGAGTCTTTGGGCTACCCCAGCTTCTTCTCGACGAGCTCCCTCGCAGTCGAGAATTCCGATGCGAGAGCACGGGCAGCCTTTTTTATCGCCGACTGAGGCTTGCCGTCCTTGACCTTCACGGTCAGCACCGGGTTGTCTAGCTTGGGATGACCAGCCGAATAGGACGCATCCTCCACGTTTTCATCCTTTAGAAGCTGGTGTATCAACGGATAGAGCAGCGTGTCGTCGGCACCTATGAGTTCCAGCTGTATCAGGTCCTTCTGCTTTTTTAGAAGTTTGAGCTCCATCGTACCGAGCCACCAATAGGGGATTCGTTTTTAATACTTTGCATGCGAAACGCGGATTCATCGCCAGCCGCACTTGCGCGTACCTCATCGCAATTTTGATTACATTCGACTCAGGTCATGTGACTCGTGTTCATCGAGCATCCGCTTCTGAGGAAGGACAGCGTCGAACATAGAGAGTTCCAGGTGAATATCGCGAAGGAGTGCCTGAGCGAGTCGACCCTCGTGGTTCTCCCCACAGGTCTGGGGAAGACCGTCGTCGCATTGCTTGTGATAGCGGATGTCCTGATGAAAAAGGGCGGAAGAATATTGTTCATGGCTCCGACGAAACCCCTGGTGGACCAGCATGCGGCGTTCTTGCGGAAGAACCTTCTGATCGAGTCCGTTTCGACGTTTACTGGCGAGATGCCACCTGACAGAAGAGTAAATGACTGGAAAAGCGCGAGGATTATCGTTTCGACCCCGCAGGTCGTCGAGAACGACATCGATTCTGGCACTGTTCCGCTCAAAGATTTCTCCTTGTTGATATTCGACGAAGCTCATAGAGCGGTGGGCGACTACTCGTACGTCAGGATAGGCGGCAGGTATACGGCAGAAAATGATGACCCGCTTGTGCTGGGGATGACCGCATCGCCGGGGTACGACCTCGATAAAGTGGCCGAGGTTTGCAGGAACCTCGGGATATCGAACATTGCGGTGAGATCGGAGCTGGACGAGGATGTGGCGCCGTACGTCTACGGAATCGCGATAGAGTTCGCGAAAGTGGATGTCCCCGAAGATGTCGACGAAATAACCGCGCTACTGCAGAAGATCTTGGACGAGAAGATACAGGCACTCAGGAAATACCATGTGCTGGACCCGAAGAAACCTCCGAACACCAGAGCGCTCCTGGAAGCGGGAAATGTTCTCAGGGCGAAAATAGCCAGCAATAGGAAGAATTACCACCTGTACAGGGCGCTGACCATTCAGGCATGCGCGATAAAGGTCAATCACGCAATCGATCTCGCGAGGATGCAGGGCATAGAATCGCTCAAGAACTATATTGCGAGAATAGTCGAAGACGCGCAGACGAAGGGCGGGTCGAGAGCATCGAGAGATCTCGTGAAAGATGCGCGGTTCGAGATGGTCCGGAGAAAGCTGGATTCGGGAATTACAGAACATCCGAAACTGGACAAGGTCAAGGAAATAGTGCAGCAGGAAATCCGTCGGAACCCCAAAGCTCGCATAATCGTCTTCACCCATTACCGGGACACGAGCGAGCAGGTATGCAAGATGCTATCCGATCTGCCTGACATCATGCCTGTGAGGTTCGTCGGACAGGCGAAGAAGGGCGCGGATTCCGGCCTCAACCAGAAAGAACAGAAAGAGATTATCGAGCGATTCAAGAAGGGGGAGTTCAACGTCCTCGTTGCCACCTCCGTCGCGGAAGAGGGGCTTGATATACCGTCTACCGACCTCGTGGTGTTCTACGAACCGATACCATCCGAGATACGGACGATACAGAGGCGGGGCAGGACCGGAAGGCATCGGCCAGGAAGAGTCGTGGTGGTCCTTGCCAGACGAACGAAAGACGAGGCGTTCAACTACTCCAGCAAGAGAAAAGAGCAGAAGATGAGGCTGCAGCTCGAGATGCTGAGCCGCAAGCTGAGGATAGCAAAGCAGATCGGCGCAGGGGAGACTCCCGGGATCGAGGAAATCATAGAGAGGATGCCCGAGGAGGCCGCAGCCGAGAGGAGGGCGCAGCGGATATCCAAGGACCAAACGCTGCTATCGGACTTCGGTGCGGTGGCATCGTCGGGCCTCGGGCTCCGCGCGAATGCCGATAGGAACGAGGACGTCCTCCGGGAGCTGAAGAGCATCGGGATAGAATTCAATCGAAGGAAAGGACAGCTGGAGGATTTTGTGATAGGGGACGAGATCGCGATAATCAGGGAATCCGTCGACGACTTCCTCGCGGACATCGATAGGAGAAACATCCAGGCCAAGGTTTCGGCCCTGAGCAAGAGGTTCAAGAGGAACTTCATGATAGTCGAGGGGAAGGCCGTTAGAAAGGCCGAGATACCGGACAAGCTCCCGGTGTTTGACGTTCTTGTTTCCTTGATCAGGGACCTCGGAATACCCGTGGTTGCGACATCGAACGCCTCCGACTCGGCAGCGTTCATCGCCTCTTTGGTGAAATCCGAGATGAGAAAAGGCAGCAAAGAAAAGACAGATTCGCCGGATCTCACGGAGTATCAGATGAGGATGATTCAAGGGCTGCCGAACGTCACCTCAATCCTTGCCGAACGATTGCTACAGAGGTTTGGCTCGGTCCGGGGAATTCTATGCGCATCCGCCGAGGAGCTTATGCAGGTCGAAGGAATTGGCAGGGTGATAGCAGAAGGAATACGGAGAATAGCGACCGAGAAATTCTCGCAGAAGCAGATAGATTCTACTGACTATACCCGGGCACAGTGAGGACGATCTTAGTTCCCTTGGAATAGTCGCCAGGAATGCGGTCCCCGATATCGAATCGGCCGCCCAGATGCCCGATTATGCGGATGACGAACGGAATCCCTGTGGCTATTGCCTTCGACAACCTCTCGACGTTGGCCGATGCTTCTGCGAGCAAGGCGTTTCTCAGCTGCGGGTTCATGCCGGGGCCATTATCCGTTATCTCTATCTTCCAGAGCGCCCGGTTCTCCGCCGTGCGCTCCTGGGATACGAGCACCGTTATTTCGACCCTCGGCTCAATCGAATATTTGATAGCATTGTCCAGTATCTCTTCGATGACTCCCTCGAGGAGATTCCCGCCGAGAACGAAAATCGGCTCGTCGTTCTGGTAACCATATTCAATTTCAATATCTTTGTTCGGGTATCTTCTGAAAACTTCCGATTGCGCGACGAGGAGCAGCTCACGGAGATCGGTGCTCTCTATCTTGTCGATTGGCATCGTCTCTGCGATTGCCAGATTTTTCACCCGCGAAATGAACTTCGCGGCGCGAAGCACGTAATCAACGACGACTCTGCCGTATTTCCTGTCATCGATCGGGACCCGCTCGTCGCTCGATATCATCTCGGCATATGTCATGATCGGTGTGAGGATGTTAGTGAGGTCGTGGCTCATAAAGTCCAGATATGTCTGTGCGCGCATCGTAGCCGATTCCGCCTGCCTAATCTTCTTCTCGAGCTCCTCGTTGAGACCCTTCAAATCGAACTCGGCCGCCATGCGTTTCCGATCCGCTTCGTATTTATCGATCGAACGCGAGATGTTCGCCGTCACTCCTTCGAGAAGTGATACAACTTCCTTGCTGAATGCGCCCGTTCTCGAGGAGCCGAGGATTAGCGCTGCGAACGGCGTCCCATCCTTGCTGATGGGGAAGGATGCTATCGATTTCGCTCCGACCATCGCAAGAAATTCCTTCATCGGCTCCAACCGCGGCTCCTCGAGCGCGTTGTTCGAAACGAACGACTTCCCCGTCTTTACCGATGTGGCCGAGTGCCCTGCAGCAGCCATAGAAGAGAGCAATGATTTGAAATCGAACTCTGGAGGCATGCCCGCACTGGAAATATGGCGTATTTCTCCATCTGCTGTGTCGGCGATGCCCACCCATGCGAATTTGAAACTCCCATCACTGACCGCGACTTCACAAACGCGGTCGAAAACCTCCTTCGGCTCATTGGCGCCAAGAATCGCCTCATTGAAATGCATCAGAGTGAGATATAGTCTGTTTGAGTCAGAAGGCTCATTCTTGGCACTCGTCTTGATGCCTTTAGTTCCTTTCTTCCGGGATTTTTTTCCAGTCATTCGAATTCTCCGTTCTATGCAATCTTGATGAGATCTTGCAACCTGCTATTTCGATGCGCGAGACTTCTTGCATCGCAACATCGTCACATCATTCTACTAAATTATCATAGTCTTCGGTGAGTTTATTCTTTTGTATATTAGAATCTATTTCAAGGAATGAAGACAAATATTCGCGAGTGGGGTAGGTCGGATTTGAACCGACGACCTCGTGGTCCCGAACCACGAATCATGAACCAAACTAGACCACTACCCCTGAGACAGGGCCGCACTGTAATCGAATAATCGTATTATAGCATTGCCCATCTTCGAGAACTGTTTCTAATAAAGTTGCATGATTCCGATCGCTCGCGCTGTTCATGCCAGGATCGACGATATTCATCGATATCGTCGATTGACGATTTAAATATTCGACAGACTTTTATACGCACAAGTGGTTCAGCCAGTCATGCGGGATCAGCTCAGAGAGAAGATGGCTGGCGAGATTGCGCTCTCGGAGGAGCCCGGCAAGACCATCAGGAAATGGAGGGAGCAATTCAAGGTCTCCCAGCAGGATCTTGCCCGACAGTTGAACGTGTCTCCTTCAGTTATCAGCGATTACGAGGCGGGAAGGAGGAAGTCGCCAGGAATTGCCACGGTGAAGCGAATTGTCGATGCCCTCATCGATATAGACGAGACCACGGGCGGCCAGGTCATGAAGCAGTACACATTGGCCAACGTCTCGGAGGCGGTGATATCGATAAAGGAGTTTTCAGAGGATGTGCAGATGGGCACTTTTCTGAAGGCCATCGAAGGCGAGAACCTGACCCCGCAGGTGCAGATGGAAAGACACCTTCACGGATACACGGTCATCGACAGCATCAAAGCGATAACGTCATTGGACTCGTTCGATTACTTGAAAATATACGGATGGAGCAGCCAGAGAGCGCTCATATTCACTGGGGTGAAGTTCGGTCGGTCTCCTATGATAGCAATCCGAGCTCACCCGCTAAAGCCGGCAATGGTCGTGTATCAGAAGCCGGAGAAGGTCGACGAGCTGGCTGTCAAATTGGCGGAAATAGAGAACATACCGCTTGCCAGAACGCAGCTCGAAGTTCCTATTATCATAGAACGATTGAACAAATTGTGAATGTTGGTGAAAGGGATGGATGTCGGGATAGTCAGCTACGGTGCTTATGTGCCGAGATACAGGATAGCCCCGGTAGAGATAGGACGCATCTGGGGACTCGACGGTGCTGGTCTGGGAAAGGGACTCATGGTCGAGGCGAAATCGGTCCCATCGCCGGATGAGGACGTCGCTACGATTTCTGTCGAGGCGGCAAGATACGCGCTGAGGAGATGCAAAGTCTCACCACAGAAGATAGGCGCGATATACGTCGGGTCGGAATCGCACCCGTACACTGTCAAGCCGACGGGGACCATCGTGGCGGAGGCAATCGAAGCTACTCCCGCGCTCACGGTCGCGGATTATGAGTTCGCTTGCAAGGCAGGAACGGCTGCAATCCAGACATGCATGGGGCTGGTCAAGTCCGGCATGATAGAATACGGGCTTGCAATAGGCGCCGACACGTCGCAGGGAGCCCCGGGAGATCCTCTCGAATTCACTGCCTCCGCAGGCGGTGCGGCGTTCTTGATAGGGTCTAAGGACATCATCGCCAGGATAGATCATACGGTCTCCTATACGACGGACACGCCGGATTTCTGGCGAAGAGAAGGGCAGGTATACCCGAGTCATGGAGGCAGATTTACCGGTGAGCCCGCCTATTTCAAGCACATCGTCTCCTGCAGCAAGATGCTGTTCGAGCGCACTGGGACGAAGCCTGCGGACTTCAAGTATGCAGTATTCCATCAGCCTAACGGCAAGTTCCCTCTCAGGGTCGCGAAGCAGCTGGGGTTCAATGATGAGCAGGTGAAGACAGGCCTTCTCACACCTAAAATCGGGAACACATACTCGGGCGCTGTCCCGCTCGGATTATCCGCCATCTTGGACGAGGCCAAGGCGGGAGACAGAATATTCGTCGTATCCTACGGATCCGGCGCAGGCTCCGACGGGTTTGACATCACCGTAACGGACGCCATTGAGCAGTACGAAAGGAGCGCGGCGCCTACTGTGAAAGAGATTCTGGCGAATTTCAAGATGCTCGATTACGGGACCTACGCCAAGTTCCGCGGCAAGATACTCCTCGGAGGTGAGTGAGGATGAGGAGAGTGGCAATCATAGGTGCGGGCATGACGGAGTTCGGAGAGCTTTGGGACCAATCTTTCCGGGACATGGGCATCCGCGCCGGGTTCGAAGCTCTGAACGATGCGAATGTGACATCTGATCAGATTGACGCCTTGTATGTCGGGAACATGTCTGCTGGCAGATTCATAGAGCAGGAGCATGTTTCCGCTCTCATAGCCGATTACGCGGGTTTCGCGAAGAACAACACGCCTTCCACCAGGGTAGAGGCAGGGGGCGCGAGCGGAGCGCTCGCAATTCGAGAGGCGTTCATGTCGGTCGCATCGGGTCTCCATGATATCGTAGTCGTCGGAGGCGCAGAGAAGATGACAGATATCAGCGACGAGGAGGTGAACGCGATCCAGTCCTCGGCCGCGGACCAAGAATGGGAAACGATATTCGGTGCGACATACCCGAGCCTTTTCGCGCTCATGGCGACCAGACATATGCACGAGTACGGGACGACCAGAGAGATGCTTTCCGCAGTCGCCGCGAAGAACCACAAGCACGGCTCGATGAACCCGAAGGCGCAGTTCAGACGAGAGATAAAACCAGAGGATGTGACCAGGTCTCCCCTGATATCCAGTCCGCTCAGAATGCTGGACTGCGCTCCGATATCCGATGGTGCCGCAGCGGTCGTGATGTGCCCGCTAGACATGGCGAAGAAGTTCACTGATAGGCCCGTAGAGATATTGACTACGGCGATGGCGAGCGATTCGCTTGCTCTGAATCAAAGGAGGAGCATCACCGAGATGGCTGCTACGAGAATCGCCGCGAAGAAGGCCTATGATCGAACGGGGCTGAAACCGTCTGATATCGATGTTGCGGAGGTGCATGATAACTTCACCATCACCGAGATCATGGCGGTGGAAGATCTCGGTTTCGCGCCAAAGGGAGAGGGAGGAAAATTCACGCTTGAAGGCAAGACAACCGTCGGAGGAGAGATACCCGTCAACACATCCGGCGGATTGAAAGCGAGGGGAGACCCGATAGGAGCCACGGGGGTCGCGCAAATCATCGAGATCGTGCAGCAGCTCAGAGGAGACGCTGGCAAGAGGCAGGTGCCGGACGCGAAGATAGGGCTTACCCACAACGTCGGAGGCACCGGTTCGACGGTAATAATACACATCCTGGGGGTGCCTCAATGACGAAGACGCCCAGATACTGGCGTGAGAACCAGAGCAGATATAACATGATTGGTGCCAAGTGCGCGAACTGCGGGAAGACGTACTTCCCGGCGAGAGCCATGTGCACCGAGTGCGGAAGAAAGAGCCTCGGGAAAATGGAGAAGTTCAAGTTCTCGGGCAAAGGTTCGGTCTTCTCCGTCACGACCGTTCATGAAGCCCACGAACAGTACGACTTCCTGAAGCCTTACACGCTCGCACTCATCGAGCTCGACGAAGGAGCGAGGATTCTCGGTCAGGTCATAGATTGCGAGCCCGAGGAGATAAAGATCGGCATGCGGGTCAAATCCACCTTCAGAAAGCTCGGCGAGGAGGGCAAGTCGGGGACTATATATTACGGATACAAGTTCATAAAGGAATGAACGGCATCAGAATTCCAAGGTCGCACCGCAATTGCCGCATTTCCTGGTCCTCTTGGCGCACGCGAGATGGGCAATGCTGTTGCACTTGTTGCAAATAGCTATGTCGAACCCTGGCTTTATCTTGCCGCTACAGGAGGCGCATTTCGCAGGCTCGGTAGCGCGCGCGATTCTCGCAGTGGGCTCTTTCGGAAGGACTATGACATCGCTCTTTGCGCTGAACTGATATTCTTTGCCGTCGAAGATTCTCTTGGCGGTGACCGTCACGGAAATCTGCGCGTCCCCGATGCGCCTCGGTACTACAGGGACAGAGATTCTCCTCGTCTCCCCTGCCTTCAATGGGGCAACCTCTGGGACGGACTCGACGTCCATATTGCTCCCGAAGAACTCGAGCTTGAGGTCCTTTGCCAGCGCCTTCCCCTTGTTTGCGAGCTCGATATCGATCATCGCTCTTTGGTCCTGCTTCAGCTCGACCGGTAGAAGGGATACAGAGACATCAGGGTTGAACCTATCCATGCTGGCCTGTATGTTTTCCCTGGCGTCCTTCAGAAGTTCGATAGCCGACGAGTAATCGCTCTCTCGCTCTATCTCCGCCATTGCAATCAGCCGGTCGCTCTCGCGGGTAGGGATTCCGAACCGCTTCGCAACGGTCACAGCACTCTCGGCGGCATACTTGGCGTCAAGATAATCCTTGTGCAGCGATTCGATTTTTGAGAGCAAGGATTCGGATTCGATTATCGACTTGAACGAAAGCTCGTACTCACCCTCTTCCATCATCTTTTCGATCTTCTTCAGCTCCTGCTCGACAATCGCCACGGACGCCCCGCTCTTTGCCACGACGGAGCTCTTTGCTCTTATGTCGCTAATCGCAGAGTATAGTTTTTCCTTGAGGTAGCTCTCGACGCTTTGGCTTGTTTTCTGCGTCTCCTCAAATGCCACATCCCAAAGGCCCTCTCTTGCGGATACCTGAGCCGCATCGAGCATTGCGCGGTAATCGTTATCGTCAGGAAGCCCTAGGCTCGACGCCAAATCGAGCAGTATCTCTGCCTTGGATAACTTTTCGTTGATAATCTTCTCGAGCTCTACAGATATCAGTCGCTCGCCGTCGATGCAATACTCCCTGCACTCCGTGAACGCGCCGTTCTGAAGCGCCTCCTCGGCCTTCTGCCGTATCTTTTCTATCTCTGCGAGTTCCAGGCCTATCTTTCTCAATCTGGACAGACGGTCGGTCAGAGAATTCATGTCGAGCCTGCATCCCTCCGCCTGACGTCTGATGCGCTCGATTTCGTCTCCTACGGATATCGATAACTCGATGGCGCTTTCGAATTTCTTCTCGCGCATTGCCTCTTCGGCTTTCTCGTATATTTCCTTGGCCGCTGCTACGGCCAGCATATCTTTCTCGGCGCTCGATATCTTCTCTTTTGCAACACCCAGGGCTCCCATCGCGAGCGAACGCTGCAAATCAGCCCTTTCGAGCTCCTGCTCACACGAAATAATCTTCTTGACGGCCTCCTGGAAATTGGCAACCTCAAAGCTGCTCTTCGCCTCATCAAGCAAAGACCTTGCATCATCGACGTATGTGCCGTCCTTCTCGGCGTAAGTTATCCTTCTTGCCAATTTCTGCAGGAGTCCTTGGAGATTCTTCTTGGCTATTTCAGATGCCTCATTCGAAATCTTCCTTGCGAGCTCGAAAGCAATTGCATATTTATGACTGTTCAACGAATCGACAGCCTGAGCGAGTATCGCGCGTGGTTCGGACATGTCTATGCCTATCATCTCAGCGTCCCGTATGCGCTCCTTCGCTATCCTTATCTCGAACGCGCTCTTCGAACTCAGATCTCTGATCTGGTCGATTTCCTCTCTCGCGGATTTTGCACTTTTCAGGCAAGACTCGTATTCCTGTTGCTCGAATTCATTCCTTGCCTGCTCCAACAGCTTCTCAGGGCGGGAAGTATCGACCCCGACATTCTTTGCATCGGCTATGAGAGTGGCAATCGATGCGATCTCCTCTTCGGACTTCGATTTCAGGAGCTCGTCGAGTTCGGCCCGGGCTTTCTTCGCGGATGCAAGAGCGAGGTCGTAGTTTCTCTCCTTCATCGCGGCCTTTGCCTCTTCCAAAGATTGCCGCACCCCTTCCGGAGTCAGGTTCTCGGAATCTGTGAATCCCAGAGATACCTTGAGCGACATGATCAGCTTGGCGGCAAGATACATCCCCATTAGTTTTTCGAGTATGTTCTCCGCTTCCGCTATCTTCCGCTCGGCGTCATCTATGCTCAGGCTGGCTAAATCGCTCTTTGACTCTTCCAGCAATTTCGCTGCGGCCGAAACATCGATATTATTCTTCGCCGCCTCGGATAGCAGTTCCTCGCATCTGCTCAGCTTCCCCAGCAAAATCTGTTGTTCCTGTGTGAATCTATTGATTTCGCTCAGAGACTTTGAAGACGTCTGATAGGACGATGAGTATTCTCCGGCCTCGAGGAGCTCCTTTGCCTGCTTGTAGTACGCTCTCCACTTCGTGGTATCCATGGAGTTCGACTTCGCGCTGTCGAGCACCGCCTTGAGAGAGAATAGCGCCTTTTGAGCGACCTCTTCAAGAGCCCTATCGGCATCCTGTATCGTTTCTTTCGCCGTTGCGACTGCAACTTCGAGCACGCCCTTCTGAAGAGCCTCGTCCGCCTTCTTGACCATCAATCGGAGGTCGGACGCATCAATGCCAGCTGCTTCGACCTCGGAAATTTTTATCTCGGCGTCTCCGATCAGCCGTTTGGCTTCGTCTATGCCGCGCTTTTCTAGGTTCTCCTTAATGTCTGTGATTCTAGAGAGAGCATCGATGTACTGCGATGAATAAATCAATTGCTTCGCGTCGTTCAAGCTCGCCCGAAATTCCGTGACGTCGAACGATTTTGAGCAATCGTCAAGGAAGGATTCCAACGCCGATGCAGTATCGGTCAGAACCTCATGATATGCCTTATTCGAAGCCTCGATGCTCATTACCGCCCGCCTAAACGCCTCGAGGGAGTTTAGCTCGGAAATCTCTTCGTTCGCAATCCTGAGCTGTTCCTTTGCCTCGGTGGGGTCGATCCCCAACTGCCCTGCAATCGAGATCAGGCTCTCGGCGTCGAGTATTTTCTCCTGGGCAACCTTTCTGACGTGCTTCTCTATCGCCTCAATCCCGGACTTGGCCTTTGCGTCTGCTTGAACGAAATCCTTGTTTGCGAGCGCGGTTCTGACCTGGCCGAACATGTTGACATCGCTGGGGATTTCGATACCCGCGTCTTCCGCCTGCTTGATCATCATGGCAAGTTTCTCGAGACCGCTCTGAGCGTTCCTGAAGGCTGAGAGAATCTCGGTTACCTCCTTGTCCGCCTGCTCTGCGGCCGCGATGGCCTCCTCGAACAGCCCCTTCTGAAGCTTATCTCTAGCCTCGTTGAGTGTCGTTATTGGTTTTCCGATATCGAGGTTCAATTTTTTCGCGAGGACGAAATTGTCCTTCGATTTCGATATGGCTTGAAGAACTATCTTGAACTGGGCATCCTTAAGAGCGCTCCTCGCTTTCTCAATAGATTTGGTTGCTTCAGCGATGTTCTTGTCCCTCATCGCTTTGCTCGCCGCCTCGATGAGCGCCTGGGCGGCCTCAGTGTCTCCTTCGTGCCTTTTGACTATCCGGATATCCTCCCGAAGCTTTCGGATATCCTCAAGAATCTTGCTGGAAGTCGCCTTCTCGCATTCGCTTTGCGCGCGCCGGACGTAGCTCGCAGCCTCCTCGAATTCCATGGATTCGAGGCTCTCGCGGGCCTTGTCTATGTATTCCCTCAGTTTCGAGACATCTGTGCCCAGGTCCTCAGCAGCCAGCACGCTGTCTTCGGCCGAATCAATATCCGCCTTTATCCGCGACTTGACAATATCGGTGGCTGATGCAAGCAGAGAGTTTACAGTGGCGATTGCGGCCCTGTAATCTTCGGACTCTATCATCTCTTTCGTGTCGCGAAGCTCCCTCTGGAGATCCTCGACGTTCTCGCCGATATCCTTCGCTTTCAGAATGATCTGCTGGGCCTTAGAGTAGGTCTTGGCATAATGCTCGTGAAGGGCCTTCTGGGAGAGATCGTAGGTCTCCTCGGCGAGCTTTATCGTCTCGTCGAAATCATCTTTATCCATGGAAGATTTGACGTCGGCGATCAATTGCTTCAACTGCGACGCCTCATCTCCGGATTCCGTCACAATCTGGACAATCTCATCTGCGCCCTTCAAAATCGATAGAATCCTTTCTTTGAAAATCTTCTTCGAGGTCTCGACCGCGCGCTCCGATTTATCCAACGCGAGATCGAAATCCTTCGATTCGAGAGCCGCATTTGTCTCTGCGATGGCCTTCTTCCCGAGGTCGATATCGGCGTTGAGCTTCTTGCAACGCTCCAGTATTCCTTCGGCCACTTGCAGACGCGCTTCTGCATCGGCCTTTTTCTTGGACGCCTCCTTTGCCTTTTGCTCTATTTGCTTGGCCAACTGGAGGCTTTTCAAATAGCTACCTGCCAATGTCCTCGACCTCTTGCGGCTGATTTCTTCGAGACGGCCGACTCACATCGTGCATTTCATTACGATGCGAACTCATCTCTGCTCGCGTGTAAATCTGAAACGGAACATTTCTATCATGCATTCATTGCAGATATAGCATTCAGATTACTCGCGCCTAATCATGTATCGACAGAAGGAAAATCAGCCACCCTAAGGATATAAATATGTCGGGGATGTCATCAATTTCGAACAGGACTTGCCAGGAAGAAGAGGGTGTCCGAGCGAACACAATGCCATCTGCCTATTCTCGAAGATTGTTTCTTTCCAAGGACTTTATTTCGTGATACAATCTTGACATCACGGGACATTCTATCCCCAGCTTTGCCCCGAATCGCAGAATAGGTCCGCAAATCGCATCGATCTCTGTCCTCTTTCCCCTTTCTATGTCCGAGAGCATGCTTGAACGGTTGTCTGCAGTCTTCGTCGCGACGTCGGTCATGTATCTTACCACATCTGGAGGATCGAGTGCAATACCCATCCCTTCCGCAACCCTCGAACCTTCCAGACAAACAGCGATTGCCTGCTCGTTCAACTTCTTATCATCGACTATCATTCCATTCCTGCATCTATGAATCGCCGTCAGTGGGTTTATTGCGGCATTTACAATCGCCTTGGACCAAACTATGCCGGTGATGTTCTCGGTCGATCTCGTTCTGACCCCCGCATCATGCAAGATCCTTTCGGCAACATCAAGAGCCGCGGATTCTTGCGCAAGGGAACCAATGGCAATCTCGCCTTCGGCGACATAACGAATGAAGCCCGGTCCGACTCTATGAGCAGCCAGACTGGTGACGCCGATGACCACAGCGCTTCTATCATAATACTTGCCGAGTGTTTCGGCATTTCCGATTCCGTTCTGCACCGTCACCACGCATCCGTTTCTGACCAGATGCCTGACAGTGCATTTTGCCGCAATTTCCGTGTCATACGATTTCGTGGTAACGAATATCGCATCGAACTGCCTGCTATCTTCGATGACTTCAAGAGCAGGTATTTTGAAGCACCCATTCATCAGGCCTTCGAGTCTGAGGCCTCGCCGCTGAATCTCGCTCAGATGATCACCACGCGTTATCAGAATTACGTCGTGGGCGCGAGAAAGAAGAACGCCCATGACTCCGCCGAGTGCCCCGGCACCGAAAATGAGAACTCTCATTCGTCCTCTCTCCGTGCTTTTTCCGCCTCGATGTGGGCAATCCTGACAGGCTCGGGTACCCGCCGTACCCAGAACGGCTTGAGCAACCTCAGAGCAGACCTCACGGACACCCTATGTCCGGGGGAAACGAAGACCGGAGCACCGTCCGAATCTCTCGAGACCGCAAATCCGACATGCCTGCCGGAAATCATTACTTTTCTCACAGGCCCTCTGCCTACGATATCGCCAATGAGCAATTTCTTCGCCACACCAATGGATGGTACGCCCGTAATTACTCCCAAATGGCTTGCCACTCCGAAACCGAGCGGATGCAAGATGCCGTTGCCATCGTGCACGAGGATTATGTCTTCACCGGCTTTCCTCACGAGTTCTGAGACGACCTCGGCTTCGCGAAAGGTCAGATATGTCGGAATATACGGAAAATGCACCTTTGTCTTCTTGGTCACAACATCGATCATATCCCCGGACTTTCTATCGAATAGCGCGAGCGCGCCATATGCGATATCATCACGATATGCGACATCCGAACCGGCGATCATGGACGCTCCCGAATAGTCATCTCTGAGGACAATCTTAGCGAGATCCCTCTTCTGAATTTGTCGAAATTTTCGCAGCGGGTAGGTGGTCTTAAAATCGTCGAAAACCACCTTATCGAAATTCAGAATCCTATCACCCTGAATCTCGATCCCCTCTGCGCGGAGCAGCCTCTTCTTGCCCTCTACTCCTCCGTCTCCGGTATATCCCCCGATAGTCCCATCGGATTGCACCACGCGTCTGCAGGGCACGCGGACAATGTCGTCGTTCTCTGACATAACCTTGCCAACGAACCTGCTCGCGGAGATATCGCCCAGAGCTCTGGCAACCATGCCATAAGTCGTGATTCTGCCGCGGGGGACTTGGGCCACCAGCTTCTTTACCTCTTCGACGAGATCTATCTCCGGGAAATCGACCGCCAGGCAAATCACCGAAATACCTATAGCACCCGTTGTGGGTAATATGTATTTTGGCCAGAACCGTGAGCATGTATGAAAGCGAGACGAGATGAAAGACTGGGACGATACGAGAGGATAGCCGCGGGTCATGAGCCGCCCAGATACCTATTGACCAAGAAAATAGAATGCAGATTTGATGCATCGGATGCGTCTGAGAAGCTCTGGGAGCTGCACAACGACAGGTGCTCAGGCATTGGAACAGCTGACCATGCCCGAAAGAATACGAGCCTCCTCGACTTGAAGGTCGAACTTGCGGAGAGAGTACTGAGCGATTGCATCTTTTGCGAAAGACGGTGCGGCGCGAATCGAGCCAAAGGAGAGAAGGGGGCGTGCGGAGTCCTCGAATCACGTGTATCTAGCGAATTCATACATATGGGCGAAGAGCCGGAGATTATCCCTTCATACACTATCTTCTTCTCGGGCTGCACCTTCAAATGCGTTTTCTGCCAGAACTGGGACATAAGCACCAATCCCGACGGAGGCAGAATGATCCCGCCGGAGAAGCTTGCAAGAATGATAGAGGGCAGGGACGCCTCGCTCGGATGCGAGAGCGACAGGCTCAAGAGCATCGCTATGCCCGCGTTCCTAACGAGAGCCAATTATGCAAAGAACGTAAACTGGGTAGGCGGCGATCCGACCTCTAACATACCGTTCGTTCTGAAGACTCTGCAATCGTGCAATAGCAGGTTGCCCCAGGTATGGAACTCGAACATGTATCTGACGGAAGAATCGATGAGGCTCCTAGATGGCGTGATCGATCTCTATCTCACGGATTTCAAGTACGGCAACGACGGGTGCGCGAAAAGGCTCTCCGGGATAGACAATTACTTCGATATCGTCTCGAGGAACCATTTACTGGCAGCAAGGCAATGCGATGTGCTCGTTCGACACTTGGTCATGCCGAATCATATCGATTGCTGCACGAAACCGGTGCTCGAATGGGTTGCGGAAAACATGCCGGACGCGGTGGTGAACGTAATGGCACAGTACAGGCCGGAACACAGGGCGTATGAATTTGATGACATTTCGAGACCGATTTCTCCCAGAGAATATGCCGTTGCCATCAAAATCGCAGAGAATCTGGGGCTGAATCTGACATCCTGAGATGTCTCATAAGAATACGATTTCTCTCGCCGCCCTCGTAATTACCTCGGCGCGGTCTTTCCTCACGATCACATCATCCTCTATGCGCACTCCACCTCTTCCGGGCAGATAAATCCCGGGCTCGACCGTGATGACCATGTTTTCTCGCAGAACATCCTTGGAGCCCTTGGATATACGACCGGGGTCGTGAGTCGAAATTCCGAGGCCATGCCCGGTCGAATGTATGAACTGCTTCCCGTAGCCCGCGTCCTCAATCACTTTCCTGGCTGCCGAATCTATCGTCTTCGCCTTGATGTCCGCCCGGATCATCCGTATTGCCGCGGATTGCGCCTCGAGGACAATGTCAAATACCTCCTCCATCTTGCGGTCGATAGGCTTTGTGAAATACGTCCGCGTGATGTCCGAACCGTAATTCCTATATCTAGCTCCGAAATCGAACAGCGCGACCGAGCCTCTGCCCAATTTCCGGGCTCCTGGCTGATAATGAGGTATCGATGATGACTTGCCGAATGCGACTATCGAGCTGAAAGCTACATCGTCCGCACCGGTCGATTTCAAGAGATAATCGACCTCCGCTGCAGCCTGTCGCTCAGTCATTCCGACTTTCACGACATCAGGAATCGAATCAGCAACTTTCGAAGCGATCGCGGCGGCCTTCTTGATCCTCGACAGCTCGATTTCATCTTTTACCATCCTGCATTTCTTCAGCTGCTTTGAGATATCTCTGAGTTTGACGCCTTTCGAATGCTTTCGTATCAATTTGACTGCGGACAGTGTCATTCTATCAGGGGAAATACCCAAGACTGATATTCCTTTGAGCAGGTCGGCAAATTTCGATTCGAACTCCTTTTGCGAACCATAAATGATGACGCGTGCACCTGTCCTCTTAGCAATTTGCTGTTCGAGCAGCGATGTCAGTATCGTGACGCCTCTTCTAGTTACGAGGGCGCAATCCCCTTCGAATGCGCCTCCATGCGCATCGGTCAGATATCGGAAATTATCATCGTAATACGGTTCGTGAGAGTTGCATACCAGAACCGCATCGATCGAGTCGTCGAGAAGTGAAAACAGTCGAGCCGCTCGATTGCGCGAAACGGATTTTGCCATGGAGCGATGATTGATATCTCCATAGTTTAACTTTTTGAGCAATCAGACTCCTACCCAAATCCGGGATATATACGACCGCAGGGCAGAAACCGCGGAAAGAGATGCAAGATAGCTCGTCCTCGGATTATCAGGGGATGGCAAATTCCTTGTCACGGCCTCGAATTCTCCGAATGCTCCCCGGGCAAATAGTCTGTGCGAGTTGACCGTCGATTTCGGATCGCAGACTATCTCGACTTGGGTTCGCTCGAAGCCAATCCCCGCCAGGCTCACCGTCGCAGCCACATTGACATTCGCGGGGAAGTATTGGACCGCCTGGCTTGCGGGACCAGAATAAAGTGTCGTTCTCTCCCGCAGCTTATCGACGTCTATCCCCTTCTCGATGAGGTATTTGACGCCCGACAGTCCCTTAGGAGGTTTCGATGTCGTCAATCGCACCTCATCAAGACGCGCCTTTGACGCGCTCCTGAGCGCATCCACTCCCGCGATTGCCCCAGAGGGTATAATCACGCTTGCACCGTGTCTGAGCACTGCATTGAAGCATCTCTTCTGGAATTCCCTGTCCGCGAATGCCCCTACACTCATAATCATCGAATCCTTGCCGACTTCGAGCGCCGACGGTATGAACTGCTTGGCGGCCTGTTGTCCAGCTGCCTCGATGACAAAATCCGCGTCGAAATCTACCTCCGATATCAACTCGCCCTTGGATGTCGCGGCCTTTAGATGATTCGCCCTCTCTCGATCGATATCGAAAAGCATTATCTTCTGCACCTCGTCCATTTGATCGGCGGCTCTCGCTATGACAGTCCCTATTGAGCCGCAACCGATCACCAACAGCCTCAAATCTCCGCACCTGATGCGCGATGGCCTTCCGGTCTATTTTCAATTTTCGGATTTTGAACGTTCGCGATAATATCATGATGTCGAAGTACAAATATCATCGTTCTCATAGCGGTCGGCGATGAAGCCGAGAGAACGTTCTGAGCTCGTCAGACACAGGTTAGAGGATATCTTCGGAAGGCATGAGAACGATTTCCCGAATGACCCCCTGTGCTCATTGGTGGAGACAATCCTCTCTCAAAACACTACGGATATTACATCTGAACGCGCCTGGGTAGCACTGCGTAAGCGATATCCGACGATGAACGAGCTGAAGAATGCGGACATAAACGAACTCGCGGAAACCATCAGGGTCGGAGGGCTCGCGCGGCTCAAAGCTGAGAGAATACTCAATGCGCTCAGGGAGATAGAAAGACTTACGGGAGAATTATCCCTAGATTTCCTAGCAGATATGACTGAGGAAGAGGCGGACAATTGGCTTAGCCAGTTGAAAGGCGTCGGTCCTAAGACAAGGGCGATCGTTCTATTGTTCGCGCTGAAGAAGAAGGCTTTCCCAGTGGATACGCACATATTGCGAGTCACGAAAAGGCTCGGCCTGATAGGACCGACTACAGGAAGGCTTGAGGCTCAGAAAATCATGGCTCGACTCGCGCGTCCTCGGGATTATTTTAGCTACCATATCAACCTGATAGAGCACGGCAGGCGTACATGCTCGGCCTTGAGACCGAGGTGCAACGCGTGTCCGCTCTATGATATCTGTCTCTGGTCGGAGAAGGACAGATATGGCGGAAGAACGATGAGCAGAAGGAAGAAGAGATGAGCGATAGACGATACGAAACCGTCAATCACACAGCAGATGTGATGATCAAAGCATACGGCAATGACTTGGAAACAAGCTTCGCGAACGCCGCGTACGGCATGTTCGACCAGCTCGCGGATCTATCGAGAGTCGAACCCCGGGAGAAATTCCGAATAGAAATCGAAGGCAGGGACAGGGAACAGCTTCTGGTCGATTTCCTGAGCGAGCTGCTGTACCTCTTTGACACGGAGCTTGTCTTGCTAAAGGAATTCGACCTGAAATATGACGGAGAGGTGCTCAGAGCCGAGGCAAGAGGGGAGCGGATTGACAAGAAAAAGCACAGGATGAAGCAGGCGCTTAAGGCGGTCTCGTACCACGCCATCGATGTCCAGCCGGAAAAGAAAGGATACATCCAGGTCCTGTTCGATGCCTAGTGCCTGTTCCCCTGCTTCCGTCTGCAGCGCTGGCGATCGATTGCTTGATCCATCGATATTTCGCCGACGGCCACTGCCTCTGCTAGCGCTCGGGAGATGGTCAGGTCGCCCCCGCTGCTTATCCGACTCTTCCGCTGGATATCTGCTATCTCTCCCTCCGATGGCATGACAAGCTGTCGCTTCACCGGCCGATATCCTGATGTGAGGGCAATCTCGATAGCCGCATCGATGTCCTTTTGATTGCTCAACTTCGTCGTGTTGCTCTCATCGACTATCTCGATCGGCAATCCCATATCCCATATCGAATTGAATATCCTATTCCTCTTCGTCCGATCGCCATTTCCGATTCTCACGAGGATAGATTCCGAGGGATACAGCGCGGAGAACTCCTGAATGATAGGTGCGACATCCTCGGGCCTATCTATTACGGCGGAATCAACAAATGAGTCGTCGATCAGGACCGCGACTCCTGTCTTGCTTCCTGGATCTATCCCTATCGTCAAATTCCTTATCTTGTTCCCGGAGCGAAGCGCTGCTTTCGCCTCTCTCGCCACGGTTTCAGGTTTCTTGCCTTCGCAGATGATGAGCTTTCGCGAGAACTTCGTAGGTTTGTCTGATTCCGTCGTGACCATGACGGATATATTCTGCGGGATCCGATCCTTTCTATCGATTATTTCGAACGGGACGCGATCAGCCTTGAGAGCTTCGATTATTTCGAACATCAGCCTGGCGTCAGATATCAATATCCCGATTTTCCTCATCTCATCGATACGAAAAAGGCTCCAGTTCAAGATATTCTTTTCCAATCACACGATGTCTGGCGTAGTGCACTATCGCAAACCTTCTGGGGGCCGAGGCCTATCGGCATAATCTCCCAGGGATTCGTCCAGTTGCTTCAGCAGATTCTTCTGCTCCCTCGTGAGCCTCTTGGGAATCGAGACGACGACCTTCGCCAGAATGTCGCCTCTGCCTCGGCCAGCCACATCGGGCATGCCCCGCCCGCGCAACCGAAAAATAGTTCCAGACTGAGTGCCAGGAGGTATAGTCAGCATCGCGTTCCCGTCCATTGTGGGTATTTTGACCTCGTCTCCGAGCGCCGCCTGGGAGATGGTCACAGGCACCTCGATGAGCAAATCGTTCCCGTCCCTCAGGAACTGATGATGGGGAGCAACATGCACGATGACATACAGGTCTCCAGGAGGCCCCCCTTCTGGCCCGGGCTCTCCGGCACCTCTGACCCGAAGCCGCATGCCCGTATCGGCTCCTTTCGGAATAGAGATGACTATCCTGCTCGTCTCCTGTCTCTGACCAGTACCGCCGCAACTCCTGCAAGGATTTGTGTTCTTCCTGCCCGACCCCCTGCATTTCGGACACGTCGTCACGGTGACATACTGGGCGAAGCCTCTTGTCTGGCTACGCCTTATTTGGCCGGACCCTCCGCAAGCATCGCAATTCTCGAGCTTCCCATCCGCAGAGCCGCTCCCCCGGCAATCGCGACAGGCCACCATGTGCGGCACCATTATCTCCTTCTCGGCACCGCGGTACGCGTCCTCGAGCGATATTTCCAGATCGTATCTCAGGGACTCTCCTTGAACCGGTCCTCGTCTGGTACGTCTGGAAGAACTGCCGAAGAACTGGTCGAATATGCTGCCGCCCAGGCCGAAGTCGGCGAACCCTCCGAATATGTCCTCCAGATCGGAGAAGTGCGTGAAATCCGTCCATTGGAACCCGCCTTCCCTGAACGTGGATTGAACGCCGGCCATCCCGTAGGTGTCGTACAACTTCCGTTTCTCGTCGTCGACCAGGACCTCGTATGCCTCCGAAAGCTCCTTGAATTTCTCCTCGGCCACCTTCCGGTCGAGCTTGGAAACGTCTGGATGATATTCCCTGGCAAGCCTGCGGTATGCCTTCTTGATATCGTCCTTGGTCGCGTTTCTCGATACGCCCAGGACTTCGTAGTAATCGCGCTTCTCGGGCATCTCAAAGCCCCTGTGCAGCCGGGAACATCCGAGTCGGGAGTGCCCTTTGCTGAGATTTCAATGTTTGCCTAGTCAACTATCCTGTAATTAGCGTCCACGACTCCGCCGTCTCCGGAGCCTCCGCCACCGCTATCCGCGCTGCCTCCAGGGGGCGGCGTGCCAGGACCGCTGGGGCCTGCGGCCGTCGGTCCTGCCTGGCCGTACGCCTTCTTCGCGGCCTCGTTAAGGAGGGATAGCAGTTCCTGCATGACTTCCTTCGTCTTCACGAGATCCTCGGTCGCAAGCACCTCGCGCAGCTGCTTCGCCTTGTCGAGTATCTTGTTCTTCAGCTCATCCCCGATTTTCGCCGCGAGCTCCTCGGCCGTCTTCTCCGCCTGGTACGAGAGAGACTCCGCCTGGTTCTTCAGCTCGGCAGCATCACGTCGCTTCTTGTCCTGCTCAGCGAATTCCTGAGCCTGCTTGATTGCCTTGTCAATCTCTTCCTTAGAGAGCTTCGTAGCAGCGGTTATCACAATGGACTGCTGCTTTCCCGTGGCGAGGTCTTTCGCGGTCACGTTGAGTATGCCGTTCGCGTCTATGTCGAATGTGACCTCGATTTGCGGTATGCCGCGCGGCGCCGGCGGTATTCCGACAAGGTGGAACCTGCCTAGGGAGGTGTTGTCAGCTGCCATCGGTCTCTCTCCCTGGAGGACGTGAATCTCTACCCCGGTCTGATTGTCGGCCGCCGTGGTGAATATCTCCGATTTCCTGGTCGGGATTGTCGTGTTCCTATCGATCAGTTTTGTGAATACTCCGCCGAGGGTTTCGACACCGAGGGTGAGAGGGGTCACATCCAGCAACAGGATGTCCTTCATCTCACCGGCAATCACGGCGCCCTGAATCGCTGCTCCTATTGCGACGCATTCCATCGGGTCGACGCCTCGGACAATCTTGTTCCCGAGATGCTTCTCGACGAACTTCTGCACGATCGGCATCCTGGTCGGTCCGCCGACGAGTATAATCTTATCGATGTCGCTTGCAGAAAGCTTCGCGTCACGGAGCGCGTTGTCAATCGATATCTTGCACTTCTCGACTATCGGCCCCACTAGCTCTTCGAGCTTGGCCCTCGTCAGCTTCATCGTCAGATGCTTCGGGCCGTTCTGGTCCGCCGTGATATACGGCAGGTTTATCTCGGTCTCGATTGTCGACGAAAGCTCGACCTTCGCCTTTTCCGCTGCCTCTCTTATTCGCTGCATTGCCATCTTGTCTTTCGTCAGGTCAAACCCTTGCTCGGCCTTGAACTGCTTCACTATGTGATCGATTATCGCGTTGTCCATGTCGGTCCCGCCGAGCTGCGTGTCGCCGCTCGTCGAGATCACTTCGAAGACGCCTTCGCCAAACTCCATTATGGTGACATCCAAGGTCCCGCCGCCGAAGTCGAACACGAGAATCTTCTGCTCCTTTTCCGATTTGTCAATCCCGTATGCCAGCGCTGCGGCGGTCGGCTCATTGATGATCCTGACGACCTCCAGGCCGGCGATTGTTCCGGCGTCCTTTGTTGCCTGTCTCTGATTGTCGTTGAAATACGCGGGGACGGTTATGACGGCCTTCTCTATCTTCGTCCCGAGATAGGCTTCGGAATCCCTCTTTATCTTTTGGAGAATCATCGCCGAAATCTGTTGCGGGGTGTACTCCTTACCCCTGATATTCACCTTGTAATCAGTGCCCATCTTCCTTTTGATTGCCATTACCGTTCCTTCCGGGTTGGATACGGCCTGTCTTCTGGCAGGCTCTCCCACGAGCACCTGGCCGTCTTTCGTGAACGCGACATACGATGGGAAAGCCTTTCCACCCAGCGTGGTCCCCTCCGCGCTCGGGATTATGACGGGCTTTCCGTTTTCTACAACGGCGGCCGCAGAGTTGCTCGTCCCCAAATCGATACCAATAATCTTCGCCATGATTTTCACACTCCTATTCATCCGTGTCAATATACCCTTGATCGTTCAAATTGAGCTTCTGAGTATCCTTGATGGTAGGTGCTTCCTTGCCCTCCTCCCGATGGCAAACAACCACTCGCGCAGGGCGAATCACCTTGTTCCCGATCTTGTAGCCTTTCTGGAGGCATTCTACTATATCTCCTTCCTGTTTTCCGGGCTGGTCGACCTTCGACATCGCCTCGTGCTCGAACGGATCCAGCTTGCAGTCCGTGGTTATCTCCACGACGCCCTCCTTCTTGAGGATATCTTTCAACTGCTTGTGCATCATCTCGAGCGCGTCCGCAAGAGGTTTCTCGTCTGGCCCTTTCGAGTTCGCGATTGCTCTCTCGAAATCGTCCAATAGGCCCAGGAGCTCCCTGATTATCCTCTCGGTTGCCAGGGCGCAATATTCCTCCCTTTCTTTTGCCATCCTTTTCTTGTAGTTATCGAAATCCGCCTGGAGCCTCTTCAGCCTGTCAAGATATTCCTCGTTCTTCTTTTCGAGGTCGGAAATCCTCTTCTCGTAATCAGATTCCGAGCCTTCGGACTCGGTGCGAGGCTGGGCAGACGCCGAATCGGTCCTTCCCCCAGAATCACCTTCTTCCATCTCGCGCTTCATGTCTGCTGCCCTCCCCTTGACAGACCAATAATCAATCTGGAAAGGGTTTGGAAGGGGTTTTGAGCCGTGAGGCTCAGAACTCCTCGTCCATTCCGCCGCCGGACGAACCTCCGCCTGGAGGCGTTCCGCCCTTGCCGCCCGGACCGCCAGCTCCGCCGCCCTTCGCAGCGATGACATCGTCGATCCTCAGGATCATGACCGCCGCGTCGGTCGCGGAGTTGATCGCCTGCTTGCCCACTCGTATCGGCTCGAGAACCTTCTCCTTCTCCATGTCCACGACTTTTCCGGTGAAGACGTTTATTCCAGCCCTCTTTTTGCCGTCCTTGTGGGCCTTCCTGAGCTCAATCAGCACATCGATCGGATCGAGCCCGGCGTTCTCCGCCAGTGTCGTCGGGATTATCTCCATAGCGTCCGCGAAAGCATCTATCGCAATCTGCTCCCTGCCTCCCACTGACGCTGCATATTCCCTGAGCCGCAGAGCGATTTCTGTTGCCGTCGACCCTCCGCCCGTCACCAGCATACCGTCCTCCAGGGCCAATCCGACGACGCTTATCGCATCGTCGAGCGAGCGCTCGATTTCGTCGACGACATGCTCGGTGCCGCCACGTATTAGGACGCTAACTGCCTTCGGGTTCTTGCAGCCAGTGACGAATGTCATCTGGTCTCCGCCTATCTTCTTCTCCTCGACCAGGGCCGCGCTCCCGAGGTCCGATTCCTTCAGGTCGTCGAGCTTTGTGACGATGGTCGCGCCCGTCGCCTTGCTCAGCTTCTCCATATCCGACTTCTTCACCCTGCGGACGGCGTATATGCCCTCTTTCGCCAGGTAGTGCTGGGCGAGGTCGTCGATGCCCTTCTGGCAGAACGCGACGTTCGCGCCCGACTTCTTGATGATGTCGACCATGCGCTTCAGCATCTTCTCCTCTTCCGCAAGGAATGCCTGGAGCTGGGTCGGATCGGTTATCTCGATCTTCGCGTCTATTTCGGTCTTCTTGACCTCAAGTGCGGAATCTATCAGGGCTATCTTCGCCTTCTCGACTTTCTTCGGCATGCCGCTGTGCACGACCTCCTTATCGACGATGATGCCCTCTATCAGCTGCGTGTCCTCCATCGAGGCGCCCTGCTTCTTTACTATCTGTATATTGTCCTGGTCGACCTCGAATTTGCCGTCCTTCTTTTCCGCGACGGCAAGAACAGCCCTGACGGCAATATCTGCCAGGTGCTCTCTCGATGCGCTCACGCTCTTGCTTATCATCGCAGTCATTGCGATGTCCTTGAGCTTGTTCTTGTCATCCGGGGTTATTTTGATAGCAATGTCTGTGAGAATCTCCTGCGCCTTCTGCGCGGCCAGCCTGAACCCGGATGCGATCACCGTCGGGTGAACGTTCTGCTCGATCAGAGCCTCTGCCTTCTTCAGGAGCTCGCCGGCCATGATGACCGCCGTCGTCGTCCCATCTCCGCATTCCTCGTCCTGGGTCTTCGCGACCTCGACTATCATCTTCGCTGCGGGATGCTCGACATCAATCTCCTTCAATATCGTCACGCCGTCGTTCGTTATGACGACGTCCCCCATGCTGTCAACGAGCATCTTGTCCATCCCGCGCGGACCGAGAGTGCTCCTGACGGCTTCACCTATTGCCTTCGCCGCCGTGATATTGCTGAACTGAGCGCCTCTTCCTTTCTCGCGCTTCGTTCCTTCCCTAAGTATCAAGACCGGTGTCTGTCCTATCATTTCAAACCCTCCAAACATTCAAATTTTTCAATCAGATTTCATTGGTTGAGTTGGCGTTATGTTAGAGCTTCTATAAATAGCTTACTATCTTTGAAATTAATCGAAATATTGAATGGCCAGATAAGTAAGAATCGTTCGAAACATGGGCGTGATTGAACTGTCGGCAATTCCTGCAAATTTTTGTGATTGCCTCTGAAAATCCATTAATTGAATTGATGTCAGAATTTACATCTACGAGTGTCGCAATCCCGAACGCAATTAGGGAGGCTCTCCATGGCAAGAGGTAGACTCAGCATTCTATTCTCCGAAGAAATCGAACGCATCCATTCAATTTCTATTAGGATATTGGAAGAAATAGGAATAGTTGTTAAAAGCGAAAATGTTGCGAAGATGCTGCTCGATGCGGGAGCTATCAGATCTCCTAATGGGAAACGGATATTGATACCGGAGAGGATGGTAAAGGCAGCTTTGGCTAGCGTGCCCAAGTCAATCCTTCTTGCCGGACGGAATGGCGTCAAGGACATGACTATCCCTTCGAACATACTCTATGCCGCGACGGGCGGAGAGGGGGTCTACCTGAAGAACCTGGTCAAGGGAACCACTCGACCGACGTCGATTCAGGACGTGAGAGATGTCTCAAGAATCGTGGAGAGTCTCCCCCAGATAGACTTCTTATGGGGACTTGTCGGTGCGTTAGATGTCCCTGATCATCTAAAGACCACGATGGAAACAAAGACAGCCATTCAATATTGCAGCAAGCACTGGCAAGGAGGCAGCTTGAGCGCAGAGGAGGCAAAGAGAGACATCGACCTAGCGGCAATAGTGGTCGGCGGCCACAAGGAACTAGCAAGGAGGCCGATCATCTCTGCCGTTGAATGCCCCCTTTCACCGTTGACTTTCGAGAAGGGACTGGTCGAAGCCCAGGTTACGTATGCCAAGGCGGGCATACCGGTCGTCGCAATGGTGGCTAATATGGCTGGCCTCACATCTCCAATCACGCTATCTGGAACTGTGACGCAGACCAATGCCGAGAATCTTGCTAGCCTGGTGATATCCCAGACCGCGAAGCCAGGATCGCCTTGGATTTACAGTAGCGATTCCGTCCCTGCGGACTTGAGGACCGGCTCGATTGATTATGGAGCGTTCGAGGCACCATTGATGAGAGCCGCCGCGGGAGAGATGGGCAGGCATTACGGATTTCCAGTCATGTGCGCGGGCTTGGGCATCGAGGAGACCTCGATTAGCCTCAGCAGCATCCGAGAAGGGGTGCCGTTCATGCTAAACGAGGCTTTGGTGCAGTCCGACCTCGGCTCAGGATTCGGCGGGATAGACCAGGCGGCGGGTGCCGCGTTCGAGCAGATAATCGTGGATGCGTGGATTTGGGAGATTGCACGAGAGATCGCGAGGGAGTTCGATACCGACGAGGACGCAATAGCGTTCGACACAATACGCGAAGCTTCGGAGGACATGAATTTCCTGACGAAGAAGCACACGATGGCACGGTTCAGAAAGGAATCGCTGGCAACATCGAAACCCTCTGCCGCAATCACAGGAAGACAGGAAAGTGCTGAGCGCGGAGCGGTCGTCAAGATGGCGCAGAAAGAGGTCGAGAAGATACTTTCGAAAGAGCCGAAGATGGTCGTCCCGAAGGATATCGCGAAAGAAATGGACGAATACGTCTCAAGGATAAGATGACCTATTCCTGGGTCTTGCCACTGACTGATGAAGATTATGGAACCTCCCATGGCAGTCAGGACGATATGTTTATTACCATACGCATCCGATACTTCCAGCAGTAATGCTCGGGAGGACACCCCAAATGGCCGACATAAGGCAAAGAGTAGAGGAGGACATGGGGCTTCTGAAGAAGATTCAGAGCTTCATTCCCGGTTTCAGAGGATACAGGAGAAGAGAGGACCTTCGAGACGCCGACAGGATGCTGCGCATGCAGCTCGCCGACAAACTCGGAAAGCAAAGGAAAAGGCTCGAGGATTACAGGGGATTGATTACGAAAACCTTCAACTCCAAACCGCTCGATATGATGGGCGGGATAATCTTCCAGATGAAGAAGGTTGAAGGTCAGGTCCTGCACGCAGATATGGGATACTCAGGATTTGTCGCGGATATTCAGATAAAGGAAGCCGAGTTGAACCGGCTCTACGAGTACGATGCCGCGATGATAGATGGCGTGACCTCTATCGCGGCGAGCATAGATTCGCTCGAGCCAGCGTTGGCCTCCCAGGACGACGCCAAGAGCGTTCTGATGCTCAATGAGATCAAGCAGAAGGTCAGCCAATTCGAGGAGATATTCAACAAGAGGAAGATTGTCATAACGGGAACGGAGGTGTGATGAATGAGCCTGATAGGCGCTGAGACGTTCAACTGGGAAGATGCCTACAAACGAAACAACATCATGTGGAGAGTTCCCCGGAATATAAAGTTCAATGACAACATAGTCGTCAGGGAGGACGAGATGGCGGTGTTCTTCAGGGACGGCAAGGCCCTGGATTACATCGACCGGCCGGACAGGTATGCCCTTTCTTCCCTGAACGCACCGATCGTCGGGAAAATCGTGAAGTTCTTGTCCGGTGTGCAGCAGCAGGCAGAGGTCATATACATCCAGAAGAGGGTTTTCGACGGAAAGTTCGGCAGCAAGCAGCCTTATCAGTTCAGGGACAAGGAGTTCGGGATGGTCAATCTCCGGGTCTTCGGGGAGTTCCGATACAAGGTCGCTTCGCCGATGAACTTCGTCAACCAGTTCTGCGGTACCTTCAATTTCACCACGAGCGCGGAGGTCGAGGAGCGAATCAAGGAGCAGATGGTCATCCTCGTGTACGACGCGCTTGGGGACATGAAGAACGAGGGCATGGGCGTCGCGGACATCGCTGCGAACCTAACGAACATCGAGCAAGCTGTCCTTTCGAGATCGAAGGAGCACTTCGAGTTGTACGGCATCTCGATAGACAAGTTGTCCGGGCTCTATATCTCAATGCCAGAGGAGGTCCAGAAGGCGGTCGATACGCGCGCCTCGATGCAAATCCTTGGCGCGAACTACATGCAGTATCAGACTGGACAGGCGATGAGAGACGCCGCGGCAAACCCGTCCGGCGGAGCCGCGGGCGTCGGTGTCGGTGTCGGCGCCGGGATAGGCATGGGATATCAGATGATCGGTGCGATGCAGCAGCCCGCCGCGGCTCCGACGCAAACCGCGGCCGCACCAGGGATAGCCTGTCCCAAATGCGGCACGGTCAACCCTGGCGGAGCGAAGTTCTGCTCGTCTTGCGGCTCGAAACTGACTGTCGATATGACCAACTGCCCAAAGTGCGGGAAGCAGGTCCCGATGGGCAAGTTCTGTCCTGAGTGCGGCGCGCCGCTGGGGACGAAGAAGTGCTCGAAATGTGGCGCGGAAGTCCCCGCAGCGGCGAAGTTCTGCCCTGAGTGTGGAAAAGAGCCATGATTGATGATACGGAAATGATTGCATCATCGGAGGTATCGGTTTGGCGTCGGTCAAATGCGTGAAGTGCGGCGCAAGCGTCCAGTTCGACTCTGGGACGAAGTTCACAAAATGCCCCTATTGCAGTTCGCAGATATACATCGATAGATCGGGCGCGGGGTTCTATTACATCTTGACCTTCATGTCCGACCAGAACGGCGCGATAGGCATATTCAGGCGGTGGGCGGCGGGATCGACCAAGGCCAAAGATTTGGACAAGTTGGCGCAGATAGTCTCGATAAAGAAGCAATATTTCCCGGTATATCTTTTCAAGAGAGATAACCAGGGGGTCGAGCAGGTCTTCGTCGAGCCCGCGGGCTCAACGACCTTGCCGGGCCTTCACAGCCTCAAGGTCCCAGCGGGGGATCTGAAGATATTCGATGCGAGCTTCGATATCGGGGGCGCGGAGCTCATCCAGCCCGATATCGAGATGCTTTCATACTTGAACAAGCTGCCTGGAAAGCCGAAGGAACAGGCGCTCGTCTATTTCCCCATCTGGACAATTATCTACGAATTCCAGGGAAAACAATACACGGCTGTCATCGACGGCGTCTCGGGAGAGGTATTCTCGGGCGAATTCCCCGTGCGCGCCTCGGCGCCGTACATGGTCGTCGCCGTGCTCGGTTTCCTCGCGTTCATCGGAGAAGGGTTGCTCGCGACGGCGAACATCCCGATTGCGGTTATCCTCATGGCCGTCACGGTGATAGCGATTTTCTTCATTGCGCTATTTGTCGCGAGGAGGATGTGATCCATGCCGGACATATCAGTAGGCCTCAATTGCCCGACGTGCGGCGGAGCGATCCAGATATCCGAGGGAGACAACACCGTCATCTGTCAATACTGCAATTCGACTCTCTTCGTTGAGGGCGACCAGGGCGTCAACACCATTGCCTTCAAGAGCAAGTTCCAGCGAGAACACGCCATTGCGGCAACATTCGATTGGTGGAAGAGAGGGCTCAAGGCACGCGACCTGCCTAAGACCGGGAAGATATTGGAGGCGTATCCGATCTACTTGCCCTTCTGGAGCGCGACCACGAGGGTCGCCGGCTGGATATGTGGTTACGAAGAGCGGAGGCACACCGATCAGCGCGGGAACGTGCGAGTCGAGAGGATACCGAAAGAGGTGATGATCCTCCAGGACTTCGCCTTCTCGGAGATTGCCTGCGACCCGGGCGACATCGGGATAGCCCATCTCAGGAACTTTCAGGGTGAGACTACCTTCGAGGACTTCGAGATGATCCCGACCTTCGAATCGACCACGAGCAAGGATGACGCGCTCGCGCATGCGAGGGCGGACGCCATAAATCGCGCGAGGGCTGGCGCGCGCGTGCCAAATGTGACCTTCGAGCGCCTCCATGCGTTCCCGAAGCGCCTTTCGCTAATCTATTATCCTGTCTGGGTCGTGAGATACAGCTACCGCGACAGGATGTACATGGACACTGTTGACGGGGTGACGGGAACGATACTGTCCGGAAGAGCGCCGGGCGACCCGCTATATCAGAGCTTGGCGATAACCGGGGGCACATCTATCGGAGGATTGATTGCCGCCGGTGGGATACTCGCGGGCCAGGCGGATTGGAGGATCGCTGCGGCAGGGGTCGTCGTCGGAATCATAGTGTTGGCTGTGACGTATCTGTTCTTCAGGCACGGCTCGGAGATTACGCAGGGAGATTTCAAGGCGAAAAGGCCTTCGGCCAAAGAAACAATCGCGAGCATTCAGCAGATAGCGAACCAGCTGGGGAGGGTGTGAGCGTGAAGGTCATCCAGGTCAAATGCCCGAAGTGCAACGCCCCAATCGTTATGAAGCAGAAGGACAAGCTGTTCCTATGCAACCAGTGCAACACGCTGCATACGAGGGATGACGGCGTCGAGGTGATACCTTTCGAAATCGCGGAGTTCCATCCGAACATACACGGAGACGATGTCTATATACCGTTCTGGAAGATGAACGCGACCTTCGAGATCAGGTACAAGCGCTCGGAAGGGGGCTTGATATCCAAGTTGGCATCTTTCGTGAAGGGGAACTCGAATACCGGCAACATCGTGATCTACATCCCGGCGACCGATCTTGACACGGCAACGTTCAGAAGGCTCGTCTCGCTGTTCCTCTCCAATCCGCCCAGGTACAGCACCAGATTCAACTTCGGCGGCGTGAGGAACATGCCTTCCACGGTCACAAGAAGAGAAGCCGCCGAGCTTGCGGATTTCGCGGTCGTGACGATGGAAGCCGACCAACCTGGGGTCCTGCAGGCGTTGGACTATTCGCTAAAGATTAACGATTCGAAGATAGTGTACCTGCCGTTTGTAGTCACGCCCGGCGGGCTGAACCCCGCACTGTAGAAGCTTCAGCATTCTCTTACGCAAACCCTTTCCGATTACTTCCCTGATTTCTGGATTCAATCGAGCATTTTATATCAGGACTGGTTCTATCCTCGGCTCGATGCAGGCGGAGACGAAAAGAGCAGGATTAATACCGCTCATTCTTCTCAGGGGCAGGACGCTTCTTTTCAAGGAATATTCGAAAAAAGCGCTCAGCGAACTCTCAAAGGACTTGAGACGCAAGAATTTCGAGAAGATATACATCATGGACTTGGACGGCCTGGAAAGGAATAGGCCCCAGTTGGACATCGTCCAGCGATTATCGGACGATTTTGGGATCTTGTACGAAGGAGGACCGCGGAGGGGGGCTCACATCATCGACTTCATCATGGCTGGGGCTGAATTGGCCTACATGAATACGGCCACCCTTGAATCTCTCGATGAGCTGGAAATCGCGTTGTCGTACACCGATAATGTCGGCCTGAAGGTTGACTGGAATCGGGGCATGATCGGCGATGATTTCAAGGATAAGACGTTGCAGGGCGCAGTGCAGGAATGCATGGGACTAGGCATCAGGGATTTCGTCATTCCCGTAGAGGTGATGCCTCAGCTAAGAAGCATGCGCTCCCTTCCGAACATCGTGCTGCGGGCAATCGCCGACCGCCCAGGTGATGAGAGAGCGCGCGACATCGACGCGGACTCGATAATCGTCAATTACGAGTTGATAAGAGATGGCAATTGATATCGATAAAGAACTCAGAAAATGCCTCGCGGCGCTCTTTCGCCAGAAGGGGAAGGATATCATGACCGAGCGCGAGTTCGTGTACGCTGCCTCGATGGACTTGCGTTGGTTCGCTCCCAAGGAAGCACAAACGTTGCTCGAAATCTCATTGAAGTGCGGCCTATTAAGACTCTCCAACGGCACGCTGAGTCCGTCGTTCGAGATCTCGGACGATATGATAGAACTTGATTATAAGCCCTCGAGGGAAATCATAATCGGGGAACAAAAGGGAGACGAGCACGATCCATTTATGGCTCTTGTGGACAAGATATCGACAAGCTCGGGGCTTCAGAAAAGGCAGGTCATCGCAGGGATAAATAAGGTGCGCGAGAAAATGCCCGTAGATATCGAAGTCGCCGCCCTCATTTTCGCCAGAAATCTCGGGATCGACATTTCGATGGACATCAAGAGCGTCAGAGACACGCTGATGGCGAGATAGATTTCCTCCTCCTACTATTTCACCAAGACATTTATTAGCTCAATTAGGAATCACTAGTCCGTTCTCTTGAATCGATTGTTGGGAAGTAAAATGGCAGAGTTCGAGGAGGAGAGAGAAGAGCGACATCCTCTAAAGAGGGTGCAGGCATACATACCAGACTTCCGAGGATACTCTCGGAAGGAAGACCTAAGAGATGCCGATAGGATGATAAGGATGATGTTATCGCAAAAACTAATGTTGGCTAGAAGGAACATTGAGGATTCCATGGGAAAGCTGGAAGAGGCTTTGCTGTACGAGGACGTCGATTCCCTCACTTCCCTGTTGAATATGCTGAAGAGGATCGAATCGGAAATCGCATATGCGGATTCCGGCCTTTCGTGGCTTGCGAGCGACATAAGCCTTGGGGAGGAGGAACTGGAGAGACTGTACGAATTTGACGCTAAACTATTGGACATCGCTACGCTCATTCTGAAGAAAACCGAGGAGACGAAGACGGCGTCCTCGGCGGGCAACAGGCCTGTAATAAAATCGAGCTTCATCGATCTCCGCACGAAACTGACAGTGCTAGAGGACACCTATCGAAAGAGAATGCTATCGCTCAATAAGATCGGATAATCCCGGACGCTTTTGGCCGTGTCACCGGTCAATCGGAATCGGGATATCGTTGCTCACCTTGGCTCGCAAAATCTCGTTTGAAATCATGGCTTTATTGAAATAATATCTGAATAGCACGGGCGCCAGCGCTGTCGAGATGAATGCCATCAGAACGAGCGCGGAGAATATATCCTGACCTATGAGCCCACTTTCGAGCGCGATCTTTGCGAATACGAGCTCTATCACTCCTTTCCCCATCATGATCGAGCCGATTGCAATTGATTCGTTCTTCTTGACACCGATGAGTCTTGCTGAGATAGCGCTGCCCAATAGCTTCCCGGGTATGGCAATCAGCAATAATAGTGCAAATAAGAGGATTGAGGACGATGAGGTGAATAATAGAGCATTGAAATCTACCGTAAAACCGATCAGAACGAAGAAGATTGGCGCAAGGAATCCCAAGGTGATGCCTGATAGAATATCCTCCACTCGCGCCCATACTTTCAGCCTGCTTCCGCTTTCCCTGAGCATCATACCTGCGATGAACGCGCCGATGAAATCTGGAAGACCGGCGAATCTCGCAAGGACCGCGAAGGCGATGGCAAATCCTATTGCGATTGCGAACGCCGCTTCCCCCGTGCGCATCCATATCAGAATCCGATAAAGCTGGGGGATGATGTAATGGCTGACCAGGAATACCAAAACAAAGAATAGCGCAAACCCGAGAAAGAGAACGAAAGCCTTCTCGGAACTCTGACCGTCGATTGGCCCTGCAACCACGATTGCCATCGCGATCAGAAGCGATACATCCGTCATCATCGCCGCGCTGATGATTCTGCTGCTCGTCTCGGTTTCGAGCACCTCCATATCCTTCAATATTCTTATCGTCACCGGGAGTGCCGTAACGGACATCGCTATCGCAAGAAACAGCACTGCATTTCTTTCAAGGCCGAATGCGATTCCGAGTAGTATCCCGCAGACTGCAGGTATGATGACACCGCCGATGGTGACAACTAGCCCGATTCGATAGGATGCTACAATCCTCTTGAAAGAGAACTCGAGACCGATGTACAATAGAAGCAGTAGTATTCCGAGGTCGGCCAAATTCCTAATGAACTCATCGACGTACATCGAACGGAGCTCGCCGATTACGCTTCCGAGAATGAACGGACCGAGAATAATTCCTGCGAGAAGTTCACCCACGATTGATGGCTGATTTATGCGCGAAACCAGCTCGCCCATCGCCTTCGCGAACGCTATTATCAGTAGGATGTATACAAGCACTGAGATGTCCATCTAAATACGCAGTTGCCAATGCAATAGATTAAGCTTCTTGCCAAATAATCGATTTCAGGAATCATTCCTTCTTGAGAAAATCTCCCAGGGTCATACCGTGAGAGTACGCTCTCTTCTCGACCTGGACATCGGATATCTTTTCTCTCAGGGATATCCCGAGCTCCTTCTCGAGCTTCCTCACGAGCCTGTCGTCAGGATGCAACTCGCCCCTTTCCAGGGCGTGCACGACTGACAACTTCTCATTCAGTCTGGCGGCCAATTCCTTTTTCGTTAGGCCTTTCGAATTTCGTGCGTTCATGATTCTCGCAGCATAATCGGCGACGAGAGCCTCGCCGGTGTCCTGGGTCGCGAAGATATCCTTATAAACAGGGCGGTTGGAAATGCGCTCGATCCTCTGTCTGACAACGGGATGGACGGGTGCCTTCTGAGCTTCCTTCTTCGCTACCTCGTCCCCAAATCTGGCGCATTTCGAACAGACTTCCATGAGTGTCCCCTCGACCTTCACTTTCTTCAAAACGGGGAACTCCTGGCCGCACATCTCGCACTGCTTTTGTGTCATCGTCGCAAACGATAAATAGCCCAGCCCGGCTATATAGCTTATCGAGCCGAAAATTATCACGCCAGAAGGAGTGTTCAAATTGGGAGACGACCCCGGCGCTTTTAGGGACGAATCAAGGAAAATAGAGACTATCGAAGAACAGATGAAGCGCATCGCGCTACTCGAAGAGAGAAACCTCGAACTCGTGGAGGAATCACGGAGAATCGAGGGAGAAAAGAGGTTCGTGGAGGGCGAAATGCTCCGCCTTCAGAAGGAAATGAAGAGGCTGAAGGCTGAGCTGGAGAGGCTGAAAGCGCCTCCGCTTATAATAGGCCAAATCAAAGATGTGCTCTCGGATGGCCGAGTGGTTGTGAAGAGCTCGACTGGCCCCGATTTCATAGTCAACATATCGGATTACGTTCCGAAGGACAACATCGAAGTTGGTGCGAGGGTCGCGCTGAACAAGCAGACGCTCGCCGTGATGGGAGTTCTACCACCGTCTCTCGATCCGATAGTCGTCGGCGCCGAGATAATCGAGAAGCCCGATACGACCTACAAGGACATCGGAGGACTGGAACAGCAGATAGTCGAGCTGAGGGAGGCGGTCGAGGACCCCTTGCTCAGACCTGAGCTTTATAAGAAGGTCGGCATAGACCCGCCGAAAGGCGTATTGCTCGTGGGACCGCCTGGCACCGGGAAGACTCTCCTGGCGAAGGCCGTTGCACAGCAGACCCATGCGACTTTCATCAGATTCGTCGGTTCCGAACTCGTCCAGAAGTATATCGGAGAAGGCGCGAGACTTGTCCGGGAGCTGTTCGACCTCGCGCGTCAGAAGGCCCCGAGCATAGTATTCATCGACGAGCTTGATAGCATAGGCGCCAAGAGACTCGATATGGCAACATCCGGCGACAGGGAAGTCCAGAGAACCCTTATGCAGCTGCTCGCAGAGCTCGACGGATTCAACCCGCTGGGAGACGTGAAGATAATCGGCGCCACGAACAGGCCCGACATATTGGACGAAGCGCTGCTGAGGCCTGGTAGATTCGACAGGATAATCGAAATACCGATCCCGAATGCGGATGCAAGGATCGAGATATTCAAGATTCACATGAGAAGGATGAACATCGACGAGACCGTAGGCGCGCCCGAGCTCGCGGCAAGGACCGAGGGTGTGACCGGCGCGGAGATAAAGGCTATTTGCACCGAGGCTGGGATGTTCGCTATCCGTGACAACAGGGACACCGTAACCTTCGCGGACTTCGAGAAGGCGATAACGAAGGTTATGCATCAAGGAGAAGAGCTCCAGAAATCCCCAGAGTCCGGACCGATGTTCGCCTGATATGAAACAAAGCATCATTGACGAGTAGAATTCAATTAGAATTCTACTTCTTTCTCTATCACGAACGCTCCGACATACTGGCAGTTCTTGCAGTGGTATTTGTATCCTGTTATCAGTCCGGTCTCGTAATATAGATCTGATGAGCCGCACTGCGGGCACGTCAATATTCTCTTCTTCACGGAGCACATAATGCAGGAAGTCGCAGAAAAAGCTACGCATTCAGCGTGGCTCTATATCCTCACCGCCCGCGATGATGTTCTGCGCGAGAGCATAGATATCCTCGAGCCCGGTCATCGTCTCGCTAGAAACAAAGCATATGGAGCCACTCTTGCCCGTCGCCGTCTCGATCGCTTTTAGGAATTCTATGCTCACCTGATTCTGGGCGCTCGAAACCTCTTCCGATAAAGAATTGAAAAGTAGCTGATAGTCAGAAGACCAGCTTTCGATCCTTTCGATTTCTTCCGCACTGAGAAGGTCCGCTTTTGAAATCATGGTCAGCATCGGGAGGCCGAGCCTGAAGCTCGTCGTCGTCGCCAATAGAAGAGAAGAGACGAAGCCGTTCGGATTTCTCGCGAGCATCGGATCTATCAAGAAACAAAGCATGGATGTCTCCCTGCCGAAACTCTCGATGATCTTCCTGCTGCTTTCCCTGAATGTGAACAGCTCCAGCTGGCCAGGCGTATCGAAAACCGCATAGTCCGTGTCATACTCATCGAGTATTTCCTTGACCTCCGGTACGTTCAGGGCTAGAAGATCCGCGGCTGCGATTTGAGCGCCGTTCGGCCCGAGGCCGTACTCCTGCATGACATCCGAAAGCTTGATCCACTCGCGTATATCGATGTCCGGCTCGTACGGCAACTCCTCCGCGCCAGGATCGAGGTTCAGAAGAACGGAGTCGATGCCTTCGTTCTCGAGGTACTCGTGAAACGCAGCTGTGAGAGTGCTCTTGCCACACCCAGCCGTCCCGATAAAATAGACATTGAAGGCCTCTTCCAAGCACCCACCTCGCTACGCGGAGCAATGAGCGGGCCTGAAGGGATATTCGGGCGCTTCGGGCGCCTTTCGAACCCTTGGCCGATCGGTCTCTCTTCTCCAAACAGAGATTAAGAGCCGATTGCTCTACCTGCCTGAGCTACAGGCCCGCGTGCGCTCATAATAACTGGCCACTAATAAAGTTATCGAAGCATATTCCGCAACATCCAGTCCCTCCAAAAAGACCTATTCTTTCTGGAAGAAAATGAATGAGAGATTGTTCGGTCAAAAGCATTATCTCCTGAGCGCTTCTGCCTCCCGAACGAAAGCGATTCATAAACTTATGGAGACGGAAAATGTTCGAGCCCTGGTTATTGTTCGCACTGGTTGCCGTCTTCATGTACGGAACCTCGCAGGCGATAGTGAAGGTCGCGCTCGGAAACATCTCCGTCGCCACGCTTATAATAATCAATTTCATCATTACGATGCCAATCTATTTGGCCTTTCTTGTAGCCTCTTCGGTGCAAGTAGATCTATCGCAGTTCAGCCTTCAAGTACTGATGATAGGCTTTCTCGCGGCGTTGCTCGGCAGAGCTGGATACTACACATATCTGGAGGCGCTCGAGAGCGGCCCGGTGACCATCGTCGGAAGCATAACCGCCGCCTATCCCGCGATCATAACGATACTCGCCTTGACGATACTGCGCGAGAGCATCACGCCGATTCAAGCGTTGGGCGTCATCCTGGTAATCGGCGGGATAGTCGCGCTGTCGTATTCCGTAAACGGACAAGGGAAAGATAAGAAGCTGTCAAGAAAAGCTATCTTCTATTGCGGAGCGACGCTCGCGATTTGGGGTATCTGGGGATTGTTCGCGAAGATGGCACTCCTTGTTCTGCCAATCGGCATCTACCTCGGACTATATGCGCTGGCTTTGCCAATAGTCCTCTCAGGATATATGATCGGCAAGAGAATACCGGTCAGAGACGAGTTCCCGAAATGGTCGCTCCCGGTCACAATAGCGGCGATATCGGTGATGATAGGACAGCTCGGGCTGTTCGCCGACACGACGGCTGTTTCCATAGGCAATGCGTCGATAGTATTCCCGCTAATCGCCGCCTACCCAGTAGTCACAATCATCGAGGCGCAGGTGTTTCTCAAGGAAGCTCTCGCAAAGAAGGATTTCATCATGATCGCGCTCGTGATTATCGGAATAGTGCTCGTATCTACCGTATAGCAACGCTTCTGACCTCACAACAAAGACTATCTATCGGTACTTTCTATAGCTCTCGCAGAGCCTGATAAGAGCGATGGGACTCTCTCATGGAAGTCGCTTTTCTGGGGAGCAGCAGCAGCGGTAACTCGACTTTGATATTCAGTGAGGACACCCGCGTGCTGATTGACGCCGGACTATCTGCCAAAGAGATAGAAAGGAGGATAGAATTTCTCGGACACTCCCCGGAAGATGTCGATGCAATCGTTCTTACGCACGAGCACACCGATCACTGCAGGGGCGCCGGGATATTCGCGAGGAAATATGATGTCCCGATACGCGCGAACGCGCCGACGATTGCGATGTCCCCGATAGGAAACGCGCGCTTTGAGGAGTTCCATACGCAGGAGGGGTTCTCTATCAAGGACCTGAGGATAATCGCATTCCCTGTGCCGCATAACGCCGCTGAGCCAGTGTGTTTCGTCATATCGGATCATAGACACAGCATAGGCTTCGCGACTGATCTGGGTCGGATCACGAAAATGCTCAGCGGCGTGCTGTTCGACAAGGACCTCCTGATAATCGAGGCAAATCACGACGAAGAAATGCTAAGAGCCGGCCCATATCCCGAATTCCTCAAGCGCTCTATCGCTTCCCCCACGGGACATCTTTCAAACAGGCAGACAGCAACGGCGGCTGCAGAGCTCGTGACAGATCGCACCAAGGGAATCGCCCTCGTCCACCTGAGCGAAGAGAACAATACACCTGAGAAGGCCGAGCACACTGTAAAGAGCGCACTGGCGAGAAGGCTCAAGACGACGCATATCCATGCTGCCGAGAGATACAGGATAACAGAACCGATCTCATTGAAGTGAATGCCTTATCTCGACGGCCTTGTTGTTCTTGAGGAGTATCTCTGCATATCTCCTGGGAAGATCGATGACATCTTCCTTCGCCAACTGATAGTTCTTATCTTCACCAGCGATCACTGGCAGGTCTTCCAGTATTCGAACGAGCACGGTATCGCGCTTCTCGTCGGAACTCTTTGCTGTCATGACTGGCGGATTCTCACCGATAGGCTGCGATGCGGCCGCTGCGCCAGCCAATTCGAGCCTCGGTTCTTGGGGAACGGATTCGTCGCACTTCGGGCTCAATGTCTGTCTTCGATGCTCAATAAAGTAGCTCTTGATAGATTCGAACGCTTTCAACTCCTCTGGGGTCGCGTTTTCAAGTCTGGGCTCGGCACCGAACGCGCTGCTCATGGCCATCAGCACAAGCTTCCGCATCCTGATCTCGTACACTCCCGCGCTCTTCTCCTTCGCGGTCTTCAACTGGCTCAGGAGCATCCCGGAAATGTCTGCCCCGCTCTTGCTTTCGGAGCATCTCCTATCGAGGGCATCCAGATATGTTGTCACTCGTTGATAGAAATCCGAGGGGACCTTCGATAGCGTCGTCTGCCTGGACTCCTGTCGGTAGACAGACATCAGCTCCTCATAAGTCATTTCTGGTTTGCCGGGCATCCCGATTCCTCATGTAATTACATCCTCTTAGCATTTTTGCGAAGGCACTGAATAAATAGCTCGCATCCCAATTAGCATAACTGTCGAGGAGAGTATCTCGGGTTGAATAAGAAGATTGCCGCAATAAAAGAAGTCGAGAAGGGAATATACCTCAATTTGAAAGTGAGCGCGAACCAAAAAGAAACGAGAATCGGTGGGATCGACATCTGGAGAAACGCACTCGAGGTTTCGATTGGCGCAGCGCCCGTCTCAGGAAAGGCAAATATGGAATTATTGAAGCTGTTGGAGGGGATATTCCCCGAGGCGAAAGGCGGGATAATCATCGTGAAGGGTCAGAAATCTAGCATGAAGAAAATATTCATACCGATATCATCAACATTGGCTATAGAACGATTAGGGTTGGATAGATGACCTCCGAAGCAGAAAGACTGGAGATGCTAGAGGAAATGATAGAAGAGCTCGAGCGGAGGAGCGCCTCAGAGCCTATCATCGTCGAGGGCCCCAGGGATGTAAGGGCGATGAGAGAGCTCGGCATCACAGGCATCGTGAAATCGATCAATACTGGCAACAGCCTCGTCAATTTCTGTGCAGCTCTGGCTGCGGAACATGATAGATTCATAATAATGACAGACTGGGATAGAAAAGGAGGGCACATCGCTCAGCTTCTGAGAAAGGGGTTTGAGGCCGCTGACGCGAAATATGACGATGCCCTGCGACGGAAAATAGCGAATCTGACGAAGAAAGAACTTAAGGACATTGAAGGCTTCCCTGCATATCTCGACAGATTGAGAAAATCAGTCGAGCATAGATCGCCATCTGAATCCCGTGAGGAAATGCGGAGGCGAAGAAAGTAATTTGCATTCACACCGATTATGAAGCGGAGTCGGAATATGATTCCCGAGAAAATGCTGGACGCCCTTCGGATAAAGACGCTTGATGAGCTGTTCGACGACATCCCAAATAGCGCTCGAATAGATGGACTCAACCTACCTGATGGGATCGAGGACCTCGAACTCGAAAGAGATGTGACCCGAATACTGGCAAGAAATCGTACAATGGCTGATATTCCGATCTTTCTCGGAGGAGGAGTATACAGGCATTATGTTCCCGCGGTCGTAGAAGAGATTCTATCGCGCTCCGAATTGTACACATCGTATACTCCGTATCAGGCGGAGGCGAGCCAAGGAATGCTTCAGGCGCTGTTCGAATATCAGAGCATGGTGGCCGAACTGACAGGATTGGAGGCGGTGAACTCGAGCATGTACGATTGGTCGACCGCTCTCGGTGAGGCCGCGCTGATGTGCCACAGAATCAAGCCCGGCAAGAGATTTCTCATCGGAAGGTCGGTTTCTCCTGAAAGAAAGGCGGTATTGAAGACATATTTGGCCGGCATCGGTGCAAGCATTAAAGAAATACCGTTTGAGAAGGAATCTGGAAGAATCGATCTTCAAGGCCTGAAATCCGAAATTTCTGATGATGTCTTCGGACTGTATCTGGAAAATCCGAACTATTTTGGGGTATTGGAAGAGGATGTCGACGAGGTCTCGCCTCTCATCCGAGATGTGCCACTGGTCATAGGGGCCAATCCGCTCTCACTCGCGATTCTGAAACCCCCGTCAGAGTACGGGGCGGACATCGTCATAGGTGAAGGACATCATCTTGGGACTAATCCGAATTTCGGTGGGCCGCTCCTGGGAATATTTGCAACGAAAAAGGAGCACATACGAAAAATGCCTGGGAGAATAATAGGCATGACCGTCGACGCAACTGGGAAGACAGCTTATTGCATGACTCTGCAGACGAGAGAACAGCACATCAGAAGGGATAAGGCGACTTCGAACATATGCACGAACGAAGCGTTGATGGCTGTCGCGGCAGTCGCCTATCTCGCATCTATCGGGAAGAGAAAATTGGTGGAAATCGCCTCGGAAAATATCCGAAAGGCGAAAAAATTCGCGGATAGAATTTCATCTGTCAAAGGATTTCGGGCGCCACTGTTCCAGGCGAATCACTTCAACGAGTTCGTAATGAGGTCAGACACGGGCGCGGAAGAACTCTCGAAACGGCTGTTGTCCAAGGGTGTGCACGGTGGGATTTGTCTGAACAAGGACTTTCCAGACCTCGGGGAAAGCATGCTTCTCGCGGTCTCGGAATTGCACTCTGACGAGGATTTCGATCTCTTCGTTTCGGCCTTGGAGGGAGAAAACTGACCTACCGTCAAGCATCGTTTGACGAGCCATTGCTATTCGAACTCGAAACAGAGACTTCGTGCAACGACGACATCCTGAAAGACACGCCTGTCCCGGATAAATTGAGAAGAAGCTGCCTTGGAATCCCAGACTTGCCCGAGAGGGAGGTCATGAAGCATTTCGTCAGGCTGAGCCAGATGAACTACTCCGTGGACACGGGGTTCTATCCGCTCGGTTCCTGCACAATGAAATACAACCCGAAATTGAACGAGAAAATCGCGCGTCTACCTTCGGCGACATTGTTGCATCCCAATCAGGACGAATCCACAGTGCAGGGAGCCCTCCAGATAATGTACGAGCTTGAGAAAATGCTCTGCGAGATCGGCGGCGTCGATGCGGTCACGTTGCAGCCTGCCGCTGGTGCACACGGGGAGTTCACTGGGATGCAACTCGTTAGGGCCTATCACGAGGACAGAGGCGAGTGCAGAAATGATATAATAGTTCCCGAAACTGCCCACGGAACGAACCCCGCAAGTGCCGCGATGGCAGGATTCGACGTAATAGAACTGCCTTCTAAGAATGGAAGGGTCGATTGCGAAGCGCTGAGGTCCGTTGTCGGCAAAAACACCGCGGCCATGATGCTGACCAACCCCAACACCCTGGGACTTTTCGAGAAGGATGTTCTACAGATTGCGGACATTTTGCATAATGCTGGTGCGCTACTGTACTATGATGGCGCGAACATGAATGCGATTCTTGGCAGGACGAACCCAGGGAGGATGAATTTCGATATCGTCCATTTCAACCTCCACAAGACTTTTTCAACCCCCCATGGCGGAGGCGGCCCAGGCGCCGGCCCGATCGGTGTCAAGAAATTCTTAGAACCCTACCTACCGGTGCCAAGAATCGTAAAAAAAGGCGATGCCTTCGGATTCGATTATGACCGCCCTAAATCCATAGGTAAGGTGAGGGCATATTACGGGAATTTCGGAGTCTTGCTCAGGGCGTATGTATATATACGGTCTATGGGAGGAAACGGCCTCCGAGAAGTATCGGGAAGGGCCGTTGCGAACTCGAACTACCTCAGGAAATTGCTCGAGACCAGGCTTGAACTGCCATATCCGGGAAAACGCATGCATGAGTTCGTCCTATCGGGTGACAGACTGAAGGAGAAGGGGATCAGGACATTAGACCTTGCGAAACGAATGTTGGACTATGGTGTGCACGCGCCAACGATATATTTCCCGCTGATAGTTGGCGAGGCAATCATGATAGAGCCTACGGAGACGGAATCGATTCAGACTCTTGACAAGTTCGTGGGAATAATTGATAAGATACTCAGCGAGGATCCGGAGATTATCAAGGACGCACCGCACAACACATCGGTGCGCAGGATCGATGAAGTCAAAGCGGCAAGGGAGCTAATCCTGAGCTACAAGATGTTGCTCGAGAAGAGGCGGAACGAAAAGGGAGTCGGTCATAATTCCTAGCCGAATCTGTCTTTGCTGTTTTCGACCGGGTATTTCGCTTCGTTAAGCGCGATTTTTCTCAGTACGGCATCTCCAAGGTCGAATCCGCAGGCGTTCGCGAGCGATAATGCATAAATCGCGACATCGGCCACTTCCATTCTGATCTTCTCGAGATCGGCATCCGAGAGATCGTTACGAGCGTCCTTCCATAGGAACAATTCGAGAAGCTCCGATGCTTCTACAGAAAGTGCTATCGCGATATCCTTGGGCCGATGATATTTTTTCCAGTCTCTCCTTGTCACGAAGCTATCGATCGCCGCTGCGAGCTCCCTGATTGTAACATCGCTCAACCTCATGCCCCCTCTGTGATGATACCTGAGGCAAAACTCTCTGACAGCTATTTAGATGATGTCTCCTGCTTCCTCGCACGGATACGATACTTGCCTACCGGAGCAACTATTTCTATGCGCGCTCCCTGATAATCTCCATCCGGCACTCTGACTACCATACCCGTTATCGCGAGTATCTGATTCGCGAGATACAGACCAAACCCAGACTTTCCTTTGATCCTCGTCTTGAACAGGACTGGCTTAAGCTCAGAAGGAAAACCGACGCCGTTGTCCTCGAACGTGATCTTATAGCCATTATCGATTTCCTCGCCCCAGAGCCTGATCTCGGTGAGCGTCTTGCCATGTTTGACAGAATTGTCAATCAGATTATGGAATACCTTCTCCACCATCGGATCCGCGAATATTTCGACGTCTTTGATTTCGTTCCTTATCGAGATATTTTCGAGCTTGAAGTCCCTGCTGGCGCGCTCAAATACGTCCTTTACATTCAACCACTCAGGGCCTTTCACGCCTATATTCTGATATTCCGTCACGAACTCGAACTGCCGCTGAATTGAAAAAGCCGCGTCTGCTATTCTGTCCAGGTACTGCAGAACCGATTTGTCCTGACATGTATTTCTAATGAAGTCGACGTATCCCTGGATGGTCGCGAGCTGGTTGTAGGTATCGTGCTTGGTGATATCCCCCAGTATGCTCAGTTTCTGGTTCGCCTGCTTCAGACGTTCCTCCGCGAGCTTCCTGTCGGTTATGTCAATCGACATCGAGAACCCGACTATTCTATTGTCGGGCCAATTTATGGCGCGGTCTAGGCACCGATACCATTTCTTGGTGAGCAGATTCTGTTGCTCGGAGATATGGACGAGGCCGATGTTCTCTCCGAATATCTTGTCGTTCGTGCAGAAAGGACATGGGGCGTCGAGGCCTTGCAAGGCCTTGTAACATTTCTGACCGACGACATCGCCAAAGAGCTCGCGTGCCGCCCCGTTGATGAACAGCAACTCGTAGGTCGCCGGATCAAATACGTGAATCGGGTCGTCGATGCTGTTGAACAGCGACTCGAGCTGCTGATGGCTAGCCTCGGCCGCCATCCTCATCTTCTCCCTGTCTGTGACGTCTCGAACATACTCGATGACCCCTTCTATCTCGACCGTCCTGGGATTTCGTATGGGAAAACTGAATAGGTCCAGCCATCCGACGACCTCTCCGTCCGGGCCTGTCTTCGGGACTATATTGTATTCTGGTTTGCCGGATTTCAGGGCGCGGTCGGTCGGGCACACCTTGCATGGTTCTGTACGTCCATGATAGGCCTCGTAGCATTTTTTCCCGACGAGCGGCAAGGCATGGGAGTACCACCTCTCCATCGCGTTGTTCACTCTCACGATGTTCAGGTCCTTGTCGAGGATGCTGATGCCGTCCTGGATGCTCGAAAGAATTTCGGAGATGAACTTATCGCCATCGCTGAGAGCCCTTTCGGCGAGGTGTCTTTCGGTCACATCCCGCGAATATAATATCACGCCTTCCGAGCAGCCGGTCTCCGGGTTTATAAGCGGGAAGTGATAGACCTCAATCCATGTGTCCCGGTCGTCGGGGTCCCTGCGGTATATCTTCTCGCGTATTATCTCTTTCTTCTCGATTGCCCGCCAGGCATTGCAATCCGGGCAACGAGAAGTCCTATTGTCGTACGCGTAATAGCATTTCTTTCCAACGACAGGGGGATTGAACGGTTTGTAGATGACATTCATCGCAGGGTTCGAATAGAGAACATTCAAATCCTTGTCGAGGATACAGAGGCCATCCTGGACGCTCTCGAGCACGTTGTTGAAGAGTTGCACCTGCTTGCTCAGTGCGCGCTCCATTTTGGCAAGATCTTCGTTGTCGAACGCGAATGTTGCTATCGCGGTTATTTTGCCCTCAGAGTCCTTTATAGGAATCTTTGTGACTGCGACGTTCATCGTCTTTCCTCTGAAATCCCGGCTCTCGTGGAAATAGAGGGTCTTTCCCGTCTCGAGAACCTGGCGTTCCTCGTTTTCGGTCCAGTCCGAGAATTCCTTCGGGAAGAACTCCCTGGACGTCTTCCCGAGCATTTCCTGCTCGGGCTTGCAAGCAAAGTCGCAGAATTTCTTGTTGACGACTAGATATCTGCCCTCGAGGTCTTTTACGAAGACATACGCGGGGATATTATCCAATATGCTCCTGAGTTGCCATTGGAGTTCTCGAAGCTCTCTGCGGCTCTTTTGCGCGTCCGCGAAGCGCTCGACGGCCATCTGCAGCTGTGCGAACTGAACCTCGGGCTGACCACGTTTCGGAATATAAGAATCCATACCCGCGCTCAAAGCCTCATCGAAAATTTCTTCCTGATTTCTCCCGGTGAACAAGATAAAGGGGACCTGCACATTTGAAGAGCGCAAATGCTTGAGAAAGTCTATCCCGGTTCCGTCCGACATCTGATATTCTGATACTATGACATCGAATTCTTTTCGTGATACCAGTAGCTTCGCATCCTCGAGCGATTCCGATGCCTCGACTTCGATCTCCTGATGCTTCTCTAAATGCCGCTTCGAGGCTTCAAGAGCAGATTGTTCGCTGTCGATGAGGAGGACCTTTATTGTCATAGGACCAGGCGTCCTTGATGACTGCGGGGCAACTGAAATCATCAACCGATTAGATAATACTAGCCCGAACCGCACCTGCCCGTTTCGATATCTGTGCTTTGAGCTGCTCTCTGGACTAAGAATCTTACGTGCAATCCAATAAAATGAAATATCTCGCTTGAGGTAATGCCCATAAGATGCCGAAATTCATAGTTCTCGAAGGAATAGACGGTTCCGGGAAATCCAGCGTAAAGAAGGCCCTTCCTGAGAGGCTCGGAACAGAGAACCTGGTTCTTACCGAGGAACCGACCGATACCTGGCTCGGGGAAGCGGTCAGGAAATCCCACCGGGAAAAGGTCAACCCGTTCACGGAAGCCTTCCTGTTCATCGCAGACAGGGCAGCGCACTCGGAACTGATACGCGGTTGGCTTGGGCAGGGAAAAAATGTGATCTGCGATAGGTACTATCATTCTACTGTGGCGTATCAGAGCGCGGCATTGGAGGGAACGGTCGATTTCGATCCTGTGCCTTGGCTTCTGTCTATCAATCGCAAGGTATCTATAGAGCCCGACTTGGTGTTTCTCTTCAGGATAGATCCGAAGGTCGCCCTATCGAGGCTGAAAAATCGGAACGAGCTATCGAAATTCGAGCAGATAGGGTTCTTGGAGAAGGTTGCGGCGAACTACGATAGGCTAACGGAACTATGTCGAAACATCGTGGTGATAGATGCATCACAGCCTTTTGAAGAGGTCATCCTGGAGGTCATGAGCAACCTATATGGCAATATTTAAGTCCAGGCATTCGGATAGGCGCCACCCATGCATCCTGCCGAAATACTCAGGAACTCCGGAAAAAACGGAAGGTTCGCCGGAAAGCACATCCTTGTCTGCGTCACGGGAAGCATAGCTGCTGTCGAGGATGTCAAGCTAATAAGAGAGTTCATCAGGCAAGGCGCGGAGGTCACGGTTGCGATGACCGAGAGCGCAACCAGGATCGTTCATCCGGAAGCTCTCTGGTTCGCGTCAGGAAGAAAGCCGATCACCGCCTTGGACGGCGATGTACAGCACGTGACCGTGTGCGGCTCCAATCCGGGTGGCGCAGATGCCGTTCTTGTCGCTCCTTGTACCGCGAACATGATCTCGAAAATCGCGACGGGGATTTGCGACGATGCGGTCAGCACGATGCTTGTCACGGCAATCGGGGCGAAGAAATCGATTATCATTGCGCCCGGAATGCATGGAGATATGTGGCAGAACAAAATCCTGCAGGAAAACCTGCGAAAGTTGAGAGATTTGGGAATAACGATAGTTGAACCGTCCCTCGACGAAGGAAAGGCAAAGATGGCAGAAATTGAGACTATCGTCTGCGCCACCGGTAGGGGTATGCTCGGAGGCCCTCTAAGAGGCAGGAAAGTCACCGTTATAGGCGGCTCCACTATAGAGCCGATTGACGCGGTTAGGTGCATCACGAATGCAAGCACCGGGGGAACCGCGGTCGCGCTGGCGAAGGAAGCCTACATGAGAGGTGCGGACGTTGAGCTGCTAATGGGCAATTGCGCGGTCCAATTGCCTGGCTTCCTCCCCTCAAAGCGATTCAAGACGGCAAGAGATCTCGAGAAACTTGTATCAGGGAAGAAGATGGACATAGTGCTGATGCCCGCGGCCGTTTCGGATTACTCGCCCGACAGGGCGTTCAAAGGCAAGATGCCGTCGGACAAAGAATCTCTTTCAATCGTGCTGAAAAGGAACGAAAAAGTCATCGACTCGATAGACGCATCAATCCTTGTCGGCTTCAAACTCGAAGTCGGGATATCGGTTGAGGATTTGAAGGAGAGGGCGAGAGAGAGGATGAACTCGAGTAAGATGACCGCAATCGTCGCGAACAGGCTCGAGGACGTGAAGGAGGATAGCTCACGAGCATTCATGCTAGATAGATCCGGCGATGAGATCGAGCTGTACGGAACCAGAGACGAAATCGCAAGAGGCATCATCGACCAGCTGATAAAGGGTTTGAGATGACTGTACGCAAGGCCGCGTTCTGCCCAGGGCACATAACCGCATTTTTTGAAATCTGCGACGACGCCCAGGAATTGTTGAGGAAGGGCTCTCGGGGAGCAGGTCTATGCATCTCGCTAGGGGCGAGAAGCACGGTCTCAATCGAGGAATCCTCCTGGCAAGAATTGAAGATAAGGATAGACGGGCGGGAAACGGATGCGCCCGTGACCAGGGATGCCTTGAATTACTTGCTTGGCGAGAGAAAGCTGAGAGTAGAAGTTGATACCGCGCTCGATCTGCCGATGGAGCAGGGGTTTGCAATGAGTGCAGCCGGCTCTCTCTCTGCCGCCTTGGCGACATGCGAGGCAATTGGCATCGATCATCGCAAGGCATACGAGGCCGCACACATCGCAGAAGTCAAGAACCTGACAGGCCTCGGCGACATCGCAGGAATCTGCGCTGGCGCTATGGAGCTCAGAGCCGAACCCGGCCTGCCGCCCTTCGGACGCGTCGAGCGAATCGATATCGAGGCGGAGCTCGTATTATCCGTCTTGGGCAAGCCGATAAAGACGCCGGGCATTCTCGGTGACCCTGAGAGGAGAAAGGCGATTTCTGCCGCTGGCAATAAATGCGTAGCAGAATTTTCGGAACATAAGACCTTGGAGCATCTGTTCGCCCTGGGGATGGAATTCGTCGAGAACGCCGGGCTGATCTCGCCTGAGGTCTTGAAGGGCATCATGGCCGCGGAAGAGCACGGGATATCGAGCATGGTGATGCTCGGCAACTCGATTTTCTGCGTCGGCGAGACAAAGGAGCTCATGAAAGACTTGAAGCCGCTAGGGCATTCATACAGATGCGAGATAGATCGAAAGGGCCCGAGGATTCTCTGACAAAGCTCATTCGAAAAGCGTGAACAGCTGGTCATCTCCGCCGACATCGAACAGCCCGATGCGCGCCCCGCAGTCCAGCCAACCGTGGGCATAATTGATGCACGCGAACGCGTTCACGTAATCTCCCTTCTTTGCGAAATCGATGGCATCGGACCTATAGCTCTTCGCCATTTCGAGAAAATCGTCAGCCAGCTTTCGCAAATAGGATTTTTCAGGGGCAGCTATCTTGAGCTTCCTCATCGCTCTATCCGTAATATTGAGGTACTTCTCGAGACGCTCCTTCGTGACCTCGCTTCCGGTCAGAAGCTCACATCCTCTTCGAGGGCACTATCTCGATGCTCTCCCCGCCGTGTTTCGTCTCCCTCGGCCTGATATCGACGAACAGCGGCATCGCCGTGCCTCCGCCCGTGACAAGCGCCGTGCCTATCGGAAGGCGTTGGATCTCCTCTTCCATTGCTTCCGTCAATCCCTCGATTGAAGCCGAAATCGCCTTCAGGTCGTTCGGGTTGAGCACCTTGAGGATTATCTGAGTGTTGCACTGGCTAAGCACGTTCTTGTCCACCTTCGCAGGGCGTTGAGATATGATGGTCAACCCGAGCCCGAACTTCCTGCCCTCAGAGGCTATCGTCCGCATTATCTTCGTCGAGCACGCCTTCCCCTGTTGCGGAGCGAAGTTGTGCGCCTCCTCGCATACGAGCATCAGGGGCGGTATCTTATCGCTCTTCCTCAGCTCGAACAGGCTCGTGCAAAGCCTATTGACTATGAGTTCCTGGATGTCGGGCGGCGCTCCCTTGAGGTTTATGACGGTCGTCTTCCCCTTCCGGACGAGCTCGTCAATCCTTGTGCCCTTGTCCGCGAATATCTCAGACTCCTGAAGGTATTCTAGTTCGCTCACTAGAGTGTTCACCTGCGGGTCCTCGGTGGCGAGCAGGGAGTCGATGACATCCTTCAGAGTGAAGTCCCCCTTCGCCTCTCTAAGCACATCCAGGGTTCTCCTCAGCATGGTGAGGTACGACCTCACATTCTTGATATTCGTGAGAGATAGAATCTCCCTCGCATCGAGCGCGCTCAACGTGAACCTGAGCGGCTTCGCATCCTTGTTTATGGCCGTGTTCGCCGCGAATTCTATGACTCTATCGGCATATCCCCGCGGATGAACTCCGAAATCGCGAGCCGTCTTTTCGACCCGCCCCTTCTCCCCGAGCGTGTGATACTCGCCGTGGGGATCTATTATCACGGTCGTCACGTCATGCTTCATGAACTCCTCTATCAGGTCGCCGCTACAGTACGACTTCCCAGCGCCCGTCATCGCGAGGATGCTCACGTGCTTCTGAACCATCTTGTTGATGTCCAGCTCGACCCGTATGTCGTGACCCGAGAGAAGGCCTATGTAGGCCCCGGTCGGAGAGCCTTCCTTCAATCCGACTACCTGTCGGATGAGGTCGTCCGTCGCCCTGTATACGGCCGCTCCTGCCCTGAGCGGAGTCCTCGGGCTCTGGAGGAGATTCCGCTCGTCCCTATAGCCGATCAAACTGACCCTGGCAATCTCCTTCTCTTCGATGTCCAAGCTCGCGCCTTTCACCGCCTCGACCGCCTTTGCCGCGGTGAAATCCGTGACGCGTTCTATCTCGATAATCTGACCGAGAATCCACCCGTGATGCTCGTGCTCCGTCTGCACGTACTCCAGCTTCTCGATTTCGCCAGTTAGGAGTATGTTGAACGAGGTCGTCCCCACATTGCCATAGATCACTCCTATCTCAACCAGTCCTGACTTCGATGACCTGGCATGCCTCACCGCATGCTCCTTTTCAGGCCTCTCCGCCGGTGGCGGAGGCGGAGGAAGAACCTGGGCTTCGCTATCCGAAGACGCCTCTGGCTCATCTTGAGCCTGAGAATACGCAAGCTCGGTGATAGGCTCGTTCAGATGCATCCCATCTTTTCACTTCTATCTGCCAATCCATTTATAAATGTTATTGGAATGACGCTGATGTGGCCGATGTGCCTGCGACTTCCCTAAAGTAGATGTTGCCGGGAGGTCCTTCGGCTGACGGAATGCTGTTCGGGTGTGCAGATGAACGAGAGGAGAAAAATTGAATCCGAACTTCTCGCCAGAGTATCTGGAGACCGGGCGAAGGCTTTCGTGACGGAACTTGCGGGTATCCGACACAGGATTCCGGGGTCTGACGAGGAGCGGGTCGCCGCCGAGAGAATCGCTGACGAGATGAGGAAACTGGGTCTTGAGGTAGTCATCGAAGAATTCGACGTCGTTTCCTGGGAGCACCATCCGGCGAAGCTGACGCTGTCGAACGGCAGCACGAAATCGTTCGACGTGGAGTTCATGCCGTACTCGCCTCCTGTGCGACCGGACGGATCCAAGGGCAGATTGGCCCCGCTGAGGTTCGGTTTTCCGGCTGAATATTCCGTATTCGGCGATGAAGCCATCATACCAATCGTGGATTTCAATTACGATGCAGGCGCACACCTTGTGGAACTCGCTGCGGCAAGGTCGGGCAAGAACATCATCGCCCTCGGAATAATCGCGCATATCGACCGTGCTTTTAGGATAGAGAGCACCCCGATGCTTGCCAAGCCGATATCCTTTCCGGTCTTTTCAATCAGGAAAGAAGATGGCGAGGAGATACGAAGGCTGTGCGCCGGCGGCGATATCGTGGCCGAGCTCGAAGGCGAATCGAAGATCATACCCGATGCGAAGTCGGAGAACGTGATAGGCCGCATGAAAGGTTCTTCAAAGGGCAAACATCGAATCATAGTCTCGGCTCATCACGATGGATGGTTTGCGGGCGCCAACGACAATCTCTCGTCCGTGGCGAGCATTCTGGAGGTCGCTAGAGCGCTCTCGGGCTCGGAGCTACGGAGAGCCATAGATTTCATTTCGTTCGGCTCGGAGGAAGGAGGGACAGAAGGATATCAGTACTATCTTTGGGGCTCGAGGCAGTACGTGAAGAAGCATTCGCGCGAGATGAAGGACATTGCATGCATCCTCAACTGCGAACTCGCGGGCGCGACCAACAGGGAAGCGCTCATCATCGATTGCACCCCGGACATGATATCGTTCTACGAGGGATTGCTGGACAATTGCAAGAATCTGTTGTCCGAAAACGGCTGGCTTCCGGAGTTCGGAATCGCCACGCCGACAGCCTCTCAGGCAGATCAGATGAATTTCTCTCTTGCCGGTGTCCCCAGCACCCTTTTCGCGTGGGCTTGGTACGACGAATACCACACGGATATCGACAAGCCGGAGATTCTGAAACCGAAGCTGCTAGCCACCTTCTCGAAGATGGTCCTTCTCTCGGCGCACGAGTTCGCGACACTCGAAAAGCTTCCGCTGAGCCTGACCAGATACGCAAGGATAATCCGCATGGGACACACCGGATTGACCTCTCACATAATGGGGGACTTATGCAAGGAATCCGTTCCCGGCCTTGAGCATCTCAAAAGGGTATCGAGCGGATTGCTGGACTTCAATCAGGCTTTCGTCGCACTCGACTCATTATCCGTCGCTGCTGCTGATTTGGAAAGAAGACTTTCCGCCGCAGATGACGACGCGGTTGAAGATTTGAACTCAAAGCTGCTCGGAGCCTGCAATGTGCTCAACAGCGCATTGTGCCGTACCGGCGGGCTGATGGGCGAGGACCCGATGTTTCCGGGATATCTGGAGTACATCGAGGAGCTCAGGAAGATGAGCGAAGCAAAGGACAAGATACGAGGCATCGCGGGATCGGATATTCCAACCGAGATATTGTCCGAATTCGTTCCGATACAGACCCCGGAGGTCTCGTTCAGGGAATTCGAAATGCATGACGAGATATCGGCTCTCTCGAGAAGGCTCGAAAGAGCTAGGGTAATGCTACAGACCGAGTTGGACCGCATCACGCAGACAATCAACTTGGCCGCCCGCCATATCAGCGGGTGAAATTGTTTCAGCGGTCCCACGGTGATGATAGGACATTTTTTCAAAACTCCCGAATCATTTCCCTCACCCCAGATAAAGTTTCTTCTCGTCCTCCCCCCAACCCCTGGGGATTCAATTGAAAAGATGTATCTTCCTATCGAGCAGAACAATCATAATAACACCCTTCGAGTCATCAAGGTAGCAAGCACCACCATCAGGGGCAAATCATGGCGAAGACGATACTGAGGTTCTTGGAGAAGGACGAAGAGGAACTGATACACGCGCAGAGCATCAAGGTGCTGGAGGAGCTCGGAGTGATGATACACAGCGACCAGGTGCTCGATATGCTCGGCGCGAAAGGCGCGATAATAGACAAGAAAAAAAAGATAGCCAGGCTGCCAGAGAGCCTCGTTCTCGAATCACTGAAAAAAGCACCTAAAGAGTTCGTGCTTTGTGGAAGGGATCCGAAGAAGGATGTGGCTCTTCCTGCCAGGGAGTTTCCGTACATATCGACCAATGGACTTTCAATATACATGACCGACCTTGAGACCGGCGAGAAGCGTCCAACGACCAGGAAGGATCTCGCGATGTTCGCGAGACTGGCGGATTCATTGGATGCCGTCAGTTTCTTCTGGCCACAGGTGACCGCATCGGAGGTCCCGGAGATGGCTCATAATGTGCACGAGCTCTGGACGTCGCTGCAGAACACCGTCAAGCATGTCCAAGGAGATTCCGTCAACGCGGAGGACGCGCGGATGCAGATAAGGCTCGCGGCTCTTGTCGCGGGCGGAGAGAAAGAGCTCCGGAGACGGCCGATATTCTCTGTGACCGACTGTCCGATAGCGCCTCTGTCGTTCGAGAAGGGCGCCGTAGAGGCGCAGGTCGAGTTCGCCAGAGCAGGAATACCGATATCCTCGATGTCTATGTCACTCTCTGGCATGTCGTCGCCGGTGACCATCGCCGGGACTATCGTAAACGCGAACGTCGAGAACCTCGCGAGCATAACCATCACGCAGACTGCAAACCCCGGAGCACCTCACCTGTACGCCTCGGAGTCGACCCCGATCGATATGAGCTCGGGGATGATCAACTACAAGGCTAACGAATGCCCGATGATTGCATCGGCGCTCGCGCAGATGGCAAAAAGATACAGATTGCCATGCGTCGTGGGCCAGTGGGGCGCGGACGGAGATGAACCCGGACTGCTCGCATCGTTCAACGAGCTCGCAACAATCGCGATGACGATGCTCAGCGGTACAGACTGCTGCTCCGGGATGGGAGGTCTGGAATCGGCGAAGGGTGGCTCGCTGGAGCAGATGGTGATAGACGCATATTTGTGGGAGAACTTCAAGCCGATACTTCGGAACATGACGATCAACGAGGAGATGATGGCTTTCGATGTCATGAAGCAGGTAGGGCACGGGAACTCGTACCTGAGCCATCCGCATACCGCGAAGTTCCTCAGGAAGGAGCTCTTCTTCCCGGACAAGAAAAAGTTGGCCTGGGAGGCAACGCTATCGACGAAAATGGTCGGAGAGGCTCGGGAAATTGCAAAAAAGACCCTGAGGGATCACCGCGTAGAGCCGATAGACAGGGACATCATCAAGGAAGGGGATGAGATGATCCGCGAGTTCGAGAGGAGATTGCGATAATGTCGCGATAAATATCCATGATTTGAAGGAAAGGAAGGTGGGGATGTTGGCAAAAGCTAGGTTGAAATTGTTGGACAAGTCGGAAGAGGACCTGATACACGCATCGAGCATCGAGACGCTCGAAAAAATCGGCGTCCTGGTGAGAAGCCCCACGGTGCTGAGGATGCTCGGCAACGCGGGCGCGAAGATCGATGAGAGATCGATGATTGCGAAGATACCCGAAGGGATGGTCAACGAGGCGATCAAGAAAGCTCCGAAGAGCTTCGTCCTGTGCTCGCGCGACGGAAAGCACGACCTGAGGCTCCCCGCGGATCCGTTCCCATACGTCGGCTCGAACGGCATCGGCACATATATGACCGACTTCAAAACGGGGAAGAAAAGGGAAACCACTCGAAAAGACATCGCGGACTTCGCGAGGCTGGCGGACGCGTTGACGGGGACAGATTTCTTCTGGTCGAACGTGACGGCCTACGACGTCCCCGAGAGGACGCACATGGTGCACGCGCTCTGGGTATCGCTCCAGAACTGCACGAAGAGCTACGGTACGCTCACGCTGAGCGCAGAGGACGCCAGGGCGCAGGTGGAACTCGCGTCGCTCATAGTAGGCGGGAAAGATGAGCTGCGCAAGAGGCCCATCTTCCACTCGCTCTGCTGCGTCATCGCCCCCCTCTCGTTCGAGAAGGGAGCGATCGAAGGCCAAGTGGAGTTCGCGAAGGCAGGCATACCTGTCATATCGATGTCGATGTCCCTCTGCGGGATGTCCGCTCCTGTCACATTGGCGGGAACTGTCACAAACGCGAACACCGAGAATCTCGCGAGTCTCGTGATAACCCAGACAGCGGCCCCAGGAGCCCCTCACATATACTGCTCAGAATCGGAGCCGGCGAGCATGGTCACCGGGAACATAGTATACGAGGCCCCGGAGGCCCCGCTGATCGCGGCGGCGGCCGCTCAGATGGCTCACAGGTACAACCTGCCTACCTTTACGGGCAGCTGGGGAGCGAACGGCGAGGTGCCAGGCGTGCCACTCTCGTTCTGCGAGCTGTCGGCAATCGCGCTGACGATGCTCACGGGCACGGACATGGCAGCGGGCTCTGGCGGGCTCGAAGAGGCGAAAGGCGCCTCGCTCGAACAGCTGGTCATAGATTCATACCTATGGGAGAACTATAGAGCTTTCCTCAGGAAGTTCGAGGTCTCCGAGAAGACGATAGCTCTGGACGTCGTGAGGGAAGTGGGACACGGGAATTCCTTCCTTACGCACCCACACACTGCCAGGAATTTCAAGAAGGAGCTCTTCTTCTGGGACAAGGAGAAATCGAAGTTCGAGGCGACGAGATCGACGGCAATGGTGCCGGAGGCGAAGAAGATAGCGAGCAAGATATTGAAAGAGCACAAGCCGGAACCGATAGATCCGAAGATCGTCGAGAAGGGAAACAAGATAATCGCCGCTCTCGATAAAGAATTATCAACCTGATCGGCCAGCTGAAAGAATCCATCGAGGGGTTTCACAAACGCCATGCGCGGTTCCGACGGGGAAACGCTTAAGAAATGCTCGTCGTTAGGGGGAACCGGACTCAGCGGACGCTGAGGGGAGGTGTTGAGCATGGCAGTGGCAAAACTGAAGTTTCTCGATAAGAGCGAAGAGGAGACGATTCATCAGCAGAGCATAGAATGCCTTGAGACAATCGGAGTCAAGATAAAGAGCGAGCGGGTTCTCAAGATGCTGGGGGATGCGGGCGCGAACATCGACACAAAAAGCATGGTCGCGAAAATCCCCGAGAGCATGGTGAAGGAAGCTCTGAGGACAGCGCCGAAGGAGATGACGCTCTATGCCAGGGACCCGAAGCATAACCTCAAGATTCCTGTATCGTCGTTTCCGTACACTGCCACGACCGGCCTCGGCGTCTACATAGTTGATCTCAAGACGGGCAAGCCCAGGTCTTCTACGAGGAAGGACATCGCGGATTTCATCAAGGTCGCGGACGCGCTGAGCGGGATAGACTATGTCTGGACATCGCTTACCGCGACGGACGTGCCTCAGGTGACACATGGCCTGCACGAGCTCTGGACGGCCTTCCAGAACACGACCAAGCACGTGCAAGGAGTCGAGATACTCAACGCGGAGGACGCGAAGAGACAGATTGAGCTCGGCGCTCTTGTCGCAGGGGGCATGGAAGAGCTTCGGAAGAAGCCTTGCTTCTCCGTCATACACTGCTCCATCGCGCCTCTCATGTTCGAACACGAAGCGGTAGAGGCGATGGTCGAGTTCAACAAGGCAGGCGTTCCGATCTGCACGATGACGATGTCGCTCTCCGGAGGCACGGCGCCGGTGACGATGGCCGGAACCCTGGTCAACGGCAACTCCGAGAACCTCGCGAGCTTCGTCATAAGCCAGGTGGCAAACAAGGGCGCCCCCGTGATATACTGCTCCTCATCGGCACCCGTCAGCATGAAGACGGGAATAATCGATTACATGACGGTCAATCAGCCCCTCATCGCTACGGGGTTCGCGCAGATGGCGAAGAGGTACGGGATGCCCTGTATGGTCGGCGACTGGGGCGTGAACGACAAGCCGGAACCGGGAATCCCGCACACCTTCAGCGAGGTCATGGGCGTCTCGCTCAGCACGATGTCGGGAACGGACCTTCAATCGGGCATCGGCGGGCTGGACGCGGTGAAGGGCGCCGCGCTCGAACAGGAAGTGATTGAAGCCTATCTCTGGGAGAACGTGAGGAAGTTCATGACGCCCGTCCTAATCAATAAGGAAACCTGCGCGCTCGACGTAATCAAGGCCGTTGGACATGGCAACACCTTCCTGTCGCACATACACACAGCGAAGAACTTCAAGAGGGAGATAATCCTGAGGGACCCTGACAAGGGAAGGTTCGAGGCAACCCTGTCTAACAAGATGGTCCCAGAGGCGAAGCAGATAGCCGAGAAGATCTTGAAAGAGCACAGGCCAGTACCTCTCGATCCTTCCATCGTGAAGAAGGGCGACGAGATAATCAGGAACTGGGAGAAGAAGCTGGGCGTGTGAATCCAAGCCCCTTGAAAAACCCTTTCGATTGTTTCTGATTTGTTCCGAATTCGAAAGAATATTAAGCCTTCGAACTTTAGGGGTAGTTTGCTAAGGCGCTGTTGCGGCCTAGCGGGAGGTAGTTGAGCATGGCAGTCGCGCGACTGAAGTTCTTAGATAAGGAAGAGGAAGATCTCGTTCATGAATACTCGCTGAAGAGCCTGGCCGAGATAGGCGTCAAGATAAGAAGCGAATCGGTCCTCGGGATGCTGGGAAAAGCAGGGGCAACCATCGACCGAAAGGAGATGATCGCGCGAATACCGGAGGACATGGTCACAGAGGCTCTCAGGAAAGCGCCCAAGGAGTTCAAGCTCTATTCTCGCGACGGAAAGCATGACCTCCAGCTTCCTGTCGAGGCGATGCCTTACATTTGCACGAACGGCCTGGGAATATACATCAGAGACATTCATTCGGGCAAGAACAGGCCATCGACCAAGAAGGATATCGCGGACGTGGTAAGATTGGGCGATGCTCTGGAACAGATGGACTATCTCTGGACGACTCTGACGGCCACCGAGGTGCCCCAGGTCGCGCACGGCCTGCACGAACTCTGGACAGCGTTCCAGAACACTTCGAAGCACGTCCAGGGGGTCTCCGTGGGAAGCGCGGAAGAGTGCAGGGCGCAGATAAGGCTCGCCTCGTTGATAGCCGGGGACGAGGAGAAGCTCAGAAAGAGACCGATATTCTCGGTGATATGCTGCTCTATTGCCCCGCTCTCCTTCGAGAAGGGCGCAGTCGAGGGACAGGTCGAGTTGAACAAGGCAGGGATACCCGTCGTATCCATGTCGATGTCCCTGGGCGGAATGTCGGCGCCAGTCACGCTAGGAGGGACGATACTGAACGCGAACACCGAGAACCTCGCGAGCCTCGTCATCTCGCAGACCGCGAATCCGGGGACGCCGCACATCTACAGTTCGGAATCGACCCCCGTGAACATGAGCACAGGGAACATCTACTACGAGAGCCCGGAATCGCCTCTCATTAGCGCGGCGACCTCTCAGATGGCGAAAAGATACGGATTGCCCTGCCTGACGGGAGCCTGGGGCTCGGGAGCTGACGACCCTGAACCGGGGCTATTGAGCCCGTTTTCCGAGCTCATGAGCCTGGTACTCTGCTCCATGACGGGGACCGATCTTGCAGCTGGCGCAGGATCGATAGATGTCGCGAAGGGCGTCTCTCTCGAGCAGGTGGTTATCGACGCGTATCTCTGGGAGAACCAGCGCGCGTTCATGAGGAAGTTCAAGATAGATGCGGAATCGTTCGCCCTGGACGTGGTCAAGCAGGTGGGGCATGGCAATAGCTTCTTGACGCACCCGCACACTGCGAAGCACTTCAGGTCGGAGTTGTACTTCCGAGACAAGAAGAAGCTCGCCTGGGAGCAGACGCTGTCGAACAAGAGCGTCCCTGAGGCGAGGGAGATAGCGCTCAAGCTGCTCAAAGAACACAGGCCTCTGCCATTGGATGCATCGGTCATCAGAGAAGGGGACAAGCTGATAGAGGAATTCGAGAGACGTCACGCGACATGAACTATTTCGGACAATATTCCCGATTAGTTCGACTGATTTTCACCCCTTTTAGAAACCTTTTCACAGAACATTATGCTCAGGGTGTAATATCTTCTCCCGATTATTCGAGCCAGCATCCAGAACGGCTGGTTCCCCTCGAAACAATAATAATGAATGCGCACTTTGGGAGTGGCGTCGGCAATGGCTGATGGGAGGTCTGTTGAATCATGGCAGTCGCGCGTCTGAAGTTCCTCGACAAGAGCGAGGAAGATCTGGTGCACAGTCTGAGCCTGAAGAATCTGAGGGAAACCGGGGTCAAGATCCATAGCCAATCGGTTTTGAAGATGCTCCGAGATGCGGGAGCAGATGTGGATCTGAAGACCGAGATAGCAAAGATACCCGAGGAGATGGTGAACGAAGCCTTGCGGAAAGCCCCGAAGAGCTTCGTCATAGGGGCGCGCGATGCGAAGAAGGACATCAGGCTCCCCGCGGAAAGCTATCCGTATGTCTCGCTCGGAGGAGTCACCGCTTGGATAGAGGACTACGAGACGAAGAAGCACCGGGATGCGACGAGAAAGGACCTCGCGACCATCGCGAGGCTCGGAGACGCGTTGAACCCCGTTGACGCGATTTGGCCGCTTGTGACGGTCAGAGATGTCCCGCCTCACACGGGATTCGCGTACGAGCTCTGGACATGCCTTCAGAACACGGTCAAACCGATTCATGGCTCGGCGGGTTCCGGCACGATAGGCGTCGAGGACGCGCGGGTTCAGATAAAGCTCGGTGCCCTCGTCGCGGGCGGGATGGAGCAATTGAAAAAGAAGCCGACCTTCACGGTCCTGAGCTGCACGATTGCTCCTCTGTCCTTCGAGAAAGGCGCGGTGGAGGCACAATGTGAATATGCGAAGGCAGGAGTGCCCGTAATCTCGATGTCGATGTCTCTGGGCGGGAGCACCTGCCCCGTCACGCTCGCGGGCACGATAGTCAATGCCAATACCGAGAACCTTGCGAGCTTGGTCGTCACTCAGACGGCATCTCCCGGGGCACCACATATCTATTCCTCGGAATCGACCCTCGTAGACATGAGAACAGGATTCATAAGCTACAGGGGCGTAGAAACTCCGCTCATATACGCGGCGTGCGGACAAATGGCCGCGCGGTACGGATTGCCGAAGATGACAGGGATAGTGGGCATAGATCCCCCAACGACCGGCAATACTGCACCGTTCGGGGAGACAGCTGCGTTCTTGCTGACCACGATGAACGGAACCGACCTGTGCTCGGGAATAGGCGGCCTCGATGAAGATGCTGGATGCTCGCTCGAGCAGATGGTGATAGACTCCTACCTATGGGATGATTTCAGGATGTACATGAGGAAGTTCGAAATCAGCGAGAAGGCGGCCGCGCTAGATATCGTGAGAGAGGTCGGGCATGGGAATACGTTCTTCACTCATCCTCACACTCTCAAGAATTTCAAATCGCAGATGTACTTCCGAAACAAGAAGATGCAGATCTACGGCGCAACGATGACGACGAAGATGAGAGCCGAAGCGCACAAGGAAGTTGTCAAGATATTGAAGGAGCACGTTGTGGAGCCACTCGACAAGGACATCGTCAAACAGGGCAATGACATATTGAAGGAATACGAGAAGCATCCGCCAGTTCCCACGAAGTGATTCCAGGCGGCGAAAGATCTCTTCGTCTCGAACTCATCGCCAGGGTCGAGAAATCGTGATATCTCAGATGACAATCTATAAATAATCATCTCGCCATTTTCTGTCCGACAAGCGTAAGTCAAAGAATACCCATCGGATGTACGCAGATCGGGGGTAGACATTGTGGGGAAGAGCAAGAGGGAAGATTCCGAGAAGGTGACTATTCGCCTTCCAAGACGATATCTGCGGGCACTCGACTTCCTCGTCGAGCTAGATGACTTCCCTTCGAGGTCTGAGGCCATCCGAGAAGCGATACGCGATATGGTGTATGCAAGGACGGAGCTCGTCATCGACAAGATAAAGAAGCTGGAGAAAGCGGAGGAAGCGCTCGCGTCAATGGAGAGCTTCCAGAAGCAATACATGAAGCAATAAGGACAAGTTAGAAAAAAAGGATGGGATGCACTCTAACAACCCCTCATTGCTCAATGAATATGACCTTCCCCCCTTTTTTTGCGAGAAGGGGGGATTCACGACTTTTTAGCCGATATATCCGAGGTCTTCCTTCTTCGGCTCCGGGAGGGTCTCGACCTCTCTAAGCTTCGAGGTCAGCTGCTCTATCTGCTTGGCCTTGGTCTCGAGCGCGCTGAAGTCGACCTTGATTTCGAGTATGCGCGAGAGTATCTCCAGCACCGCCTGGGCGGACTTCGGGTCGACGAAATATCCGGAAGTCTCGCCCATGAGACAGACGGATCTCATTCCGTGCAACTTTCCCAGGCCGAGCAATAATCCGCTAGCTCCGACGATTCCGCTTCCGGGTTCCCCTTTCGAGAAAATGACGCCTTTGCTTTTCATCTCCTCGACGAGTTCGCTGTCAGTTGCGGCTCCGAGGACCCTCGGTTTCTCTATCATTCTTCCGAGCCCGTAGCCTCCGAGCGTGAATATCGATCTCACTCCGAGCCCCTTTGCAATCTCGATTATCTTGTCGGAAAGGGCGTACTGACCATCCGGAGTCAGACCCTGGTAATCCCCCACAAGTATAACCAGGTCGTGCGGGCTGTCGTTCCTTCTATAATAATAGAATTCGTTGTTCACGAGCTTTATTGTCCCGTCATCGTTCACGAAGACCTGGGGCGGGAAGTATTTTGAGTACAATTCCGCGAACTTTGTCGCCTTGACCTGGTCGATCAGATGCTCCGCGGCAAGCTTGCCGACGTTTCCGACACCGGGAAGCCCCTCTACCATGATCGGATCCCGCAGCACGGGCTTCTCCAAGTAATGCACTATGATCTCGTCCATGGTTCTCATCCTTTTGTTAGCCTCATCGCCCTTCTATACTTGCCGAATCTATCCGAGGGCGAGTATCTCGCAGGTATAGGCATTACAGTCGGCAGGCCGCATTTGGGGCATCTTTCCTGCAACGTGTAAATCCCGCAAGAAGAGCATTTCCTGATCTCGCTTCTCATTTCTGCTCCCTTACCAGTTTCGCCCTTCCGCCGTATTTCTCGATTCTCTTGGCCACGGCGTCGAACAGGCTCTTCAGCTCTTCTTCGGCCGTCTTGTAGTCGGGCGCGGATACCTGTACCCTGTATCTTGGTGCACCCATGTATCGGATGCTGATCTCAGCCTTCTCAGATGATGACTCCTCGATCAGCGCGTTTCTGATGTGGACGATGCCGTTCGAATCTGGGCAGGTCAACTCCATGATCCCGACAATCTCGACCTTTGGAGGCTGGATGTTCTCATTCGCCACCTCAATGAAGGCTTCGCACCATTTTTTCTTACCGAACTGCTTCTTGAAGGCTTTCGGATTCAATGCGGCCTCTTCGAAAGCCCCAAACAGCGATCCATAGTTATCCAGAATATCGGGAAGACATTCCTGAGTCAAATCTTCGGTCTTCTTGCCTATCTTCGCAGCTACAAGCTCCAGGAGCTTCATGGCCTTGTTTTCGTTCTTCCAGGCCTGAATCTTCTCTCGTTTCTGATGCTCGTTGACCTGCTTGAGCGAGAGGTCTATGTGCCCCTTCGAAGGATCGACGGCAAGCACCTTGCACACGACCTTCTGGCCCTCCCTGACGTAATCGCGGATATACTTTACCCAGCCGGTCGCCACGTCGCGGACATGTATGAATCCCTCCTTTCCGCCATACTCGTCCAGGGTGACGAACGCGCCGAAATTCTTCACGCTGGTGACGGTGCAGACGACGAGTTCTCCATCCTCGGGATATTCCGATATTTGCGGCATCAGGCAACTTCTCCGACGACCGTTCCTTGAACGATCCCTTTCCCGCCCGAAGGCTTGACTAGGGTGGCACCGCAGACGGTGCATTGAATATTGGTCGCCGGCCTCGAAAAGACTATCTGCTCGTTGCCGCAGTCCTGGCACTTCACCTTTATGAATTTCTTCGTCACGGCAACGGTGTTCTTCGCCAAAGTTAAGCCTCCACGAGTTCGAACTTCTTTACGCGGAAGCAGGTCTTCTGATGCGCCTTCTTGCACACCTTGCATCGGTATCTCAGAGGGATCTTGGTCGTTGGTTTCTGCCTGCCCTCGTACTTCGGCCTGGGGAAACCTCCGTATCCTGCCGTCGCTCTCCTGAATCTCCTCTGACCTGCCTTCAGCTCGCTCCTAGGGCGAGTCTTGACCCTCTCGACCTCATGGTCGGTGTGCTTTTTGCACTTAGGGCAGTACTGCTTCACGACCTTTGGCATTTTCATCCTGAATCAACGGCCTCGGATGGGCAGAAGCCACCAATACGTAACCTATATTAATGCTTTGCTTAGCGAAAAACTGTTTGCTGGCTCGCCCCAAATTCGAGCTGCTTTCTCGCGCTGTTGACGAAAAAATATCACGAGAATCAATCAACCTATTCTGGCAAGATCGTGAAACAAAGAATTTTAATTCATCGGATTAGCTTGTAATCCAAACGATAAAAATAAAAAGGTGTGATTGCATTAGTTGATTTCCCTGCAATCGGGGCAGTGTCGCATCAGACTGGATATGCGGAACATAGTCTTGTAGCGGGGGAGTGTCGAGTCCGTTCCTGGGAAGGTTCGGAAAGTGAATGTAAAACGATAAATATTAGCTGAAATATAGTTGGCAGGGTGATAATATTGACTTCGAGGGGATTGACAAAATCCGATGAGTCACTGGTTCAGCTTCTCATCAATGCCGGACTCAAGAAGAACATAGCGAAGACCTTGGTGTATCTCAAGAAGCGAGATGAAACGACATCGGTGGAAATCGAGACTGCCACCAGCCTGAGGCAGCCCGAGGTCTCGATTGCCATGCAGGAGCTCCGCCGAAGGAAATGGGTCGCAAAGCGAGACATCAAGAAACAGGGAAAAGGCCGGCCGGTCCACGCCTACAGGCTGTCAGTTCCTTTCGATGAGATAATCTCGACCATCGAGACGGAGCTGAAGAAGAAGATAGAGAAGATCGAATGGGAGATTGACCAGCTCCGCGGCCTATCGAAGTAAGCACTCCTCGTCGAGCTCAGACCGGCGTATAACTCGCACGCCCGAACTGCTGCCGACGATGACAAGGTCTGCTATGCCGATAAAAAGGCCTGTTTCAACGACGCCGGGCATGGATTGCAATCTTGAGTCGATCGACTTCGCTTCTGAGATTCCGTTTGCGAAAGTGCAGTCGTATATGTAATTGCCATTGTCCGTCACGAAAGGCTTCTCGTCCATCAATCTCAATTTCGGGATGCATCCCAGAGATGCCAGTTTTCTTCCGAGATGTTCGTGCGAGAATTGGATTACCTCTACCGGTAGGGGTGCCCTTGTTCCGAGCCGCTCAACCAATTTCGATTCATCTATCACGATGACCTCCTTCTTGGTCGCGCCCGCGACTATCTTCTCCCGGAGCAGGGCGCCTCCCAAACCCTTTATCAAATCAAGATTCGGATCCACTTCGTCCGCGCCATCTATCGTGATATCAACGACATCGTGCTCGTCGAGAGTAGAAATCGGAATACCCGCGCCCCTCCCGACAGCCTCAGATTTTCTCGATGTCGGAATGCCGATGATTCGCATGCCTTCTTCCTGAGTCCTCTTCCCCAGTTCCAATATCGCCAGCTCGGCCGTCGAACCGCTCCCAAGGCCGACAACCTGTCCGTCCCGCACGAGCTTGGCGGCCTCCGCAGCCGCGGCGAGCTTAGGATTCATCCGATTCCTCCTCCGCTCCGAGATTTTCTTTAAGCAATCCAATTAGACGCCTCAGCACGAAGTCGTCGATTTTCTTTCCTAGCTCAGGGCTTGCGCTTCTCGGATCTCCCGCTATGCCCGATGGGAACATCGACTCAGGGTTTGCAATGATCAAATATTCCTTTCTCTTCAGCTTATTTGCCCTGGTTCCTTTCCTCGAGATGTCCGGCCGAATGTTGAGCATCCTAGATGTCTCGGCCTTTCCTGCATGCCCATCCCAGCTTGGTATTTTCCCGCCCTTGTATTCTGGCACGAGATCGTAATCGGAAAGCACCATTATCTTGACCTCGGGGCATTTCTTGACCACATGCTCAGCCGCCATCCTCATCGCATGCATGTGATTCGAGCCGGCATGTCCCGAGATGCACAGTATCTTCTTCGCCCCATGTCTCACAGTCTCCATGAGGATGTCGTATACCAAGGATCTCAAGGTCTCGAACGAAAGAGATATCGTCCCAGGGAAATTGTATGTGCTCCCGCAGTTCCCGTAGTTCACCGTAGGGAGGACCAACATTTTCAATTTTCGCGAAAGGCGTTCCACGACGAAATCTATCTCGAACGTATCGCTACCCAGAGGCAAGTGATCGCCGTGCTCTTCCATCGAGCCGATGGGGAGCACAACTATCGGATTCTTCTTGAGCGCATCCGCAAATTCGTCCTTCGTCATTTCTTTCGCGTATCGCGTTGCCAAGACGTCAGCCCCCTGTTTCTCTTTTCCTTTCGACTTCATCCATATCTATCAGGGCCGTGCCACAGACAGGGCATCTGCCCGATTCGAGAGATCTGTTCCCGAACATCTCGAAAAGGCGCTTCGCTCGTTCTTCCAGCTCTTCCTTTGGTATCGACCTATCGCACCGGACGCAATACAGGCAGCCTTTCATCCGGCTCCATAATCGTCGCCTTGGCTATAAAAGTCAGCTAGTTCCTAGTTAAGCTTTTGAGCTGCTCCCTCCGTAAGGTATCCTGTCATGATAAACGCGGTCGCTTTGCTCTCTGGCGGGAAGGATTCCGTCTACGCGACATACATCGCCCAACAACAGCCGTTCAACCTCGTCGCGACAATCACAGTAGTTCCTTTCTCTCGAGAATCGATGATGCTACACGTCCCCAACGTGCACTTCGCTCCCGTGATATCGTCCGCAATGGGAATCCCGAACCTGATGATAGAATTGGGCGAGACCGACGAGGAGGTGGGAGCGCTCGTCAGAGGCGCGAGAAAACTCGGCGCAGACGCGTTGATAACCGGGGCTCTTGCGAGCGATTATCAATCTCAGAAAATAAACATGGAATGCGAACCTCTCGGGATACGCGTGTTCTCTCCCCTTTGGCACAAAGATCAGAAAATGCTCCTAAGGGAAATCGTGCGTGCCGGTTTCGAGGTCGTCATAGTCGCTGTATCGGCAGAAGGTCTGAGCGAGAAATGGCTGGGAAGAACGATAGATATAGACTCCGTAGATGAACTGGAAAGCATCTCGGAGAGATTCGGGCTTCAGATAGCTGGAGAGGGAGGCGAATTCGAGACATTCGTCCTCGACGGGCCCAATTTCTCGAGAAAGCTGGAGATAGTCTCCTGCCGAAAGACTTGGAGGAGAGACTCCGGAATCCTGAAGATAGATGCGCTCAGGCTCATCGAAAAATAAGAACATCAATGGTCGTGCGCATGCTTTCGATGACGCGCCTCCTTGATGCTGCGCATCGAAAGCTCCCCATGTCTAACTCCCTTTATCGCGCTTAGCCTGTCTGCGAGTTGCTTTATTTCTCCTGCCTTTCCTCGGCAGGCGATTATCTCCATGCAAAGGTCCTCATCTATATGTATATGAGTCGCGGAGATGATCAGATGCCGACCGATGGCGTGCTGGAAATCGGTCAGCTTATCGCTGAGCCCTCTTGCTCCGTGGTCATATAGTATCATTATGGATCCGACTGCGGGCTCGTTTGGATGGCGCAGGCTCTCCTGACTCAGACGATCGCTCACCATATCGCGGATAGCCTCGGAGCGGCTCGGATAATTCTTGGATCTCACGAACTCATCGAGGCTCTCGAGGAGTTCGGGTTCCATCGATACGCCGATTCGTCTTATGCGCTCCATATCGAACGCAATCCCATGCCTCATTGGATAGATGACTTTTTCGGAAGAACGAATAGATTGGAACGAACGATGAAAAAGGATGCGCTGAATAATTTTATATCAACGAACCAGATTGACAGCCGATGGACGACATCGAGCAATTGGTCTTGAAATACGCTCTTCAGAATGCCATCTCGTATTCCGGGAAGGCTAACTCTGGCGCAGTCGTCGGGAAGGTCTTGGCGGAGAAGGCTGAATTAAAGAGCCGCGCGAAGGAAATCAGCCAAATCGCGAGAAGGCTTGTCGAGGATGTCAACAGGCTGTCGCTCGAGGAGCAGAGAAAGCGATTGGAGGAAATTGCGCCTGGGCTTCTCAGCAGGGAAAAGAAGGAAAGAGAGTTCAAGCTCCCCGAGTTGAACAACGTTCGGGGAGAGGTCGTTATGAGGTTCGCACCGAACCCGTCTGGACCGCTGCATATCGGCCATTCGAGAGTCGCTTTCCTGAACGATGAGTACGTGAAGAGATACGGCGGCCGCTACATCAATAGGTTCGAAGATACGGATCCTGCAAGGGTCGACCCTGAGGCGTATGATCTCATCTTGGAAGACCTCGATTGGCTCGGCGTCAAAGTAACGGAAACGCACTACCAGTCTGACAGGTTCGAAACGTACTACAGGATTGCAAAGGAACTGCTGGAAAAAGGACACGCATATGTGTGCACATGCAAGCCCGATGTTTGGCGCGAGCTGAAAGAGAGGAGCAAGCCTTGCCCTCACAGGAACGCCTCTCTCGAAGAGCAGATGCATCTATGGGACAAGATGTTCGATGGATCGTTCTCGCAGGAAGAGGCGTCGCTGATGATAAAGACCAATCTAAACGACGCGAATCCGGCACTCAGGGATTACCCGGGATTGAGAATCGAGGACACGCCGCACCCTCGTACGGGCACGAAATACAGAGTGTATCCGCTGATGAATTTCTCCGTGGCGGTGGATGACCATCTGATGGGCCTGACGCATGTGCTTCGGGGGAAAGATCATTTGAACAACACATACAGGCAGAGATATATCTTTGATTACTTCGGCTGGCCGATACCTGAGTACATTCATTATGGCAGGGTGAGTATAGTCGGACCGGAGCTCAGCACTTCGAAAATGTCCAGGGGCATCAAGGAAAACAAGTACACCGGCTGGGACGACGTTCGGTTAGGGACTATAAGGGCTCTCGCAAGGAGAGGATTCGAGCCTGAAGCCCTAAGAGAGTACTGGATAAGAGCCGGACTCAACGAAGTCGATGTAGAATTTTCTTGGGAGACATTCTATGCTTTGAACAAGGACATTATCGATCCTCGGGCGAAGAGATACTTCTTCGTGGCCGATCCTGTCCCGTTGGAAATCACCGGGATTGACAGATTGGAAGGAAAGGCACCGCTGCATCCGAGCAACAGGGAGCTCGGATTCAGAACATACTCATTGAAGGCACCGATAAAGGTGTTCGTGCAACTGAATGACATCGAAGGCGCAGATAAGATACGGCTCAAGGATTTGTGCAATATCGAGCTCGTTGATGAAAAAGCAATCTATCGCGGGAACGATCTATCTGCAATCAAGCAAGGATACAAGATAATACACTGGGTGCCAGAGGATTCCGTCTCGATGACAGTCCTTATGCCGGACGGAACGAAAGCAGTCGGTCTCGGCGAGAAATCGTTGAAAATGGAAGTAGGAAAAGTCGTGCAATTAGAGAGGTTCGGATTCGCAAAGATAGAGGTGGCAGACGAACAGATAGTGGCATCATTCGCGCATAAGTAATCAACAGTCGATGCCTGGTACGAGATCGCAGCATCCGCACGGGAAACACATCGTTTTGAAAAGTCTTGCGGAGAGCCCGCGTCGTCTAAGAATCTCTTCTTGATGCTTGCAGAGAGCCAGTAGACGTTCCGGCGTAATTCCTATATTCTTTCCAAGCGCTCCCACCAGCCTGTCACGGTTGTGTTCGTTGACACGCAAGGCTCTGAGGTTTCCAACCGACCCTAACTCCGCCAAGACCTCAAGAGCTTTCAAAACATCCTCATCGGATTCACCGAGCCCGATTATGATATTCGACGTGACATGATTCCGTCCGAATTCGCTGACAGCCCATCCCACCGCTCTATGCGTCAGCTCGTAATCTCTCGCAGGGCATACCTTGTCGAATATCTCCTTTGTCGCGGCTTCTATATTGATCTTCAGTTCAGTCGCGCCCGCCTTCCTAAGAGCTTTCACATGTTCTATGCCGGTCACGATAGGTTCGACGCCGATTGGAATCTCTGGGAAAGATTCTCGAACGAGGCGAACCAGTTCTGCGATTCGTTCTATCTGATCATCGACAGTGGTCGAAATCCCCGAGGTTATGGCGACCCCGTGGAAATCCGGTTTCTTTGATGCGGCCAATATAAGATTGAACGCTTCATCGACAGATATCTCGCCTTTGCCTCTTCGGCGGGATTCGTTTATCGAGCAGAATAGACAGCCGAGTTTGCACGACCGACGGAGCGTCACGAAAGCCTGACCGGGGGCGTGACACAAAGTCGGGATTATGGTGACGTCCGAGCAGAAGGGCTCGCCGTCCATAAGAATCTCGAACGAGCTTCCGGCTCTACGCAGCTGGAACTTGCCTTCAATGCGAGATACCGGGACCTTCACGCGCATCCCGGAAAACGACACGACTATCGATTCGATACCGGCGCCCGGCCCCGCACTGCTCTTGCTCAGCGGGAACGGAATCGCGATATCCCGAGGGATATAGAGTGTCCCGGAGCAGATGAGCTCGGCCTTTTTGCGGAGGGCTATTTCTTTATCTTCCATTTGGGTCCGTCCGCGGAATCCTGAATTTCGATGCCGAGGCTTTCGAGTCCGCTTCGAATGGCATCCGCGGTTTCGAAATCCTTCTTCATCCTGGCAGACTCGCGCACCTTGAGAACGAAATCTACGACCTTCGGGAGGAGTTCGTCTTGAGCTGTCATGGTCACAGTGAGAATGTCGAAGATGGAATCAAATCTTTCCATCGCCGAGAGTATATTGGCCACTCCTGACTCGCTCAACTTCCTTTCCGCCAGCAGCCTGTTCGCTTCTCGCGCCAAATTGAACATCGCGGCCAACGCGTCTCTCGTATTGAAATCATTGTTCATGCTCTCCTCGAACTCCGACACGGCCTTCTCGCAGAGTTCTTTCGCGTCTTCCGAGCCCTTGGCCTTTCCCCTATGATCGAGGAGCTCGCGATAGGTGTTCTGAAGGCGCTCGAGGCTCCTCTTCGATTCATTGAGCACATCCAGATCGTAGTTCAGCGGCTGCCGGTAGTGCGTATTCAACAGGAAGAATCTTATGACAGAGGGATCGAAATCCCGGCAGACCTCCCTGACCGTGAAGAAATTCTGCAACGATTTTGACATCTTCTCTTCATTGATCATCAGCAGCCCGTTATGCATCCAATACCTGACAAACTGTACGCCGTTCGCGGCCTCCGACTGCTGTATTTCGTTCTCGTGATGAGGAAATATCAGCTCCGAACCGCCGCCATGAATGTCGAGCGTCGGGCCGATATATTTCAGGCACATCGCGGAACATTCGATGTGCCAGCCCGGCCTCCCCGGACCCCACGGGCTTGGCCATGATATCTCGCCCGGCTTGGCGGCTTTCCAAAGCGCGAAGTCCGCGGGATGCCTCTTCTTCTCGTCAATCTCCACCCTCGCCCCCGCCAACATCTGATCTATCGACTGCCCGGAAAGCTTCCCATAATCTTTTGCCTTTGTGATGTCGAAATACACGTCCCCGTCTACGACGTAGGCGCAACCCTTCGCGAGAAGGGTCTGCGTCATAGCTATTATCTCCGGTATCGTCTCGCTCGCCTTGGGATAAACGGTCGCGCGCCTGACGCGCAACCGATCCATATCTTCGAAGAACTTGTCGATGTAAGTACGTGACAGCTGGAGAGGCTCAATTCCGAGCTCTTTCGCTCTCTCGATTATCTTGTCGTCGACGTCGGTGAAGTTCGTGACATGGTTCACTTGATACCCTTTGTATCTCAAGTATCGGATAATCGCGTCGAAAGCTATCGCGGACCGCGCATGGCCCAGATGGACATCGTCGTACACGGTCACGCCGCAGACGTATATCCCGACCCTGCCGGGATTCAAGGGGACAAATTTCTCCTTCTGTCGAGTCATCGAGTTGTAGACTTGAAGCTCGCTCATTTCGAACCGTTCCTGGACGTTCATTCCGGAAGCTTGGGGCAGGTCTCGCCCTTCTCTTCCTGCTTGACGCCGATCCTCTTCTCTATCTCCGAGACGCGATATTCCAGCATCGAGACGTTATGGCAGAAGTCTATGAAGACCTTCATTATCGGATCGGGGAGATCGTCATGTTGCAGATCTATCTTCGCTCCGCCTTCGCGATGTACTATCTTGGCGGGCACGCCGACAACAGTGCTGTTCGGCGGGACGTCCTTGACGACAACCGACCCAGCGCCTATCTTCACGTTGTCTCCTATGACCACTGGGCCCAAGACCGAGGCTCCTGCTCCGATCACGACATTGTTACCTATTGTCGGATGCCTCTTGCCCTTGGTCGTGCTCACGCCGCCGAGGGTCACTCCCTGGTATATCGACACGTCGTCCCCGATTTCAGCCGTCTCGCCGATGACTACTCCGGTCGCGTGATCGATGAAGAATCTCTTGCCTATCTTGGCCCCGGGATGTATATCTGCGCCGGTCAGAATCCTCGCGATATAGTTCACTGCACGGGCGCAGAAGTATCTCTTCTTCATGTAGAGCTTATGGGATATCCTGTGAAGCTTGATAGCGTGCAGCCCGGGGCTGAACAGCAGCGCCTCTCCCCGGCTCTTTGGTGCAGGATCCCTTTCGAGCACTATCTCGACATCGTCTTTCTCTTCTTCCATGCGAATCAATCTCTGTCGCCAAACAGCTCGGTGCTCAAATATCTTTCGCCAGTATCTGGCAATATCACTACGACCTTCTTTCCGCTGCCCAATTCACTTGCGATTTTCATTGCCGCCCAAAGCGCCGCCCCGGACGATATTCCCGCGAGAATCCCTTCCTTTCTTGCCAATTCCCGAGCTGTTCCAACCGCGTCCTCTTCGGACACCTGGATGATTCTATCGATGATGTTTCGGTTCAGAACCTTCGGGATGAACCCTGCTCCAATCCCCTGAATCCGGTGCGGACCGGGCGGGCCGCCGGATAGCACCGGCGATTTGGCGGGTTCGACCGCGATTATCATGACTTGCGGCAGCTTGGAACGCAACACCTCTCCCACGCCTGTAATCGTCCCGCCCGTGCCGACCCCCGACACGAAAGCGTCGAAAGCGGGCACATCCTCCAGTATCTCCTTGGCGGTGCGCTCTCTGTGAACCTTGGGATTTGCGGGGTTGATGAACTGCTGTGGCATGAAATAGTCCTTTCTTTCTTCCGCGATGCGAATCGCTTCCTCCACCGCTCCTTTCATGCCCTTCTTTCCGTCTGTGAGTATGACTTCTGCTCCGAGTGCTGATAGAAGCCTCCTCCTCTCTATGCTCATCGTCTCAGGCATCGTAAGCACAAGGCGGTATCCCTTGACTGCGCAGACCATCGCAAGGCCTATTCCCGTATTGCCCGAGGTGGGTTCTATCACGGTCATTCCCTGCCTGAGCAAACCTTGCCTTTCCGCCTCGACTATCATCGAATAAGCGATTCGATCCTTCACTGAGGACATCGGGTTGAAGGATTCCAATTTGGCAATTATCTCGGCGTTCGAAGGAGGATTTATCCTCGATAATCTGACCATCGGAGTGTTTCCGATCGTCTCCAACACGCTGTCTCTTACAGGGCTCATCTCGGGTCTTTCCTTGTACCTTTCTTAACATTGTGATATTGATACACATATATTAGGTTGATATAAAGCGAAGGCGCTACTTTTTCAAATTTATGCTGGGACTGTCTCCGCACGCAGGGCAGTTCTTGATCCTCTCAAATCTGACAATCTGAAATTCCCATTCGAGTGCATCTAAGAGCAGCAACTTGCCCGCGAGATTCCCGCCTTTGTTGAGGAGAGTCTTGATTACCTCGGTGGCCTGAATTACCCCGATTATTCCCGGGACCGTGCCGAGCACTCCGACCTCGGCCGTGGTTGGAATCGTCCCTTCGGGCGGCTGCTTGAACAGGCATCTGTAACACGGACTCTTGTTGGGAATGAATGTCGAGGTCTGACCGTGATACTCCAGAACGCTCCCGATGCTGAAAGGCTTGTTTTCGAGGATACAGGCATCGTTCACTAGAAATTTTGTATCGAAATTGTCGCTCGCGTCCACTACCATATCATTGGAGGAGACAAGATTGCGGGCGTTCGAAGGGCTGAAACGGCCAGAGAAGAGGTTCACCTTCACATCGGGATTCAATCTCTCGATCTTACGCTTGACGACCTCCGTCTTCGGTTTCCCTAGAGACTCGGAATCGTGGATGATTTGCCTCTGCAGGTTGCTAAGCTCGACTTTATCGGAATCGACAACCGTGATGTTCCCGACGCCGTTCGCTGCCAGATACAGCAATACCGGGCTTCCCAAACCACCAGCACCGACAACCAATACCTTTGAGCGCAAGAGCGTTTCCTGGTCTCCCTTTGTATAGTTCCTGAGCTTCAGATTGCGGTCGTATCTCTCCAGCTGCGGAGGACTGAGAAATGCCAACGGGTCGCCTCCTTTCTTCGGGTAGAATAGATGTCTGGGTAGATATCCATTTGGAATAGCACCCGCAGAATGATGCGGCTAAGGCTCCTTCCCAGCGATATACTGGCAATAACTGAAGTCAATTGGGCCTGACTTGGTGGTTTCGCACGGAAACTCGGGACATTCGAAGCACAGGAGAACGTTCTTGCGATACGCGCAGGAAGAAACCTTGCAGAACTTGTTCTCCTTCGGAATGCATCGGGCCAAGCCGTTTGGGCGTTTGCCCATAATCATCCTGGGGCATTTATCACACGCTATTCCGCAGACGCCAATCTTCATCAGAATCAACTCGATAGGATAAATGGAGCCGGGGAGGGGATTTGAACACCTGTTTACGGATTTCCGCTGACATCGCCTGTGACTGCAGTCCGCCACATGGCCACTCTGTCACCCCGGCATGCGATTTGCCAATCAATGAAAGCGTATTTATGTCTTTGTCATATTAACGCAGTTGCCAGTATTGCCAAGAATCTGGAAATCAATAAGATTGAAATCGTCATCTGCGTTCCGAGACCGAAGCCTTCAGGAGGCCAAATTCGGTGGCTGCCGATGAAGTGATCATATACGATTCGACCCTTCGAGAGGGAGAACAGATGCCGGGCGTCAGATTCACTCCGGCACAAAAAGTGGATATCGCTCAGATGCTGATCGACGCGAAGGTCCATCAGATAGAGGCGGGCTTCGCAGCCGTGTCAGACGGCGAAAGGAAGAGCATCAGGGATGTGGTATCGCTCGGTGGTGATGCGGACATTCTATCTCTTGCCAGGGCGAGAAAGGAAGACATCGACGCGGCCCTGACTTGTGGCATTGACATGATATTGATATTCATCGCGACTTCTAATCTGCATCTCGAAAAGAAGCTCAGAAAAAGCAAGGACGAGGTTCTGGAGGCTGCAGTATCCTCTATCGAATATGCCAAGGCGCACGGCGTGATGGTCGGGTTCAGCACGGAAGATACGACACGGAGCGATCGAGAGTTCTTAAGGCGCATCTACACGGCCGCCGACGATGCCGGGGCTGATCGGATAGGAATCACTGATACTGTCGGATGCTCAACCCCCGAGTCCATTGCGGAACTCGTGAGATTCGTGAGAACATTCTCGAAGAACAGGCTCTCCGTTCACCTTCATAACGATTTTGGGTTGGCCCTCGCGAACGCATTATCCGCCGTAGCCGCCGGCGCGAACGCCGTCTCGACGACTGTGTGCGGGTTCGGAGAGAGAGCGGGCAATGTTCCGCTAGAACAATTCGTCATGGCGATGAAATATCATTATGGGAAAGACCTCGGAATAAAGACCGAGAAGTTAACCCCCCTGGCAAGGAGAGTCTCCGAATATGCAGGGGTGGAGATGTCACCGACGCAGCCGTGGGTGGGAAGAAACGCGTTCGCTCACGAATCGGGCATCCATGTAGCGGCTGTCCTGACGGATCCTGCCACTTACGAGGTCATTTCCCCTGAGACGGTGGGCAATTCCAGACGGATAGTGCTAGGCAAGCATTCGGGCAGAGCTCTGATTAGCTCAAAACTGATACAACGCGGATTGACCGCAGACCCGGAAAAACTGGATGCAATACTGAAGAATGTAAAAAGATTGGGGGAAAGAAAAGGGGCGATATCCGAGGATGAGTTTTGGGCCATTGTCGAAGAGACAATGAAAGGATAAAATGGAGAAATCAAGAGGTCCGATGTTTTGGCACTGATGTTCCGAGAGAGGGATCACTTCACGAAGGCTTTCTTCGCGCTTTTCTTCACTCGGACGTATCTTTGGCAGTTCGGATATGTGCACGGTGCGCAACTTGCCTCATCGCATGAGCTCTCGATGTGTTCGTAGTTCTTGTTCCATCCTTCAACTCGCTGTGGCATGTTTTTGCCCTCCTGACATTCATTCTCTTGTCGAATTGTGAGATATAACTTTCGGATTCAGTTGTTTTCTTGTTAGCCGGGCAATCAATACCGATTATTTTGTAGCCTGAGAAAACGAATTCCGAAATGGCATATATCGCTTATTGCCGAAGTTGTGCAATCTGGCTTCCTGAGTGTTTCGGGGATTCGAACAATCTTGAAAGATCATGCAAGAAAAAACGACACCGTGATTCGCAAATCAGACGATGGCCCTAGCCCTACCCGAAGCATCCCTCTTACACTTTCCGAATTCTGAAAGATGCTGCAATTGTGAAAAATCGAAGACCGGCCCATCGCGGCATACGAGCTTGTCGTTGATTGCGCATGCGCCGCATATCCCTATCGCGCATTTCATGTATCGCTCCAAAGCAGCCTGTCCCCAGAGACCTTTTCTTGAGGCAATCTCGCAGACGTCAGATATCATGGCCTCAGGACCGCAGCAATAGACTGCATCGAAGTCCCGTCCCGAAGCTATCTCGTTCCGAAAGCAATCGCTAGCAGTACCGCAGAATCCCTTGCTGCCGTCATCGGTCGAAAACAGAGTCTCGAATCCTAGCCTCTCGAACTCCTTCTGGAGGGGGATTTCCTTTTCCGTTCGCGCTCCGAGAATCACAGTAGCCTTGATGTTTTTGTCGCGCATCGTATTCGCAAGGAATAGCAGGGGCGCCGCTCCTATTCCTCCGGCTACCAGAACGGCGTTCCTTCCCTTGATATCGAATGGACGGCCGTATGCTCCTCGGATGCGGACACGATCGCCCTTTCTGAGAGAACTCAATGCCTTTGTCGCCTCGCCAGCGATCTTCACCGTCAGTCCGATACCCCCAGGCTCGAGCCGGGATATTGACATCGGGATCTCGTCCGAACCGGGAATCCAAATCATGACGAACTGCCCGGGAGATGCCTTTAGTTCTCCTGAGAAAAGCAAATCGTGGCAGCCTCTTGCGATATGTCGGTTCTCCACCAATCTCGAGACGATCATCACCCGATCAAGACTCATGCGCCAGCCCCCTCATTTGAGAGATGCTGTTGAATCCTTCATCTTTCATGAAGGATCTCAGTTCCTTTTCTAGCAATGAAAACGCCTCGAGCCCCTTCTCGTAAATCACAGAGCCGATCTGCACGGCGGAAGCCCCGGCCATGATATACTCTGCGACATCGATGCCGGAACATATCCCGCCGACACCTATGATAGGAATTGAAAGGGCATCGTATAGCTCAAAGACACATCTTACTCCTATCGGCTTTATTGCCGGTCCAGAGAGCCCGCCGAACCGGTTGCCCAGCACAGGCCTTCTCAGATGCGGATCTATCTCCATCGCCTTGAGCGTGTTGATGGCGACCACTGCGCTCGCTCCCGCCTCTTCCGCCGCAAGCCCTAGAGAGCAGATATCCGAAGTATTGGGAGTCAGTTTTGCAAGGACCGGTATCGCGACCGCGGACACGGCGCTTCGCACTATGTTTCTGACAGATGCAGGCGACGACCCTATTTCGCTCCCGAATCCTTTCGCGTGAGGGCAGCTGAGGTTCAGCTCGACTGCTCTCGCTCCATACTGCTCCATTTTCTTTGCCAGGACTGCGAACTCGGCGGGTTTCGATGCGAAAACGCTGCCTATCACGTTCACCCCTGAGCCCATGAGCTTCTCCATTTCCTTCCCGAACTCTTCTATGCCCGGATTGGGCAATCCCATTGCGTTCAGAAGACCGAACCGGAGAGTGAATACCGTAGGGTTCCGATGTCCGTCCTTGGGCTCCAGGCCGATCGACTTCGTCACCACGGCAGCCGCTCCCGCCCGATGCGCGGACAGGAGCAAATCGGCGGTCTCTCCGAGAATCCCGGAGGCGAGCATAATGGGATGCCTGAGCTTCATGCCGAGAATTTCGACGCCAATGTCGATCTCACCAGATGCTGCCTTCGGCATCTCAGACGCTCCCATGCTTTGGACACGTTATTGCTTCGAAGCTTTCCTTTTCTCGTAATCCTCGATTGCCGCCTTAAGACCATCAGCCGCGAGATTGGAGCAGTGCATCTTCTGCGGAGGAAGGCCGTCCAGTGCGTCGGCCACGTCCCCCCTCGTGATCTTCTTCGCCTCTTCCAAGGTCTTCCCTTTGGCCATCTCCGTTATCATGCTGCTCGTGGCGATGGCAGCTCCGCAACCGAGCGTCTTGAACTTGATGTCGGTTATGATGTCGTCCTTGACCTTGATGTATATGAACATGACATCCCCGCACACCGGGTTCCCGACCTTACCGATGCCGTCGGCGTCCGGTATCTCACCGACGTTTCTGGGGTTCTTGAAATGCTCCAGCACCTTGTCGCTATACAATCGCTATCCCTCCTTCGTGTGATGCTCGTGCTCCTCGGGCGAGCACCATGGCTCGTTCGCCATGACCGGGTTAGAATCGCTGTACGGAGACATCTGCCTGAGGCGTGATACCTCTTCGGGCAACGCTTCCAGGAACAGCTTCACTTCCTCCTCCGTATTGTCCTTGCCCATCGATATCCGAAGCGAACCGTGCGCCTGTTCTGGCCTGAGCCCGAGCGCAATCAGGACGTGCGAGGGTTCCAACGATTTCGTCGAGCAGGCGGAACCCGTCGAGAGAGCGAATCCGCGCATATCCATCCGAAGTACGAGACCCTCGCCCTCGATGTAATCGAACCGGAAATTAGCGTTGTTCGGGAGACGCTTCGTCCTGTGACCGTTGAGATAGGACCTGGGCACTCTTCGAAGCACGCCGTCTATCATCATATCTCTGAGGGAAATCAGCTTTGCCGACTCCGCGGACATGTTCGAGATGGCCAGTTCGGCCGCCTTGCCGAACCCGACAATCCCTGGCACATTCTCCGTTGAGGACCTCAATCCCCTCTCGTGTCCCCCTCCGTGCAACAGGGGCTCCAACCGGACGCCTTTCTTGACATACAGGGCTCCGACGCCTTTCGGGCCGTAGAACTTGTGCGCGGACATAGAAAGCATGGATATCTTTTCAGCTTTGACATCAATCGGGACGTGCCCGGCCGCCTGAACCGCATCCGAGTGAAAAGAAATTCCTTTTGATTCAGCTATTTTCGCCAGCTCTCTGATTGGCTGGATAGTGCCAATCTCGTTGTTCGCATACATTATGCTGATGAGTATCGTGTCTGGTCGTATCGCCCGCTCGAGCACTTCTGGGCTCACCAAGCCTTCAGAATCCACCGGGAGATATGTGACCTCGAACCCGTTCTTTTCCAGGTACTCGCATGTGTTGAATATCGCGTGATGCTCTATCGCGGAAGTTATGATATGCCGGCCCTTGTTCCGATTTGCGTAGGCAAATCCCTTGAGTGCCAGGTTATCCGATTCGGTCCCGCCCGAAGTGAATATTATCTCCGACGGATCGGCATTTATCAGCTTCGCGACGGAGGCCCTTGCCGAATCCATGCCTCTCTTTGCTTCGCTTCCGAACGAATGGAGCGAGGAGGGGTTACCGTAATGTTCCTTCATGAAAGGGAGCATTGCCTCGATCACGGCATCGTCCGTTCTGCTCGTTGCACTGTTATCAAAGTAGATCCTTTTCATACTGACAACTCTCGCCTTCCTTTGCCGGTCTTGAGTTGGTCTATACCCGACGCTCCCTTAAGTGCTTTTCTTTGCTCACTAATATATGTTCGCCGAATGAGCCTGAAATCAGCCATAACGGATATTACGATGCGAGTCTCATAGAGGGGACGATCGGAAATGAACGTGGAGAACGTCAGGAAGGACTTTCCTATACTCCGGAAGCGATTCAATGGAAAACCGATAATCTATCTGGACAGCGCTTGCCAGTCGCTGAGGCCGCGCCAGGTAATCAAGGAGATGACAAGGTATTACGAGGAGTTTCCGGCCTGTGCTGGGAGGAGCATTCATAAACTTGCCACTTACGTCTCGATAGAGATGGACGAGGCGCGAGAGAAACTCTCGAGGTACGTCAATGCCAGCAAGCCGGAAGAAATATGCTTCTTAAGGAACTGCACCGAAGCCTTAAACACCGTAATATTCGGAATGAATCTCAGGAGAGGAGATACAGTCCTCACGACGGATAGGGAGCACAATTCGATACATATCCCGCTCTTGAAACTCAGAGAGACTACCGGGATAAGGTATGAGTGGGTTCCTTCACGAAGCGATGAGACCTTCGACATCGAAATGTATTCTGAGATCGTCTCGAAAATCAAGCCGAAGCTGGTTGCGATGTGCCACACATCCAACGTGAACGGGGTCACCATACCGGCAAGAGAAGTCTGCGAAATTGCGCACGACAGAGGCGCGTCGGTCTTGCTCGACGGCGCCCAGTTCGCGCCCTACGGACCATTTGACATCCGGAAAATCGATGCTGATTTCTACGCTTTCTCGAGCCATAAGATGTGCGGGCCATCAGGGGTCGGGATATTGACGGGCAAGTACGAGAAACTGGCCGCACTGGAGCCTCGCACATATGGAGGACACGGAGTCACGATGGCTACAAGGAAAAAAGCCGAAATCTTGCCACCCCCGGAGAGATTCGAGGCGGGGCTTCAAAACTACTCTGGAATAATGGGCGCAATGGCTGCCGCGGAATATCTCAGCAAAATAGGCAGGAGACAAATAGAGGCACATGTGAGAACGCTCAATGTCGAGACAACCAGGAGAATTTCGGACAATGCGTCTCTAAGGATGATACCTCCGACCGAAGCAGATCTGCGAGGAGGAATATTGAGCTTCAATATAATAGGCAGGAGTCCGCACGACGTGGCTATCATCCTGGATGATGCAGAAAATATCATGATCAGATCTGGAATGCACTGCAACCATTCCTGGTTCGAAGAAAGAGGCATCGAAGGCTCTGCGAGAGCATCATTCTATATTTACAACACAAAGGAAGAGGCAAGAAAGCTTGCCGATGCTATAGACGCAATTTCACGATAGCCAGATATTTCGATGAGATGCAATGTGACACTGTTGACCTTCTTGAGAAAATCCTTTTCGGATTCCACGCGTATTCCGTGCGTACTCGAATGAAATTCAAATGCGTCGACGGTCCCGTTCCCACTTGATAAGTCGACAGCGTGCTCGAAAATCCCAACGGCCCGATAATCCCCGATCGAAACGCATATCATTTGCGCTCTGACGGTCAATCTCGCATCCAATGAGAATGGAAGATTCGTGGCAAAGAAATCCGCGCTGAAATATTCGCAGTTTATGCTTGTCGCGGTTGAAATCAGTTGGACGAATTGCTCGGCGATGTCGTTAGCCAAATCCCTTACCATCACCTGGCTAGAATTTGCCGACACCGCTATTATTAGCCCGGCTATCGCGACAGAGGCAAGGGTCACGAGTATTCTCGAATATAGATATTCAATCATCGGGCATCCACTACTATGAGATTCATATTTTCGATGACTGCATGCGAGATGCAAATCGAGGCGGAATTTCTCGTAATCTTTGCAGGAGAAAGTACTGGAGAGCAAATGCCCATGACCGCGTTGCTTATGTCGAGGCTGATGACTCTTTTCCAGCCTTTGGAATCCGAGCAAGATATTATCGAAGAATTAGGACCCGCAGGATAGTCTCCCACCGATATCTCGATATCCGAACATAGCAGGGCAACTCTATCGCTGATGTCCAGGTTTCTCGATTCGCCGATTCCCCCGGTCGATACGATCTCTATCTCAGCCCCTATCCCCTGGCATATTTCAAACGCCGCCTTGCGAGACAGCTCTGAGTTGCCCGTTTCAATACAGCCGATGCATAACGGCATCACGAGAGACATGACTGCAATCGATATAGCCAATCGGAAAGGAATTGATAGAACGGCTTCATCTGAGGTCAAGAACTCACCTACTCGGGAAGAACAATTATCTCGGCCCAGTAATCACTGGTTATCCCCTGGCCGCTCACCGAAACCGTTACCGTTGTCGTCCTGTCTCCAATGACTCTGAACGCGACATCTTTGAAGATTAGCACGCCATCATCGTTTGTCTTGCCGTACAGCCTATGATGATCGTTGCATATGCTGGCCCCTTCGAGAATCACATTCGCGCCCTTGACGGGGTTGCCCGCCGTATCTAGAACCCGCAAGGACAATGCCTTGAGAGTTGTCTCGAATACGCCGTCATGATCTTTGTCGTTGACTATGATTTCCTCAGGTTCGAACTCGACGCTGCCTATGCAGGTGGGCGTTTGGATGGAAGAGATCCAGCCGACGATCACCGCTGTTCCAAGACTGGCAATGATGCCCATTATCATCAGCTGAAGGGGCAACCCTTCGATGCTGGCACTCCGATCGGTCGAGAGATTCTTTCTGATTGACATAATGCGTAGATTTCTATGATTGATAATCAGCGATGCCACTGCAGTTCTATTACGTGTAATTTCAAGCCATGAGAGTCAAAAGGAAACTATAAAATTCATATTCATTATATCAATCGGGGAGACGAGAAGCAATATTAATCGCTCTCTCGTGGGTGCGATTCATGAATCCGGGCAAAAAGGAAAAGAAATGTCCCAAGTGCGAATCCGATCTCCACTATGTGGAGAAGGCCGGTCAGCACTACTGCTTCTCATGTGAGGCATACTTCGACATGGTTGAAGCCGAGGAGAAGCAAGCCTTAGAGGAAAAGGCCGCGGTTGTTGAGGAGAAGAAAGCGCCCCCGCCAGAGGTCAAGGCTGAAGAACCGAAGACGGAAGAGAAAGTGCTCTGTCCGTCCTGCGGCGAGCCAGCCAGTATCATGGACGACACAAAAAGATACTATTGCTATTCTTGTGAGGATTACATAGATAGTGAGAAGAAGACGGAGGAAAAGGTCGGGACGAAGAGGGAAGAGACGGCAACTCCTGCCGCTGCAACCGCGGAAGTACCTGAAGAGAAGCCCGCTGCTGAACCTCTGCCCGTGACCCCGGAAGTGAAGCCTGCTGAAAGCGAAGAGAAAGCGGAACCGCCCGAAGCCGTGATTGTAAAGGAGCTGGAAAGGGAGGAGAGAAGAACCTGCCAGGATTGCGGTTCCGAGCTTGTCTATGTTCAGAAATACGACAGATGGTATTGCCGCAAATGCCGAAAATATGCGCCAAAGGAACCTGGTGCAAGAGCCGCCGCGGAGATCAAGAAATGCCCGACCTGCAATGGTGATGCCAAATTCATCGAGATGTATGACAGATGGTATTGTTACAGGTGCAAGGCATATTTGCCGGTGACGGAAGCGACGGTACCGGCCAAGACGCCGGAGATTCCCAATTGCCCCACTTGCGGCAAACCGCTGAGCTGGATAGCTCAATACCAGCGCTACTACTGCTATGCCTGCAAGAAATACCCTCCCAGGACGGAAAAAGAACCGCCGCGAAGGAAGCCGGAAGGCCCGATATGCCCAGACTGCGGCAAACAGACCACCTGGATACAGACATATGAGCGATACTATTGCTACCCCTGCAAGAAATACGTTCAGGTCGGAGCAGAGAGCAAGCCGATCCCCGAAAGACCAAAGAAGAGCGCCCCCAGGGCCGAACCGGAAGTCCCGACCTGCGAGGTTTGCGGCCGGCCGACGACATGGATAGCGCAGTACGAGCGCTATTATTGCTACCCCTGCAAGAAGTATGTTCCGGCGAAGGCGTCCAAGAAGTGAATTGCCGAGTTGAATTGAAATTCGGATTCTTCATGAGCCAGAATATGACTGCTCATGATATTCTACGCCAATCATCATTAAATACACCTTCCGCGAATAATAGCGCCCGCTGGAGGCCGACTGGATGAGCGATTCCTCCGACAGGGTTCAGACTTACGACACGACGCTCAGAGACGGCGCTCAGGGAGAGGGCGTGACGTTCTCGCTCGACGACAAGATCAAGTTAGCAAGGGCTCTGTCGGATATCGGGATTGATTTCATAGAAGCGGGCTATGCGTCATCGACGCCTGAGGACGTAGATGTCTTCAAGCGTCTCAGGGGCGAACCGCTCGGCAAAACGAAAATCGTGGCATTCGGGAGCACGAAGAAGAAGAACGTCTCGGCCGAAAACGATTCGGGTTTGAAGGCGATATTGGAAACGGGCACGGAGATCGCGACCCTGTTCGGGAAGAGCTGGACGCTGCACGTCGAGAAGGTGCTCGGGATTACCCGAGACAAGAACCTCGAATTGATTTCTGATTCCATCTCGTTCTTGCGGAAGAAAGGGCTGACCGTCATCTTCGACGCGGAGCATTTCTTCGACGGATATGCCGATGACAGGAGCTACGCGATTAGGGTGCTCGAATGCGCCAGGGACGCCGGAGCCTCCGCGCTCGTGCTGTGCGACACGAACGGCGGCTCGTTTCCCGGGCAAATCGGAGAAGCGACGAAGGACGTCGTGCAGAGGTTCGGCGCTTCCGTCGGCATCCACGCGCACAACGACAGCGAATGCGCGGTTGCGAACACCATTGCCGCGGTTCAGGCCGGTGCAAGGCATGTCCAAGGCACCATAAACGGCTACGGGGAACGCGTGGGGAACGCCAATCTAATCTCTGTCATCGTGGGCCTGCACAAGCTGGGATACAGGACCATAGGCGAGGACAAGATGCCGAAATTGACCGCCCTGTCGCGATACGTCGCTCGGATAGTCAACGAGAGGCAGAACCCGAGGCTGCCCTACGTCGGCGAGCGGGCGTTCGCGCACAAGGCCGGGACGCACATAGACGCCGTGCTTAAGACCCCCAGGGCGTACGAGCACATCCCGCCCGAACTCGTCGGAAACGCCAGGAGGACGTTGGCCTCGAAGCACTCCGGCAAGGCGGCCGTGCTGAACAAGGCGAGGGAGTTCAATTTCAAGGTAACTAACGAGCAGGTGGAATCGCTGGCGAAGATGATAAAGGAGCTAGAGAGGCAGGGATTCGAGTTCGAGAACGCGGACGCATCGCTCTATCTCAGAATGGCGGAGCACCTCGGGGTGTACTCGCCGCCGTTCAGCGTGCACAACTACGTCGCCACGGACAACGCGAACAAGTACCAGTCCGTCGGCATGGAAGTGCAGATAGGGGACGAGATAATCCTCACGACGGCGGAATCGAGAAAGGGGCTCGTCGATGCGATAAGGAAGGCGCTCGACCACGCCCTGTCATCGAAGTTCCCGGACGTTTCGAAGATAACCCTCGAGGACTTCAGGGTCATGGACCTCGACACCGAGAGGAGCACGGAGGCGAGGGTGGGCGTCTGGGTGAGATCCAGATGCGATTCGTTGACCTTCTGGACTATCGGGGTGTCCTCGAACATGCTGCGCGCGAGCCTGGACGCGATAGAGGACAGCAAGAAGTACGGATTGCTCGTGCTGTCAGGAAAGATACGGTAGAACCTTGACATCAATCGAGGAGCACGAGTCCGGTCCACCTGACTTTCCTGTCCGATGAGAGAGCCAATGGGAGCCCGGCATTCTTGCACGTCTTATAGACGTCGATGCCCATCGCCTCCATCGACGGCCGTGCCTCGAACGGGTGCCTGCATTGCTCCCCGCTGTGCCGGCCAACGCATTCGGGACAAAGCAGGCACTCTCCGCCTATTAGCCCCACCGCGAGATAGCAACCCTTCTTGAACGCCGACGCCTCGAGCCTGTTTATAAGCCTGTGGAGCGCCTTCTCTGGCTCGGTCGAACGCAACTCCCGCTCCAACCTCGTGCACAGCTCCAGGGTCAGAGCGGAAGGGGACTTGTCCGATGAGTCGTGATGGGATTCGATCTGAACGATCAGCGCGTTCCTGTATTTGCGGACGATTTTCCCGAAATCGGAAACGGAAATAGACATAGGAGGACACATGAGATGGGAATCGAAATTCGAGCAGCGGGGTATCTCGCACTTGAGCCTTACACGCGGGTCGAGGACTATCTTCGATGTCTCGATCAGCTTCGCCTCGGTCGCTCCGAGCCTTTTCGCCTCCATCACGAGCTCTTCCAACAGTTTCCGCGACGACAGGGAGATGCCTCCGCTTCAATAACGGGAACCGCGAATTTCAATGTTCGGTCGTTGTCCTCGGAACGCGCACGAGCCACTTCAAAGCGATTAGCCAGAATATCTCGAACGGTATGCAAATGGTGGCGGGGATCGCCGCGGTGCTTCCGATGAGAGCCATCGCGAGTGCCGCGGTCAATCCGAGATTCTTGTACGAGGAGAAGAGCACAAGCACGACGCTACGTTCTCCGGGTTGTCTCAACGCCCTCGAGGCCGCCAGAATCATCATTCCTATCAGAAAAGTTCTGACGAAGGAAGCGACCGACACCCAGAACACCATTGAAGGATCTTCCGTGAAGGCCGATCTGTTTGCCCCGGTCATGGTGAAGACGAGCACGCCGAAGCAGATGTTGATGAGCGGGGTCTTCGTGGAAGAACCCATCTTCCGCAGAGCTGGTAGCTGCGACACGGCAATAGGTATCAGTATCATGAGGACTATCGTATAGAGCAGGCGGAACCTGTCTATCGCCTGCCCGAGGAACACGATGGTTATCAGTGGGGCGAGGATGAGAGAGAGAAGGTATATCGTCGTCGTTCCGACGAGGGAGAGTCTCGTGTCTCCGCCGAGCATGTAGGTGAAAGGAACGACTGCGACTGCGGAGGGGACGGCGGCCATCAGCACCCAGCCGGCGCCGAGCTCTTCGTCGAAAAACCATGCCATGGCGAGTATCAATCCCGTG
>JAWCKK010000005.1:92361-109126 GCA_038852105.1 Thermoplasmata archaeon
CCCGTGAGCAAGACATAGTTCAGTAGGAAGGCAAGCATGGTCGGCCTCGCAGTGCCCTTCAGGACCCCTCTGCCTATCGTCACGTTCGATAGGGACAAGGTCATCATCACCGCGAGCGAGACTATGGTTATCTCGGATGCCAATATGGGGAAGCCTCCGATCAGGAGCCCGAGCACGAAAGCTGCCGTGGCGATGATTCCGTAGTTCCCGAGGACGTCGCTCGTTCGCATCGAATCCCCCGGAGACGTTCTGCAATATTATATTGTACCCGATTTCAGATAACGGCGACGATGGAGCTGAGGATAGAGGAGGACGTCAGAAAGGCCTATCCCGAATTGCACCTGGCATACCTCGAGATACGCGGGATGAAGATAGGCACGGGGAGCGACAAGGTCACGAACCTGCTCAAGGAGGAATCCGAGAAGCTCCTGCGGACGCTCACGCTCGACACCGTGAAGGACAGAGAGGATTTCCGCGCTTACCGGGACTTCTTCTGGCGGATAGGCGTTGATCCGACGAAGACAAGGCCTGCGGCCGAGGCGCTCGTCAGGAGGATATTGAAGGGCGCCTCTCTGCCGAGGATAAACGATTTCGTGGATGCTTACAACATATCGTCTGCGGAATCAGGCATTCCCATCGCCGCGTTCGACCTCGCCGTCATCGAGGAGGACATAGTCCTGAGGATGTCCAAGGCGGGGGAGACCTTCCTTGGGATAGGTATGGAGGCGCCTCGGACCCTTCAGGAGGGGGTTCCCGTGATGTCTTCGGGAGACTCCCTTATCGCAATCTATCCGTATAGGGACGCGGACGAAAGCAAGATAACCGTGGAGACCTCGGATGCTGTTCTGATCACGTGCGGCGTCCCCGGCATAGCGACGGAGAAGCTGATCGAGGCCGCCAAGAAGGCACGGGACTGCGTCCTGATGGTGTGCGGCGGCACGCCTTCCAAGATCAGATGCGTCTGATGGGCCCTTTCGACGTGGAATTTTGAAACGCCGCGCAGCGTAACTGTAGCCTCGGAGATTCATTAGCCGCCGCGGTCGTACCGTGTTCCCTCGGGGAGCGTGGCTAACATGCGCGGAAAAGACCTGTCGAGAGATTCTCGCGCAACAGCATCGTTCGCGTTCGCGGCGGTCGCGATACTTCTCAGCGTGACGGTGCTTAGCGGGATCGTCATCCAGATGGAGAACAGCTCCAGAAGGACCGCCTTGGCGAATGCCGAAACAAGGACAATCGCAGAACTCGCACGAATGATCTCGGCGGAATGCGGCCTTGCGCTACAGATGGCAACGAGCAGAATACTCGGAGGAGAAAACCAAGGATTCAACCTCTCGATTTTCGAACGCGACCTGAGAAAGGAAATCAGCAACTATTTTTCGAACAGGTACCCCGTGAGAATCGGAACAATAGAGGTCAACGTAACGCTGCAGAACCTGACAACCGTCCTCGGCTCCTGCAAACTGAACCGAAATGATAATGTGTCTTCGCCCGGGAGCATCATCGCAACGGCGATCTTGAAGGTCCATGCGCGTTCGGAGCGAATCAACTACCGCACGGAGATAGAAGTAGAAAAGGAAATTGAGACCCCCGTTCCGTTCCTCGCCTCGCAGATCGCGCACATCGACAAGGCCGCGAAATTGGAGGGGCTTCTTGGCAGGATCGTGAGGAACATATTGATGCAACTGGCCCAGCTGAGGGTGGCCCAGGGATATGGTTCCCCTGGCCACCCCGAGGGCAGGGGTGTCGGAGACATCGTCACAGCCAGGGATGTCGAAATCGCCGTCAACCTCGCGCTACAATTGACTGCCTTGGCCGATTTCGGGAGGAGCGATCAGGCCGCCTGGCGACGCCTGCTCTCCGAATCCAGATTTGATGGGAACCTATCGATCGATGCCGACTGGTTCGACGACGAACTCGATCCGTTCAAGACATACCTTCTGCTAAGGCAGAAGGAGACTTCCCACGGCGTGAACGCGAGAGATTTCGCAGTTCAAGTCCTCTATTCATTGATAGACAAAATAGTGCTGAGATATCTGGATTATCTCAACCTCATAGATCTCGCCGAGGTTTTCCAGACCGGCAAGTTCGCGGTCGATGAGACCTGGAAGGCGGTGATACTCATTCTGACAGGTGTTGACGAAAGGCTTGAAGAGGCCCAGGGCTGGGTCTCCGAAAGATTGGCGAAGATCGGAATCCCCGAAGCGCTCTGGAAATCGCTTTTCTCCGAATCGCAGGAAATCATCGTGCAATGCAATCTGACGTACATCTATATCTTCGATAGATCGGGCCATCTCGTCCCGATAGCCATAGGAGGAGCATCGGTGCCGATAGACATCCCGTCGAGGTCTATCATCGACAGCGATATTTGGATGGAATATTACCCGAAAATCGCGAGCCAGGCGATATCGGTCGGGAGGGATATCGAGCTCATAGTCACCGCAATGTGCATGGACATCGCGCGCAACTTGGATAATATGACGGTCTATGGGTCGTTCAATTCGCGCATTCCCCTCGTGGTCTCGATCATTGATTCATTGAGACAGGAATTCCGGAAAATAAGGCCTGAGACAGGTCTGAGCTCTGAGAAGTACACGCAGATACTCTCATGCGACAGGACATTGCTGGAGTTGAGGGACTTCGTCAGTTCATTTTGGGACGAACTCGTCAGTCCGAGGGATATCATCGATTCAGCCCGGACAGCCCTTGCGACCTATCTCGCCGATAACGCACTCGTCCCCGACCCTTCGGTTCTCCCGGACGGCTGGAAGGACGAAGTCCGAGCGGTGATAAAGAACGAGCTCAGCAGCGGGTGCCTGAAAGACTGGAACAGAACTCTGACAACACAGGTCGATGCTCTTTCGAACGAACGCAAGAGCTGCATGCTCTGGTTGCTCGATTGTGCGGCGAACAGGCCCCTGGAGATTGACGGTACCATCCCGAGGGGTCTATTGGATCTGACCTCTTACGGCACATTGCAGAAAGAGCTCCTGAGAGGATTAGACGACTGGGTCGGGCTTCTCAACACACAGTTGCGCAATATGACCAGCGAGCTGAACCTCGACGAGAGACTCCTCGCTTCCTCGTGCGAATTCATCGAGCTGAAGAAAGATGGATCCTGGGATGGAACGGGGTTGAACTCGAGCTTGTATATCTCGCCGGACGTTCAACAGAGTCCGAAGTATCTGCACAGCTACGAGATCAGGGCGTCTCACGAATACGATCTGAGGAACGTCGACCCGTTCGACAAGCTGTGCGTAATAATCGAATCCCCGATAACTGCATACTCGAGCAGGAAATCGGTCCATTACACGAGCCTGGACTGCGAGTCGTCGTTCCCCTATGAGAACAACTGGTTGGTCAAGACGAGAGGGCTAGTCGAGCTTCTGGTTACCGACGGTCTGACCGGGCAGAGCGTGAAGGAAAGGGTCCTGATAGACCTCGAAATTCCCATAACGGCGATTTCCGGATGGGCGCTCGAGGGCGTGAAGTACGATACAAGCAACACGCTCCTCGGAGACGCCTGGGCGCTGCTCGTGGAGGTCAAGAACAAGCTCTGGGAGTTCATATCGCCCCTTCTCGAGCTGTTTGGAAAGGCGTTCAAGGCGATATACGACGCCTTCTCCAAGCTGAGCAGGTATATTTCCGGGTTCGCGGAGAAGCTCACGAAGCTGTTTTTCGAAATCGGCTCTTGGATAGCCTCCTCTCTCAAGGACGCGGTGGACTGTCTCCGGGCATCGCCCTTCTGGGGGATGATAGAGATAGCGATCGATCTGCTCGGCAGGATAGATGTCAGGTTCGAGTACGGGCCCTTCGGGGTCATCGTCAGTCTGTCCCTCCCGGACCTCCTGTTCAAGAAGGCGAAGGACCTCGTGCGGATAATCTTCGTCCTGAGGCTGGGGGAGCTCGGGCTCGCCTGGGGTTTCAGGATAGCCGAGCTCGCGAACGGCATGATAGACATCGTGGCCAATTCGACGATAAAATACGGCAAGCAGCTGAGGATAGACCTCGTCTGCGACCCGCTGATGGAAGTCAAGGACCACATGTTCGAGATCAAGGTCGTCTGGGAGAAGCTGAAACTGATGATCTGGTCTCCGGAGGTCGATGACTACAGCAAGGCGAGCATAGAGCTTAAGAATCTCCCAGGGCTCGGTCCAGTCCTCGCGTCCATTCCGATACCCGTCTTGGGGATTTCGGTCTCCATAAACGCCGGCCTGACGATGAAGTACCGGCTGCCCCTGTGCGACCAATTAGTCATCAACGAGGTCGAGCTCAATCCTGCGGGGACAGATGCGGGCAGGGAATGGGTCGAGATATACAACCCGTTGGACAAAGAGATAGAGCTTAAGGGGTACTCGCTCGAGACGATGCACGGGGAGATAGCTGCGCTATCTCTCGATGGCGTCATAGCCCCGAGAGGATACAGGGTCTTCACATTCTCGAAGACCTCGCTTGACAACGGCAACCCCGGTGATTCATTTGCGTTCGGCGACTCCATCGCTCTTCTGAATCCCGATGGCGACGCCCTCGATATAACGCCCGTCATCTCTGACACTACATCTAATTCGGATACTTGGCACAGGAGCTGGGACGGCGCTCCTAAATGGGTGTTCGGGAAAGGATCGAAAGGCACGACGAACGGCAACCCGCTCATACACGCCTATCCTGACCTGCTGTCGAAGCTGTGCGTTGACGCGCTCATAAGAGCCCTGCAGGACGAGGCGGACAACGTCTCCGCATCGCTCGGGTTCGTCACGAACGTCTTCAGGTCTTTCTTGGTCGAGCTGATAAACGTCAGCGCGGAGTTCATCGCGAGCCTGGTACACGAGGTCGCATTGTTCGTCGAGTTCGGGATTAACGACATATCGGGAACCGCTGGGGTCGGTGTCAAGATAAAGGTCAGCTTCGGAGAAGAGTTCGTCAAGATGGGCATCCTGTGGTTCATCGAGCAGCTCGCAAGGCTGATATCGAACCTGTTCCTTTCATCGCCGATATCGCCGAACCTGCTGGCTCACGCGCGTCCGCTTGAGGAGATATATCTCGGAGTCGACTTCTACACGAGGATAGGCACGCCGAGAGTGCTCTCCGTGCTGTTCACGGGCACGTCGGTTCCCAGCGAGGTCAGGATGGCGATCACCGTATCGATAAACCTCGCGACCCTCGGATCGCTGTTCGGGCAGGACTGGGGTAGGTTCAAAGTCGTCTTCGGAGTGCATCTCGACGACCTGCCCGGGATGAAGCTAATCAGACCGCTGACGGTGAGAAGGGAAAAAGTGGACATCTGGCTGCTTAGGGGGACGCTCTCCCCCGCCTGAGCTCATCGGGGGCGGTCTTGCATCAGGACCAGCAGGGCTCGTCCGTAGGCTATTGCCTCCTGAGTATCGCCCTCGGAAAGCTCCCTCAAGAAGGCCTTGCTCACGAGCAGGAGAAAATCGCCCTTGTGATTCATGTCAGTATGACTCAGAATATCTCCCCGATCCTGATTTGCCAATCTGTGTTGTCCGGGAGCGTATATAAACGAAATGCGGCGGTTATCAGCCCGTGGAATGTGTCTGGCGCAAGGAAAATACGATAGACGCAATTATAGAAGCTATTCTATCCTTTCCACGCCGCCCATGTAGTGCCTGAGCACTGCGGGGACCTCTATCGCGCCGTCCCTGGTCTGATAGTTCTCGATGACGGATATCATGGTCCTCGGGAGCGCGATCCCGGAGCCGTTGAGGGTGTGCACGAACTCGCTCTTGAGGTGCGGGGCTCGCCTGAACTTTATCATCGCCCTCCTCGCCTGGAAGTCGAGGAAGTTGCTGCACGAGGAAACCTCCAGCCATTGGTCCATGCCCGGGGCATACGCCTCGATGTCATAGGTCTTGGCCGAGTGGAACCCGAGGTCGCCCGTGCAGAGCAGCTTGACCCTGTAGGGAAGCCCGAGAAGCTGAACGACCTCCTCGGCATTCGCCAACAGGCTTTCCAGATGCTCCATGGAGGTCTCGGGCAGAACGAATTTGACGAGCTCGACCTTGTTGAACTGATGCACCCTGCCGATGCCCTTCGTCTCGATGTGCCGGCCGGCCTCCCGCCGGAACGATGGAAGGTACGCGTCGTATAATATCGGCAGCTGCTCCTTCGAGAGTATTTCGTTCGCGTGGAGGTTCGTTACGGGGACCTCCGCGGTGGGATTTAGGAACAGGTCGTCCGCCTCGATATGATACATGTCCTCTTTCATGCGTGGCAGCTGCCCCGTGCCGAAACAGCTCTGCCGATTTATGACGACCGTCGGGAAGATTTCCTTGTATCCCTGCTTCAGATGTAAATCCAGCATGAAGTTTATCAGCGCGCGCTCGAGCCGCGCTCCCATCCCTTTGAGCACGTAGAACCCGCTCGCGGCGATCTTCGTCCCTCGCTCGAAGTCAATAATGTCGAGCCTTTCCCCGAGTTCCCAATGCGGCAACGGCTTGAAATCGAACTTCCGCTGTTCGCCCCAGTATCTGACGATCACATTGTCCGCATCAGATGACCCAACAGGGACGGAGGGGTGCGGGATGTTCGGGATGTTCTGCAGTATCTCGTCCCTTTGGACCTCGATGGCTCTCTGCTCGCCTTCCAGCTGTTGGATTCTGTCGCCTATCTGCCGCATCTCGGCGATGACCTTTTCCCTTTCATCTTTGGAGAGCTTCGGAACATCCTGGGCACACTGGTTCCTCCTGGCCTTGAGACGGTTGCTCTCATCTACGAGCGCGCGCCATCGGTTGTCCAGCTCGATGAATTTCTCGAGAGGTTCGAGGTCGAACCCGCGGTTCCTCATCGCCTGTCGAACCAATTCCGGGTTATCGCGGATCAATTTCGGGTCGAGCATTTTTCATCAGACTCTCTTCGGATATCTTCTCTGTCGATGTTGAAATCGCTTGCGACTATAGACTCTTGCCGATAGATTACAATTTCGTCTTTCTCCTGGCGAGCAGTACGGTGAATCCCCTGACATCCACCAGCTTCGATTCCGACCTGTCCGCAAGTTCCTTCGCTATCTCGAACCTGCCGAGCTTCGACTCGCCGTGCAGCCTCACCTTGACGGTCCTGCGCGTCCTCAGCTGTCGCACTATCTCCGCGATAACGCTGTCCGTGACACCGTTCTTTCCCACGGCGACCGTCGGCTGAATTTCCGTTCGTGTGCTTCTCCTCGCCATCTGACTCATCGCACCCGGCATCAGCCCTTGTAAGGATATCTCGATATGTGCCCGCAATTCCGGCAGGTTATTATTATCCTACCCCTTTTCAACCTGATAATGGCGTTGTCCGGGAACCGATAGAACGATTTGCACTCCGGACAGAACCGCTTCTTGTACCTCGAGATCGACACCTTATACCTCATGCCAAGCCGCATCGCCAGATCGAGATACCTCTTGGCCCGGGCCGTCCTTCCCTGCCGGGATTCCTGCTCTACGAGCCCGAAGAGAATATCTATCCTTTCAGAAGCGATGCTTCTCGCGGCCTTCTTAGGAATGCGCCTCTTTGCCATTGCGGAATCGGCTACGTTCTGTGCAGTACTTAAACCCATTCAAAAAGCGTCTCCGCACAAGCACGAGTGAAGCAGAACTCAGTGCGAGCGGTTCTCCACTTTCCCATTCTTATGGCTATCATTCGATATCGTCGCTTGCCAGGGCGAATGAAAGACAAGGAAGAGAGATTCGAACCCTCATAGGATAAGAGTGCCTTTGGTTCCCATTCTGCTTTCTGTTTTCCTATGCATTCCCATTCGAGCATCTCTTAATACATCCATATAAGAAACTTGCCGTAATGCGCCCATAAGAAATCTAATCATTTCTCCATCTGGCCCTTAGAACGGCCTATATTTTCAACCATCCACCTTTAAATATTACTACCGTATTTCTCGCCTGAGCACCCGTTGGTTGGTGAGTTCTTATGGTGCGCAAGCCGAACTCGATGTACAGGCAATTGAAGGGCCCCGCATACTGCCGCAGGGAATTCATAGGCGGGGTGCCCGCGGTCAGGATATCTCAGTTCGAGCACGGCACCAAGGCCGACTATCCGGTGAAGCTGGTCTTGCACGCCAAGGAGCAATGCCAGATAAGGCACATCGCGCTAGAGGCCGCGAGGATAAGCGCGAACAGGTACCTTGCGAAGAGGGTCGGGAACAACAACTATTTCATGAAGCTTCTCGTCTATCCGCACAACGTTCTCAGGGAGAACAAGGTCGCGGTCGGCGCTGGTGCGGACCGTATCTCGGATGGTATGAGACACGCTTTCGGCAAGCCTGTGGGGACGGCCGCCAGGGTGATGCGGAAGCAGGCCCTGATAACGCTCGAGACCACCCCCTCATATTTCCTTCAGGCGAAAGAGGCTCTGAGAAGGGCATCGATCAAGCTGCCCACGCCGACCTACATCGAGGTAATCAAAGGCTCGGAATACGCCACCTGAAGCTCGCAAAGCTTCTTGTGTTGTTTCCCTAATTCCGGTTTTCCGCATCAGAGGGCATTCCGATGGGCTCTGCTCACAGCATATCGTTCGAGGCCGCAGACAAAGCGCTGAGGAGGATCAGACCAAAAACGGTGATTCTGCAATTGCCCTCTGGGCTCAAGAGAAGGGCGATCGAGCTCGCGGATGAAATAAGACGAAGATACGGATGCAGGGTCTTGATATCGGGAGACTCCTGCTACGGAGCCTGCGACATTGTGCCCGGATCATTCAAGGCGGATGCGATAATCCAGCTCGGGCACGCGCCGATGAGAATGCCAAGAAGCGATGTTCCCGTCATTTTCGTCCCGATTCTAATGGACATAGATCTTGAGAAAATGATTGCTACGGCGCTGCCCGAATTGAAACCGCCCGTTGGTGTGATTGCGACTGCGCAACACATCCACCAAATCGAAAAGGCCGTTAAAATCTTGAAATCGTCAGGTATCAAGGCGCTCGTGGGTAAAGGCGACAGCAGACTATCCGCTCCAGGTCAGATACTCGGATGCGACTATTCCTCCGCAAGAAAGATAGCGGGACGTGTAAGCTCCTTTCTGTTGCTCGGCGGCGGGGAATTCCACGCATTGGGCGCCCGACTCGCGACGGGAAAGCCGGTCATCGCTCTTGACCCTGAAAAGAACCATGCCTCGTCAGAAAAAGTGGATTCCGATGCGTTCCTGAGAAGGAGGTTCGCGATTGTCCAGGCATTGGCGGATGCGACGACGATAGGCATCCTCGTCAGCTCGAAGCTCGGCCAACGAAGGCCAAAGCTCGCCGAGGAGATGTTGCGCAAATCAAGAGAGAAAAAGAAGAGATCCGAAATCATCGTAATCGATGACGTGACTCCTGCAAAGCTCGAGGATCTCGGCTTCGAGGCTTACGTTTCGACCGCTTGCCCGAGAATAGCCCTCGATGATAGCGGGAACTATAGTCGGCCTTTGGGAACACCTGCAGAATTCATGATAGCTCTCGGGGAGATGGATTGGGACGATTATGTGATCGATGATTGGAGCTTCGCGTCGCGAAAGACGGCGAGGAGGAGATGAATTGCTCGACCAGGAGGACATCTTCCGACTTGCTAAGCTGGCAAAAGGGAAGATCGGCATAGGCGTGAGGCAGAGAGCGGAAGTGATACAGAAGAACATCCAGGAGGCGGGACGCCTCGGCCTTCCAGAGATAGAGATATACGAAGACCCGAAACAACTCTGCCTCGACCTCCGCGAGAGAAAATTATGCGCTGCCGTAAGGGGCACGCTATCGTCGAACGATCTATTAGCCTCGATGAAAGAAGTCTACAACGTCGATCGTATCTTGAGGGTCGCGCTTCTTTCAACAGCAGGGGGGAAACCGTTCTTCCTCGCACCCGTCGGCATAGACGAAGGCAACAATTTCGATGAGAGACTCGAGCTGATGATGCAGGGCGCGCGGTATCTCAGATGTCTCGGGGTCAGGCCTGTCATCGCTGTTCTCTCGAAAGGTAGGGCTGAAGACGGCGCGAGAGGCGAGAGCATAAGCCAAAGCCTGCAAGAGGGCGATAGGCTTGTCGACAAGGCGCGCGAAAAAGGGCTCGAGGCGCATCACAGGCACATACTTATCGAGCAGGCGGTCGATGAGGCGGACTTCATCATCGCTCCCGACGGCGTCTCGGGAAACCTGATATTCCGGACACTGTACTTCCTCGGCGGAGGGAGCGCGATAGGCGCACCCGTTGTCAACATAGGCAGGGTGTTCATCGATACTTCGAGGGACAAGAGATCGTACACCGATGCGTTAGCATTTGCAGCAGCCTTGTGTGCAGCCAGAGAGTCGAGAAAATAGTCCAAAAGGCTTTATATTATCCACCCCTGATAGGGTGATTCGAATGCAGCTCGAGATAGACGGCTGGCGGCTGCGCCTGACATTCTCGGCAGCGCATGTCATGATAGGCCACCGGAGATGCGGAAGGCTCCACGGACACGATTACGCAATAAGCGTGAGCCTGGACGGCGAACCGGGCGATGACGGCGTCATCATGGACTTCGGGGAGCTCAAGGAGCTGGTGAGGAGCATCGCGATGGAGCTCGACCACAAGTTCCTGGTCGCGAAGAAACACAGGAACGTGTCGACAGACGGGAAGAACGTGAGGATCAGGTCGGGCAAGTCGGAATACATAGTTCCTGTCGCGGACTGCGCGATGCTCGACGTGCAGCAGACATCCGCAGAGGAGCTGGCGGCCTGGGTATGCAAGCGCCTCAAGACGAGGCTTGCGGGCAGGTCGAACATATCGACTTTGCACGTCAAGGTCGAGGAAGGCATGGGGCAGTCGGTCTGGCAGACTATCAGGCTGCGGAGGTGAGACTCGTGTCAAAGAAAGCGGTGGCATTGTTGTCCGGCGGGATGGATTCCATCACCGCTGCTGCAATCGTCAAGAACCAGGGATACGACATCTACGCGTTGACTGTGTCGTACGGTCAAAGGCATGCAAGAGAGATTGAAAGCGCGAAGAAGCTCGCTATATGGCTCCAGGCGAAAGAGCACGAAATCGTGGATCTACCGATATCGAGATTACTGAAAAGCGCCCTCGTCAGCTCGGATACCGATGTGACCGGCGACGAAAAATTGATCGGCAAGAGGATTCCGCCGACCTATGTGCCGGGCAGGAACACCATCCTGTTGGCGATAGCGACCGCCTGGGGGGAGAGCATAGGGGCCGATGCGATCGTCATGGGAGTGAATGCCGTCGACTACAGCGGATATCCTGATTGCGGCCAGCCGTTCATCGATGCCTTCCAGCAGGTCATACGAGTCGCCACGAAGTCCGGGGTCGAAGGCCACCCTATCGAGATTCTCGCGCCCATTGCGAAGATGTCGAAGGCCGATATCGTGCGAGAGGGGACCAGGCTCGGTGTGCCGTTCAAGCTGACCTGGAGCTGCTACAAGGGCTCTGGGAAACCGTGCGGCGTCTGCGAATCGTGCATCCTGCGCAAGAAGGGGTTCGCGGAAGCAGGTGTGCCGGATCCCGCGCTGCAGGAAGAAGGCCCGAAAAGAGCGAAAACGTAGACGAAGGATACTCTGATGCTCAAGGTGCACTCGATCTTCAAATCGATTCAGGGAGAGGGCCTTCTCATGGGCCTCCCCATGGTTTTCATCAGGCTCGCCGGCTGCCCGCTGAGATGCAAGTGGTGCGACACCGCGGATGCGAGGAGCTCTCCCGGCAAGGGGATGTCCCTCGAGGAGGTCATAGCCGAGGTGGAGAATTCCAAGATGAGGTACGTGTGCCTCACGGGAGGGGAGCCGCTCGCACAGAGGGAGTCTATCACTCTCATGAACAAGCTGATTGACAAGGACTATTTCATCCAGCTCGAGACATCTGGCGCGTTTAGCCTCGAGGAGGTCCCTTGCTCGGAGAACGTCATGATTAGCATGGACATCAAGTGCCCTTCCTCGGGAGAGCATCAGAGCATGGATTTCTCCAACATCGAGTTGCTGTCGCAATACGACCAGCTGAAGTTCGTGATAGCGGACGAGAAGGACTACGCGTATGCCAAGGAAATAATCGGCAAGTACGAAATCAAGGCGGCAATCGTCATGACCCCCGTCGGCGGCACGGACCTGAAGTTCCTCGCGGAGAAGGTGGTCAAGGACAGGTTGCAGGTGCGCGTGATGCCTCAGCTGCACAAGCTTATCTGGGGGAACGAGCCCGACAGATGATCAGACTATTCTCTTGCTGAGCTCTGCGGGGAAGTACATAGGACGATTCGGGTAGCCCTTGGTCTTTTCCAGAATCAAACTGGCGAGCTGATCCACGGTCATGTCGATGTCTCTGTTCGATTCCCTCTCGTAGACCCTCAGATTCTCCGATTGCAGTTCCTTGTCTCCGATTACCGCCACGTAAGATACCCAGTCCTGTTTCGCCTCTCTGACCTTCTTGCCAACGGTCTCAGTGCGGTCGTCAATTCCTGTCCTTATGCCCTTCTCCGACAGCCTCCTGGCAATCTCCGAGGCTCTAGCGAGATGTTTGTCAGAGACCGTCATGACCCGCACCTGTTCGGGATTCAGCCAGACGGGAAGGAAGCCTTTCGACCCGCTCTTCTCCTTCTTGATCGCGGCATCGAATACCATGTACAGGTATCGCTCGATCGTTCCGATTATCGCGGTGTGCAATATTATCGGATAGTTCTGTCTGCCCTCCTCGTCCGCATATCTTATGCCGAACCTGCCTGCGTTCCCGACGTCTATCTGGACCGTGCCGATCTCCCTCGGCCTCCGCCCCTCGTCGACCATCATGTACTCGATGTTGATTGTCCAGTAGTAATTGACCCCGTCGGGGTAGAAGTGGAGAAGCGCCGGCCTTCCGCGTTCCTTGACGAGCTTCTCGATGAACTCCCTGTTCTCCTCGAACGACTTCTTCCCGGAGATGTTTATCAGCATCTCGTATTCTACTCCGAGCTTCTTGGCCTCCTCGAATATCCTCAGATGAATCTTGTTGAACCAATCGTAGGCTTCTTTCCGGTCCCTGCACAGGACGTGCAGGTCCGGCATGTTCAGACGCCTTACCCTGAACAGCAATTGGCACTCCCCGGACTGCTCGAGCCTGTACGAGTCGGCCACCTCGAACGCGCCGAAAGGCAGCTGCCTGTAGCTCATGGTCCAGTTCCTCATGATCGCGAACTGCTGGTGGCACGCGGCGTACCTCATCACGAACTTCTTCTTCCCCTCCTCGACCATGTACAGCCTGTCCCCGAACAGGTCCGCGTGCTCCCTCACGGGCGGCTCCTGGAGGTTGAACATGTTCGTGCCCTTCATCAGATAGACGGGTATGCCGATGGAAGTGGCTATCATCGTGCTGTAGTCCCCGATGAGGTCGAACATGAGAGCCGCCTTCGGCTCCCAGTGCATGTGGCCCGAGTCGCTCATCTCCTCCCAGGCTATGCCGAACTTCCTGCACAGCCGGAAGTATTCGGGCTCGCTCCGTTCCCCGAGGTCCTTCTTGAGCGCCTCCTTCGCGACTACAATCCCGAAATCGCCGGTCTCATCGTGAAACTCCTCGATCGGGACGACACGGCCGTCCGGCATCATCACCGAGTATGTTCCTTCGCCGAGCGCCGCCCTCTTGTCCGCTGGCACGACGACGATTTCGCGCGACAGCTCCGAGAGCGGGTGACCCTTGCACCTGATATCGAACGACTTGTACCAGCCGAAAGCCGAGCGGTGCGTCTCGATGCCCTTCTGCGAGAGCTTCTCGGCCACGGACTTGAGCACTGCGACGGCCTGCTCGGGATCCGCAAGGTCCGATGCGAGATGCGCATAAGGATAGACGACGACCCTTTCTGCCTTCACGCTCTCCGCGACGGATGCAATCTCGTCCGCGGCGAGTTGCCCGACAGCATCGGCATCGCTGTCCCTCTTTTCGACGGTCGTGAAGACGACAAGGGCCTCGTTGAAAGCCTCGCTCATTCGCTCCTGAGGCCAATCCTCGGCCATCTTCGTCCTCTCGAGCGCCGCGTACTCGAACCTGTCCGCGTGGATAAGCAATATCCTCATCCTGATTCACTCATCTGCCCGGCGAATGACCTCTATGGATAATAATCTGTTCGATTTTGGAATGCTCAGATATGATGAAGCTTTTTTATCCCAGCTCGGCATAGGGAATATTGCAATATATCCAAGACGAGGGGGCAGGATTTTTGAAGCAATTCGAGATTTTCGTCAGCAACCGGCCCGGGGAGATCGCCAAGGTCGCCGACATCCTCGGCTCGAACGGGATAAACATCATGGCGATTGCGAGCGAGCGGGCCGAGAACCCGATAATCCGCATCGTGACTGATGACGAGCAGTCGACCAGAACCGCCCTGTCCCGAGCGAACCTGAAATTCAGGGAATACGAGGCTTTGGTTGTGGAGCTGACCGACAAGCCCGGGGAGCTGGCGAAGATGGCCAAGAGGCTTGCCAATGCGGGCATCAACATCGATTCGATTCACATTTTGAATAAGAACGTTGCTTCGACAAGCGTGGCTCTGGTAGTCAGCGATCACAAGAAGGCGAAGGAAGTGCTTCGCTGAGCTGACGATTTTCAGAAGAATTCCGAACAAGGGTGTATGATATGAGACTGAAGAACAAGGTTGCATTGATTACTGGTGGCGGATCGGGGATCGGACTGGCGACGGCTCGCCTTTTCTTAAGGGAGGGAGCGAAAGTCGCGATCTCTGACATCTCGGAGAAGAACGGTAGACGCGCGCTTTCCGAGCTGAGAAAGATCAACCCGGAGACGATTTTCATCAGGGGAGACGTGTCGAAGGAAGAGGACGCCAAGAGGATGGTCAGGGAGGCCGTATCGAAATTCGGCAGGCTGGACATCCTCGTGAACAATGCGGGGATATTGATAGAGAAGACGCTCGAGGAGCTATCAGTCGAGGAATGGGACAGGATAATGGCGATAAACGTGAAGGGGATCTTCCTCGTCTCGAAATACGCGATACCCGAGATCAGGAAATCGGGCGGAGGGGCGATAGTCAACAACGCATCGTGCAATGCGATAGTCGGTGATTACGGAGACCCCGCATATTGCGCGTCGAAAGGCGCCGTCGGTCTTCTGACGAAGGCGATGGCTCTGGATTACGCCAGAGAAGGGATTAGAGTCAATGCGGTCTGCTTCGGGGAAATCTGTACACCGATGACGAAGCAGGAGGCAAGGAGCCGAGGGGTGGGGTTCGAGAAGTATTGCAAGAAGGTCGGGGAGCTACATCCGATGGGGCGGCTTGGAACTCCCGAGGAGGCCGCAAAGGCGATATTGTTTCTGGCATCCGACGAGTCGAGCTTCATGACAGGCGCCCTGATGTCCGTTGATGGCGGGCTAACGGCAATCTGAATCGATATTGGCATCGATTTCGTAGCTTTCATACCCTGTGGCAAGATAGCTACTGCCGACCTGAGAAAGAGAAAATAAGGTTTTGGGAAAGGGTTTCGCAGGTTGTCTGACCTGAGCGTGCCTATTCGGCCTTCCGCCTTCTCTTCGTCCTGAACACCAGGAAGATTGCAATCGCCCCTATCGTCGGGATCAACAGGGTCGAGAACTCCGGTATCAGGGAAACGGGAACAGGTCCGGAAGAGCCAGTCACGTCCAGGTCGAACCACTGGTCGGTCGCGTTGACGTACTGGACTCCCGCGGTTGCCCACGTAATCGTGGTGCTCCAGACACCGTTGTCACTTGCCTGCCACGTGTGGCTCGTGCTCACTGGGTCCGCGCTTGGGTCAGTGTCGCTCAAGACAACCGTTCCGTTGTACCATTTTGTTGCTAACGGACCACCGTTTACTGCTGCCCATGCATTGGAATTCACTATTGAGCCGCTAGCATTGTATGCTGTGACGGTGATCGTATCTTGCAGGGTCGTCGTGTGCGGGCCTGCAACGCTGACAGTGTAGTACGAAACAGGCGACACGTCGAACATGAATGCCGGCACACCGTGCAAGAGCACGCCCGGCGCCTGCGTCTCGTTCGCGAAGTCTATCGGGCCTACCAACCGAATAGTCTTGGTAGTCGGATTGTATGCGGCTGCGATGTCTGCGTAAGGCCAGCTGCCCTTGCCCAGGACCATCCTGCCCCAATACATCATCTGGGTGAGATTAGTCTTATATTCCGCAACCGTGTATTCGGGCAACGCGGCCTTCTTGTAAGGTCGTATGCCTATGACATCTTCGGTGTTCAGCTGTACATTTATATACTCCCATTGAGCGAGGTCTCTCTCAAGAGGTGCCAGCCAGTAGCTCACTCCGCTACCCATGTAATATGTACTGGGAGACCTCGTTTCCGTCAGCAGATTAGTTTGGTCAGGGTCATATTTGTTGTAAGGTGAAACATAGCTATTGTGAGTAGCAGTGTTCCCACACCAGTCCATATGCACATTCTCCAGCTTCCAGCCACCACTCCAGACATCGCTGCTGTCGTCCTCCCAGGCCTGCAACTGGTAGTTCACATTCGCGCTCAATGACAGATTCATCATGCTCGGGCTAATGCGTATCTTGAGGTTCATATCTTCCATCCAGCCCTGGAAAGCGTCCTTTAGAACGTTAGCCGCCTCGAGCCATCTGACAATCAGCGCGTCCATGCCCCAGCTGAACGTGTATACCCTGAGGCTCAACGTGTTCGCCGTGCTGTTCTTCTGGTCATATTGAAGCGAAATCACGCGGATGTCAATCGGATAGTCATACGCGGTGTAAATGTCATAAGCACCACCGCCAGAACCCTCCGCCATCCAATCGTCAAACCATGCGCCCTGCTCTATAGTCTCTTCATTGGCCTGGAACCATGTCCTGACATCGC
>JAWCKK010000006.1:0-107668 GCA_038852105.1 Thermoplasmata archaeon
TCCTGGTCTTCCCGTCCTTTCGCGGGTCGAAGGCGGCCGGGGGATACTTGTATTCGCTCTTCGGGCGCAGATCCCTCTGCTTCCATTTCCTCGATCTCATCAGCGCGATTATCCTGCCGTCGCTTCCCACGAGAACGATGTTTCCGTCGCCGAACAGCTCGATGATGAGCCTCATGTCCGTCTCTTTCTTCAGCTTGAACTCGATTATACGGTCGAGGCCGTGCTGCTCGATTGCCATGATTCTGGCATTGGAAACATGCCTTCTCAGTTGGCTGGCGAACCCGCTCGGGGCGCTCGGCATTTCCTCCGTCGCTCCGCCAAGCCATATCCATCCCGGGAGAAGGACGTTGAGTCTCGTTCTGCCTTCGGCCTTGGAAGATATGGAAATGACGATCCTGTCTTTGTCGGGCTGATAGACCTTGTCTATTCTGCTTCCGACGAGCGCCTGCAGCTCCCTCTCGATTGCGACCAGGTCTAATCCGCTGAGCGAGTTTTTCATCGGGAGTCGGATTGCGCTCGAGGGCTATTAAACATCGGCATTAGAAAGACAAAACCTTTTAGTATGAAACGGGATGATGACGACTGGCCGTGCCACTGTGGCTTAGTGGTAGACCCTGGCTCACGAGGCCTCGGTCCACCAAATAGCGACGCCTTGGTAAGGCGTAGGTCGAGGGTTCGAACCCCTCCAGTGGCTCCATTTTTTCCAAGCTGGTTGATTTCCAGGTCAACGAGAAAAGGGCATTCATATACGCTGGGATAGAATATGATGTCCTGAGAACATGAAAATCAACAGCGGAGTTGCCGTCATCGTTGCAGCGTTCGTGACCGTAGCTGGTCTCACCGCGGGGATATCCGCCTATCTGATAATCTATGGGACCGAAAACACCACCGGCGATTTCATGTCGTCATTCTCGAGCTACGACGATCTCGCAGGATATCTCGACCAGGTTTACGCCTCGGTCTACGGTCCGAACGCGTCAGGAGGGTTCTATTACGGCTTCGGGTTCGCAGGCTCAGCGGACAAGGAATATCAATCGAGATTGGGAGGCGGCTCTCTCGATTACTCGAAGACGAACGTGCAAGTTGAAGGGGTCGATGAGGCGGACATCGTGAAAACCAACGGTGAGCTGATATTCGTGTCATCATCCAACTCCGTCGCGATAGTCAAGGCCTATCCCCCTGAGAAGATGCAGGTCCTATCATATGTCAATACCAGCGATTTCATCGATAACTCGAGCGTAAGGGGACATATCGAGGGGATATACATCAATGATGATAACCTCGTCCTCGTTCTTTCTTGTTACAAAGTGTATTCTTACGATGATGTAAAACCTGGATCCTCTGGGTTCTATTCGTATTGGTACTATTATTCGAGCGGCAACACGATGCTCGCCATCTTCGATGTCTCCGATCCTACATCTCCTTCTCTTAGGCAGAAGGTCGAGATATCGGGCTATCCGATAGGTTCGAGGATGATCGGGGACACGGTGTACTCCATATCACAGAGCTACATCTGGAAGATCGATGAGACGTATTGCCTGCCGGAGATAACCGTCGACAAAGATACCAGCGCTGTCTCTGCCAGAGACATCTACTACGATCCGAACGCGACCCTCCCGAATTCTTTTCTTAGCATCATCGCAGTGGATGTCGTCGGCCTGAAACACGATTATCTCACGATAATGGCCGACTATTCCTCGACGATATATATGTCTGAGTCGGCGCTCTACCTGACGTTCCAGAAGTGGAAGGAATACCTACGGACTCTTGCCGAGGACACGACTGCAGCAAACGAAAGCGTCTGCACGACGACGATCTACAAGATTGAGGTCGACAAGCTTTGGATGGCGGTGACCGCAAGAGGCGACGTTAGCGGATACCCGCTGAATCAGTTCGCGCTCGACGAGCACGATGGATATCTGCGCATCGCGACGACCGACGGATTCTGGCGCGATCAAAGGAACGCGGTCTACGTCCTCGATGATGACTTGCAAATAGTCGGTTCTCTCGAGAACATCGCACCGGCTGAGCGCATATACTCTTCGAGGTTCGTCGGAGACGTCTTGTATCTCGTGACTTTCAGACAGACGGACCCGCTGTTCGTAATAGATCTGAGCGACCCGAGCGAACCGAGAATTCTCGGAGAGATCGAGCTTCCGGGCTTCTCCACGTATCTCCATCCGATCGACGGAGATCACCTGTTGGGCATAGGAATCGAGAACGGCAGCGTCAAGATATCATTGTTCGACGTGTCGGATCCGACGGCGCCATCGGAGAAGTTCAGATACCTGACCGAGCGCAGCTCGTATTCGGAGGCGAACTGGGATCATAAGGCCATTCTGTTCGATGCAAAGAAGGAGTTGCTCGTGATCCCCATGACCGAATACAGCTACACTTCGACCGACATATACAATTACACATACGAGATGACCAGCGGTGCATGCGTTTTCAGGGTATCGGTTGATGGCGGGATCGAGCTGAGAGGGGTCATCGATCACAGCACAAGCATTGTCCGGAGAGCGCTCTATATCGGCAATTACCTCTACACGATATCCGAGTGCTTTGTCAAGGCCAACCAGCTCTCGGATCTCTCCCTGGTCAGCTCGGTGGAGTATTACACGCCCCAATATTATGAGGACTGGTACGGCTACCGGATAGATTGATTTCTAGGAGCGAGATTAATGTTCAAGGAATCACTTATACCATCTGTCGGGGCGCCAGGGATGCGTGTCGAGATAGACAAGAAGGCGCTTTTCGCGCTCGCGTCGGATACGAGGCTGGATATACTCAGGGCTCTCCAGCCGATGAGACGGACGGTCACGCAGCTCGCAGAGACGCTCAACATCGACAAGGCCGCGGTCCATAGGCATCTCAAGAAGCTCGAGGAGGGAGGTTTCGTAAAGAGATACGAGGATCACGGTTTCGTCTATTACGGCCTTTCCTGGAAGGCAAGAGACATACTGTCACCGAACGAGAACACGCGGGTCATAGTCCTCCTGTCATCCTCTTGGGTGCTAATCCTCGTGACCGCGTTCCTGATTATAGCCGCGCTTCAGACCGGCCTGATGTCTTCCTTCGGGGCGGCACCGGCAGAAGGCGGGAACAATACGCCATATTATGATTCCAGATTCAGTTTTGAGTCCTCGGCTACGCCTTCTTGGTTGTTCCTTATCCCGGCAATAGGATTGGCGGCGATAGCAGGAGTGTCGGCATTTCTTGGCATCAAGTCTCTCGTCAGGCCGAAGCAAAAGCTCTCCGAAACTTGCGAGCCAATGCGACGCGAATCGCTCGACGATGACTAGAACTTCTGGCACTTCTCTTTTTCTCTCTACTGATAGCTGTACCTCTCCTCAGCCCAAGGGTCTCCCCTTCTGTGGTAGCCATGTGTTTCCCAGAAGCCGAGCCTTTCCTCTTTCATGAACTCGACACCCTCGACCCATTTCGCACTTTTCCAGAAATACAATCGGGGGACGACGAGCCTCACGGGATACCCGTGTTCGGGGGTTAGCTCCCTCCCGTTGTGCCGCAGCGCGAATATCACATCCGGCTGGAAGAAATCGTCCGTACTCAGATTGGCCGTGAATCCTCCGGCAGCATGTATCATGACGTATCTCGCTCCGGGAAGTATCCTCGCGAGCTTGCCTATCTCAACTGCCAACACGCCCTCCCATGTATTATCCAATTTTGACCAGCCCGTGACGCAATGTATGTCCGAGACGACCTTCGATTGCGGCAGCGATTTGAATTCCTCGAGGGACAGCTCGATTTTCTTTTCAACTAGCCCCGTGATTGTGAACTTCCATTTAGTGGGATCTATCTTCTGTATCTTGCCGTAATGCAGGACTGGCATCTCGTCGGTCACCTGCTGTCCAGGCGGGACTCGATCGGGGTTCTTGACGCCCCGACTGTCGATTTGGTTTTCATCGTTCATCCGATCATACTGCCAATTCAAAGATAGCGGATGTCGAACTTAAAGAGTTATTCAGACCCTCAGTCTGAGAAGTATGAGTATGCCTATCACGACTAGTCCCGATGCTGATAGGAAGCCGAAAGCATAACCGAGGTATTGTGACACGAGACCACCGACGATCGGCCCGACGATTGATCCGAAGCCCTGGGCTGCGTTGTACGCGCCAAAAGCGTGTCCGCGCAACTCCTCGCTGGATATGTTCGAGACGATTATCGACCCTGAAACATTTATCAATGACCAACAGAGCCCGATAACCGCGTGAACGACTAATATGGTTGGGAACGCGAGCGCCAGCGGGACTCCCACATATGCGATGGCAACTATTGATGGGAAAAGGAGAGCCCTTGTACCGGAAGCGATGAGCTGGGTTCTTTTCGATCCTCTATTGGCAACCAGTTTGCCGGCGTATCTGTATGATAGAGCAGACGTCAATTGCGCGGCAATGTATATCAAGAACACGCTCGAGCTGCTGATACCGACCACGCCGACGAGGAATATCGGAAATATCGCATAGAATGCTGTGAAGCCCGCAAGCAGAATGAAGATGCAAACCAGATACGCGAGCATGCGTCTGTCGAATCTGTGCCCTCTTCTGAGGTACGTGTGGAAATCGAAGAAATGGAGCAACCTGAGAGGCAGGTACTTGAGCCTCTCGATCGTCACGAAGCCATGCTCTTGAATATGGGTTGGTTTCTTGGCTATTTTCTCCTTCGGCTCCTGTATCAACCGCCAGGCGTTCAAGGCTGACAGAAACCCTAATCCGGCTCCGATTATGAATAGCATCCTCATCGCATCACCGAGCGGGATTTCGGCGGCCTCGAGCTGTAGCCAAACGGCACCGAGAACGAGCCCGGCGACCCATCCTATGCCTCCTATCTGGCTGAACGCGGCTATCTTCTTGGGCCAGTCCTGTTTGGCCGACGTTTCCAGCACGAGAACCGTTGCCACGGGCGCGGAGGCGGTGCTAAGCAATCCGAATAGCAGGTTGGCGACGAAATAATCGGGAACGGACTTGCTCAGACCCATGAGAAGAAGGCACAGCGCCATTCCGACGAAGCCCAATATGACGAAAGGCTTCCTCCTTCTGATCTTGTCGGAGAGATTGCCCCAGAGCATGTATGCGGGGACGCTTGTGAGTGAGGATGCCGCCGCTATCAGGCCTACCTGACCTATGGATGCACCCAGCTCTTTTGCGAATAATATGATAAGAAGAGAAGTCGAACCATTAGCTATGCCTGCAGGAACGTAGGAATAGTACCATCGGTCGTACTGCGATCTGACCTGCAATTCCCATCCCTTTCATCGCTGGCTAATATGCCGCCCTTATTTTGAACTTTCGAATTCGGCATTTTCTTCAAACATCCCGACTTTATCGGGGCGTTTTAAATCGGATAGGGCTAAATAGTTTCGATATATCGCGATATATCGGAATCGTATGACAACGCAGAAGGGCATGATGCCGCTTTTCCCAATTACTTCGAAGGGCCCTTTATCGAAAGGGGACCTCAAGATGATAATTCTGAATATAATCTCCGACGAGCCCGTGCATGGTTACGAAATCTCGCGGATAATTGCGGAGAGGTCGCACGGCTTCTATAAGCCGAGCCCTGGCTCCATTTACCCAGCGCTCCGATCTCTGCTCGAGGCAGGATACATCAAGGTGAGTGTCGAAGGTCGGCGCAAGACATATCGGATTACCACGAAGGGTCGGCGCCTCATAGACGGACGCAAGGCGGAGATAGAGAAATGCATGAAGGTTTTCAAGGAATCGCTCGGGTCAGACCGCGCATCGCTTTTCGAGGAGCTTGTCAGGACAGGGAAACTCATAGCCGTCGCCTCAAAGGACATGACGCCAGAGCAGGCGCGCGCGCTCGCGAAGGTCGTTGAAGAGGCCCGAGAGAAGATGCTAAGGATAATCTCGAAGTGAAGAGGGAGTGATGATATGGAGAACAATGTCATCGAGGTCAAAGACCTCGTAAAGGTGTTTGAGAAGAAGATCAGAGCCGTTGACGGAATTTCTTTCACCGTCAGGGAAGGCGAGATATTCGGCTTCCTCGGCCCCAACGGTGCTGGCAAGACGACGGCCATAAACGTCCTGACGACAGTCCTGGCGCCGACAAGCGGAAGCGTGAAGGTCTGTGGTTTCGATGTCGCGCGCGACTCGCAGAATGTGCGGAAGAACATAGGCGTGGTTCCGCAGGATCTTACGGCCGACGAGGATCTTACCGGTATGGAGAACGTCATGCTCTGCGCGGACCTCTATGGCGTTCCGAGAGAAGAGGCGAAAAAGCGCGCGAAGGAGCTGCTTTCGCTCGTTGAGCTGGGAGATGCGGCAGACCGCCTCGTGGAAACATATTCCGGAGGGATGCGCAGGCGCCTGGAGCTCGCGGCAGGTTTGATAAACCGTCCCAAAGTGCTTTTCCTGGACGAGCCGACTCTCGGTCTTGATGTTCAGACCAGGGCGGCGATCTGGAAGTACATCCGCCACCTCAAAGAGGAGTACAAGATGACGCTGTTCGTCACGACGCACTATCTCGAAGAAGCGGACAACCTTTGCGACCGGATAGCGATAATCGACCGCGGCAAGATAGTCAAGCTCGATACTCCCGAAGCGCTCAAGGACAGCATAGGCGGGGACATCATAGAGGTGGCCGTCGAAGGGGACCCTGCGCCACTGGTCGATGTTCTCAAGAAATTAGAGACGGTGCGCGAGGTCGCATGCAAGGAGGACGGGACGTGTCGGCTGAAAGTCAAGGGCGGAGATAAGACCGCGCCCTTGGTCATCAACGCTGTAAGCGCGGCAGGGCTCAGGCTCCGAAAGATTTGGTTCTCCCGGCCGACGCTCGACGAAGCATATCTCGAGTTCACAGGACGCTCGCTCAGACACGAGGAGGGCGATCGCGAGGCCATTAGGATTCAAAGGATGCAGATGCGGAGGCGGAGAGCATGAGCGGACTCATGGCATTGACGGTGCGCGAGCTGAAAAAATGGTACAAGCAGCCGATACAGCTGTTCATGACGCTCATCCAGCCAGTCATCTGGATGGGGCTTTTCGGGAAGGCGTTCAATCTTAGCAGCCTCGCCGGTGCCGGAGGCGCGGCAGGGTCGCAGCTGTTCCTGCAGCTGTTCGGGACCAGCGATTACTTCTCGTACATGGCCGTCGGCATAATCTCAATGGTTGTGCTCTTCACTACAATGTTCGGCGGAATGTCGATAGTGTTCGACAGAAGGCTCGGGTTCCTGTACAAGGTCCTAAGCACGCCCGTTGCGAGAAGCTCCATAATCTTCTCGAAGGTGTTCGCCGCGGTCGTGAGGTGCATCGTACAGGTATCGATCGTGCTCCTCGCCGCGCTGGCGCTTGGGCTGGCACTCTACTCTGACTTCAATCCTTTGATGATATTCCTGCCTTTCGCGGCTGCGGTCTTGCTCGCCATAGGCCTGTCCGCGATGTTCCTGGCCATTGCAGTGAGGTCCAGGCGGTTCGAGACGCAGATGGCGATCGCGAACCTCCTGAACCTACCGTTGCTCTTCGCGAGCAATGCCCTGTTCCCGATATCGTTGATGCCGGACTGGCTCCAATCGTTCGCGAAGATCAACCCGATCACCTACGCCACTGAGGCTATCAGGCAGTCGCTTCTGGTGAACCCCGATTGGTCCGTGCTTGCCGGGGACTTCGCCTACCTCGGGGCTTTCGCCCTGCTATTCGGGGCGATAGGCACGCTGCTTGCGTGGAGGTATTTATCCAAGTGAGGTTCCGGCGCGGCTCGTTAGTTCAGATAATATGAAATACCCCCATGCGCTACTTCTTTCCAAGAAGGCGGCGCGAGGTGTGTCGCCGAAAGAGGTTGAATCAGATGGATAAATACAGGTGTGTTGTGTGCGGATACATATACGACCCGGCGGAAGGGGACCCTGATAACGGCGTGAATCCCGGAACGGCATTTGAAGACCTGCCAGAAGACTGGGTATGTCCGGTTTGCGGCGCCACGAAGGACCAGTTCGAGAAAGTCTGATGATTGAATTCATCGCTATTAGAAAATGAAATCAATATCGAGATTATTCGAGAACAGATGAGGGTGAGATGATGAAGAGCTTGAAAGGAACGCAGACAGAGAAGAATCTCCTTGCAGCCTTTGCGGGAGAATCTCAGGCGAGGAACAGATACACCTATTTCGCATCTGAGGCTAAGAAGGAGGGCCTCGAGCAGATATCCGCAATATTCCTCGATACCGCGGACAACGAGAAGGAGCACGCGAAGCGCTTCTTCAAGTTCCTGCAGGGCGGGATGGTCGAAATCACAGCATCGTATCCCGCAGGAGTGATCGGAAACACCGCTGAGAATCTCAAAGAGGCGGCGGACGGGGAGAAGATGGAATGGGGGACCCTCTACCCGAAGTTCGCCGAGGTTGCGAAAAAGGAAGGTTTCCCTGAGATCGCCGCGGCGTTCACCGCGATATCAAAGGCCGAGATGGCCCACGAGAAGAGATACAGGGCGCTCCTCGAGAACGTCGAGAAGGGCCGCGTGTTCAAGCGCGACAAGCCGGTAAAGTGGAGATGCAGGAACTGCGGGTATATCCACGAGGGAACCGAGCCTCCGGAAGTCTGCCCAGCTTGCCTTCACCCGAGAGCGTACTACGAGCTCCTGGCGGAAAATTATTGAGATGTCGTTTCGCCGTCTTGTCCGCTCAGATAAAATATCTTATTGAAGAGGCGCAGAATTCTGCGCCTCTTCTCAAATGGTTTTCACGACAATTACTGCTTCATCTCAGGCGGCGGCGGTGGCGGCGGAGTCTCTCTCACCCTTCGGGTGACTGAACCGGGCTTCAAGCTGCCTATCGCATTGATCTTCTTGTTCAGCATGTAGAAGACCAGCACGATTGCCACCAGCAGGATGACGAGCACGCCGATTAGTCCCATCAGCATCGTTGAGTTGATGCCCGCAATGTTATCCGCCATCGTGTTGTTCAGGTCGTCCAAGTTCTGGTTTGTCTCGTCGATCTGATTGCTCAGATTCTGCCAGAGTTCGTTCATGTCATCCTGCAGCTCGTTGACGGCATCATCGAGCTCGTCCGGGGTCACGTACACGGGCGGCGAATACCTTACTGTGATGGAGCTCGAGCCGACGTTTCCGGCCTCGTCAATCGCTATCGCGGTCACCGTGTTCCATCCTTCGAGGAGGGTGATCGTGGCCTGCCATGACCCTCCCTGCAAGACCGCGACCACGCCGTTCACCATGACGGTCACGTCCGACGCGTCGCTGACCGTCGCAGTCACGATTATGCTTGCCACGCTGGTATTCGCTCCGGAGGACGGCGAGGTTATCGAAACGATGGGCGAAACGCTGTCGCAATATACGGTGAGCGACAGTGACGCACTGTTCGCCGCCTCGTCGGTTGCGATGACATCGATTGAATTCCAGCCCTCGTTAAGGCTTACGGATGCCGAGAACTCTCCAGTCGCATTATTGACCGGAACGAGCATCGGCATGCCGTTGACAGTCAGGGTGACGGTCGCGTCCGTGTCGGTGACCCCTTCGACGGCTATCGGATCTTCGCTGGTCATCCCGCCGTCGGGTATCATGCCATCGCTGTCGCTCATCCAGGCATCGAGCGAGATCTCGGTGTCTATGGTGAACGTAACGAGTACCGGTGTCGCCGTGTTCCCGGCCCCGTCCATCGCCTCGATCAGCAGAGTGTGCTCTCCGTCATCGAGGGCCCAAGGCATCGTGAACGACGCGACGCCATTTTCCACCGGGGGCCAAATGGTGAGCACTTCGTCCAAGGTCATCAGCACGCCTCCCACGCCGGAATATGCCACAGTATCGTTGATATACGCCTCGAATGTCGGCGTTCTGTCGGAAATCCTCTCGCCGTCCCGCGGAGTCATCGGCTCGATGACAGGAGCGGCGACGTCGTTCAGCTCTATCATGATCGGTATCCTGTACGTGTCACGTGCGCCCCAGAAACCGAAGCCTATCCACCCGTTGTATATCCCGTCTACATAAGGAAGATCGTACGTCAGGTTCATCATGTATGCTCCCCACGGATCTACGGATATCGGCACGTCCTTCACCCCAAAGGGCGAGGCACCGCTCATCGGATACTCGACGGTCAGGTCGAACCATTGAGTTCCTCCAGGGACGCTCCAGCCATAAATTGCCGCCGCGTATGTGCCCTGCGGGGGATCGAACAACAGCACGGTCTCCTTTGCGGACGCACCGGCGCTCATTCCGACCAGGACGAAAGACGAGCCGTCGTACCAATACACATAAAGATCGATGTCAAGTCCCATGACCGTGGAGTCGGTCATTACCTTGAGGTAATCGTAGTCCTCGGTGAGGTCGAAGTATACAACGGTCCAGTCGTCCTGGTAGGTCAGCAAGGTCTTCATAAAACCGCCGACCGGACCGAAAGTGGTCGCCCCGAAAGGCACATCCGAGAGCCCGGACAATGCGCCGGTCCGCACGCCGATCGGATAAACCCCCTTCGGCTCAACTGACGGTATGTTCAAATCGAGCAGGATATTCGCGGGGAAATATACTGAGGAGTCGTCGAACACTCTCGTGAAGCCAGTTATCTGCTCATAGGGAACCAAGCCCGCGCCTATCGGGTTCCGCAGCACTATCTCGTTCAGGCCGATGTTGAACGGGACGCCGATGACCTCCTTCGCCTCTCCGGTCGTCGTCCTGTATCCGTACGTTCCCGCACCGAGATAGTATTCCTCGCTGCCCCCGACATATCCGATATGGTACGGCTCGTCATTCAGTAGCCAGGCCGCATCGATGTATGACATCATGTGCACATCTATGTCAGTGGGAACATACGACCAGTTCACGGTCACGTAGAGCTTGTCGTTGGGGCCTATCGGATATAGGTCGGGAACATCCACGTAGTATGTCCGCCAATCGCCGACCTCCGCGCGCCATTCCCTGTCTGCCGCGGCCGTCACATTGTTGTCGAATATGACCTCTTCCAACAGGTTGCCGCCGAACTCGAACTCCGGGTTATTTGAAGCGACGTGGACGAGAATCGGACAAACCGTTACCTCACCGTTCGCCTCGAGATAGATCGCTCCTTCGTATGTCCCGACCTTCGCGTCCGCAGGCACGGAAAGGATTACAATCTCCGAAGACATCACACCGGCAGGAACGGTCACCAATCCAAATAGCTCGCTAACCCAGGACCAGTCCTGCTTGTCATAGTTGTCCACTTGGAAGTGCCACTCGATGCCTGCCTGGCCTCCGTAGTACACGTTCATCCTCAGTATCAGGCCGTCAATCACTCTCTCGATAGGATCGTGCATGGTGACCTGCAGCATGTTCGATGTCCCTCCATCTACGGTGACCCTGCTAAGTTCGGAGTACGCAACAGCCGAATCCCCGTTCAGATCTTCCCAGTTGTGCAATTCGAGACCGTAGTTGAATACGGGACTGTAGGTTCTTCCCGGGTCGAAATAGTCGTCGTAAGAGCAGTACGCGGTAATCCTTGTCAGGTCGGTACCGGGAGGTATGTAGCCTGTAATGTTCAGCATAAATGGGGCCCCGTCAGTCGTAGTGTAGTTGAAACTCGCAGAAGAGGACTTCGTGAATATCGCATCGGTCACGGTGACATCTACGTCAGATGTCCAGTTGTGGTTCAAGATGCTTATTGTGTGGCTTAAGACATCTCCTGGGTATACAATTGCGGGGAACGACAAGTAGTTCACTCCGCGATATCCGCCCGGATACCACACATTGTTAGGAACCCATTGTCCGCTCGATGCATGCCATTCAGGCGCCACTGAGATTCCGTCTATTTCGGCCGCAATCTTGACCGCCCTCTCGCAGTTGATGTAGCCGGCGCCTTGCTTGAGCACATCGTGGTTGACATCGTCTGCCGAGGACATTAGTAGGCTCTTCCCCTCGAAGCTCTGCGGGAAGGCTGAGTATGCGCTCTCATATGCCTGATAAATCAGGGCAAGAGCTCCCGCAGTGACTGGGCATGCCATGCTCGTCCCGCCGAAGGTCATCCAGCTATTGTTGCCGTTTGGCCAATCTAGGAAGAAGTACAAGGGCGCTGGCGTCACGCCCCATGCCCCGGCCGCGATGACATCAGTGTCCAGCTTCCCGCTCTTTGTCGGACCGTGATCGGAGAACGGAATCACGTCGCCGTACATAACGTTGTCAGTGCCTATGCCCATGAGATACCTATATCCCATCGAGGACGCGGCTCCGACCATTACAGCGAGCGGGTGCGTGACAGCGTTCGCCGTCCCGTAACCTGGACCTCCATTGCCAGTAGACCAGCACCATAAGGTGTCGGGCGTCAGATATGCGATATAATAGTTGAATGCGGACAATACATCCAGGCCGGATTCTCGCGCGGTGCTGTCCCAACCGTAGCTGTTCGATGCGATGTTCGCCTCATCGCCGGACCCCGGAATACCGTCGTATCCGAGCACGGTCACGATCCAGACATCTATCACGCTCGCAGAGTTGTAGGTCGGAACGCAAATGAGCGATGCACCGGGCGCCATTCCTGCCAGTGATCCGTCCATCGATTTGCCAGTGCCGGCTGCCGAAGCGGCGCACCCCGTTCCGTGGCTTTCACCCTCCAAGAATTCGCCGGCGAACGCGACAAGCGCCCCCTCAGACGGAACAGGCGGCGACACATAGAACAAGTCCGCCAATGGCGGGGGGTTGATTCCGTCCGATATCCAATAGATCATTCCTCCAGATATGTCCGCGATTCCGTCACCGGAATTCCAAGAACTCGTATCCCATTCGTCGGTCGTCTCATCGTAGTAATCGGCATAAGATATTTCGTCGCCCATGGTGCACGGCTTGTCGTTCGTGAACGTCTTATCGTTGAGCAAGTCAACGTAGACCGTATCCCACCGCGTTGTGGTCGAATTCCATGCGACCAGCACGGCGACAGGCTCGCCATAATACGCGGCGAGGTTCGGATCTGGATGGTATCCAATCATATACACGGGGCCAAGCGGAGGGGAGCCGTCAGATGGTATTCCGCTGACGTTGTACATGTATCCGCCGAAGTTGATAAACCCGCCCATTGCAAACACGATGTTGCTCGTATCCGAGTACCATGTGCCGTCGGTGCTTCCAGTATCGACATATGTTGTCACGGATTGCACATCGAAAACCAACGGCCAACCGTAATACGGGGACCCGGGGTTCGGATCCCTAGCTTGCCTTCCCTGAAGGTCCGGATGCGCGAAATCTATCCCGCTGTCTATGATTGCGATATTCACGCCAGTACCGTCGTATCCCATGTCCCATGCCTTTGTCGCCTTGTGCTGTTCGACTGTAAACACGTCGTTCGGAGCGGGTCTTATTGAGCGAGGTAGAACCTCGTCTGGTTCAATATCGCCAATCTTTGTCGGCTTGGCGAACGGGAATACGGCCTGCGTCGTTGATAGCTGCTTTAGCTCCTTGACGAGCGTAATCGGCACGTCTATCGCGACCACGCCGATTCCCATTATCGGCTTTCTGTTGGTCGGCTTCAAACCGTGCTCAACGAGAAACGCATCGAGGGCAGAGATGTCAGAGGTCTGAACGTATATCCTGGTAGTGCCGTCTGGCCTCACAACGAATGAGCTCGAATCGAACTCTTCTGCGATGTCTTCAATCAATATATCCGGCGCGAGCGCAGGCGCCGAATTGCCATCTATAATTGTAGCATTTATTCCCTCTGACGCAGCTGCCGTCGACGGCAACGTCGTCATAACGGTTGCAATCATCAGAAAGGCGATGACAAGAGTCATACCCCTAACAAACCGATTGTTCATTTTTCAACACCCTCTTCAACCCGGTAGGCCAGTAAGAAACTGGCTCTTTCCCCCAGAATATCTGAGGGAAAATAAGAAGGGCCTTTCGGGGTATAAATATGTGATTAAAGGTGCCTGTAAAAAGATGGAAATGTCTTCCGCAGAACGCTGGTACCCTTCAGCGCGAGTTGCGCAAAGAGGGTTCAGGTATTTTCGATTCATTAGCTGATTATTCTCAATCGGGACGCTCTCGTGGCTGATAGACCCTGATCGACTCATCTCGTGAGAAAATTGTGAAAGCGATATCAGGCATGAACGATTTTATATTGAATTTGCGACCTCTGAGATAAATTAAGTCCGCAATTCTCATATCGGTTTGAGCCAAATACACTCGCGAATATATCGTGCGAAAATGCAAGATAATTTTCGAATTTTTTCCGACGATTTTCATATATCCAGAAAATCGAAAGAAGGATTCTTATACATTGGCAAATGTAGGGTTGAAATGCCCGGTTTGGAGGATATCCCCAGACCAAGAGGCGGCCCCGGAAGAAAACGAGGTTGGAATTGTTCTAACCATCTCACGTTTGCTTCAGTCTGACCGGGAAGGAGGTCGAGCGTGATGGCCAACGAAAAGTACATCGAAGAGTACATGAGGAGAACCCCGAAGTCGAGGGAGACTTATGAGCGCGCAGCGAGAAAACTGGCAGGAGGAGCCGAGAGCAACATCCGGCTGTTCAAGCCATATCCTGTCTATATGACTCACGGCCGAGGGCAGTTCATCTATGATGTCGACGGCAACGAGTACATCGATTTGATATGCGGCATGGGATCGATCATCCTCGGGCACAACGATCCCGAGGTGAGAGCTGCTGTCATCGAGCGCGTCACGAAGGGAGGAGACGTCCTCGGAACGCCCACCGAGCTCGCGATCGAATACATCGAGCGCGTCCAGCGAGCGTTTCCGAGCATGGAGCTCTGCAGGTTCAGCAATTCCGGCACCGAGGCGACGATGAACTGCATAAGGATCGCGAGAGCATATTCCGGCAAGGATGTGATGGTGAAGGCGGAGGGCGCATATCACGGAGGTCACGACTACGCGCTGCACGCCCTGCACCTCACGGAGAAGGAGCTCAACAGCAATCCGAAGCGTCCGCCGTGTCTTCCCTACGGGTCGGGTATACCGAAGCTCGTCACGCAGAACCTGGTCAAGGTCATTCCGTACAACGATGCCGAGGCGACGGCGGAGATTCTCGAGGAGAACCAGGACACGATCGGCTGCCTGATACTAGAGCCCGTAATGGGCGGCGGCGGACTGATAATTCCGAAAGATGATTATCTCAAGAAGGTGCGGAAGATAACCGAGAAGCTGGGAATCGTCCTGATTTTCGACGAGGTGCTCACCGGCTTCAGGATTGCGTACGGCGGTGGCCAGGAGAGGTTCAACGTCAAGCCTGACATGACCGCTCTTTCGAAGATCGCGGGTGGCGGGTTCCAGATGGCCTGCATCGGCGGGAAAAGGGAAATCATGGAGATGATACTCCCCAAGGTCCAGGGAACGGCGGCTGAGGTATCGGCCGGCATGACGAACGCCGTCCAGGTGGGAACCTACAACGGTCATCCGACGAGCCTCGCCGCAGGAGCGAAAACGATCGAGATCCTTGGCAGGGCGGGCACATACGAATACCTGAACAAGATCTCGGACATGCTCTGGGGCGGATTGAAGGATCTTCTGGACGACAAGAAGATAGTCGGCAGCGTGAACTACATCGGGCCGCTCGGCACGATATACTTCGACTGCGTCAGCGCGAACACCTGGAGAGAGACCTTCTCGCTCAACGAGGAGAAATGGACTTACTTCTTCTTCGGGATGATGAACAGGGGCGTGTACCTCGGGATACCCCACTGCGACGAGAGGTTCTTCCTGTCCAAGGCGCACACGGAGGAGGACATCCAGAGGGTTCTCGATATCGCCGACGAGGTCCTGAGCGAGATGAAGAGGGAGTTCAAGTAAGGGACCTCCCCCCCCAAAACCCCTTGCTCGCCTACTTCTGTTCTTGAAGCTTCTTGAGCTTCTCGTACTCCTTTATCTTCATCTTCTGCTTCCAGCCGAGATCGATGTATACCGCGAAGAAGTGAATGGCCACTCCAATGCCCCAGCCGATGGTCATGAAGATGAACCACGGGAAAGAATTCCAGCCGCTGGTCACGCCCCAGAAGATCACCATGAAGAAGTTTACGATCATATAGCTGGAGAAATGCACGATCCAGCCGACCTTTTCGCTCGCGATTTTCTCGGCCTCTTTTCGCAACTCCTCTTCCGACATCATTGCTATCAATCCCAGGATTGGGAATGATGTAGATGATAGAAAATATTATCTGACGAGTGAAAAAGAAGGAGTATGGAGAAATCATCCGTGACGGGATGATCCCCCAATGGTTTTCCTAGAAGAACTTCGTGACGACGTCGAAGTGCTCCGTGACGTTTATACCCCTCTTGCCCAGCTCTCTGAAGAACGGGTATGGATCCACGGTCACTTCCGCAGGGAACACTCCAGGCTCCTTTATCTTCTTGGTACCTTGCCAGTGTGAGACTATCGCCGGCGGCACCGCGGTATCCCTCGCGGAGCTCGCGTTCCTCTTCGGGTCGTTCCAAGTCTCGATGAAGTACGTGACGGTCCCAGGCGTTCCGTTCTTCTCTCCGAAGCAGTCGATCCTGAACATGTCGTACTCGTACGGCTCGTTCGGCGGAGTCTCCCTGCCGGAGGATATGGCGTTCTGGTACATCGCGGTGAGATAATCCAGCGGGGAAACCTCGCAGTTACCTGCCTTGAGAGGCTTGGTGCTCGCGAACCCGAGCTGGACGAGCGTCTTGAACGTGTTCAGGTCGGTCGGCGGGAAGCCGATCCTGAAAGTCACGTTCTTCGCCTTCAATGTCTTACCCATCGTAGCCGGTTCCGAGTGTTTGATGTAGTATGACTTCACCTTTCCTATGGGCTCTGGCATGACGACGTCCTTCTCGCCGGAAAGCACGGGCTGCTTCTGATGCTTCCCGTTCAGCCACATGACCGGCTCCTGAGTGAACTCGTCTATCACGGTCCTGATGGAGTATCCCGGCCAGCCGGCTTCTTTCACCGGCAACGTGTTGCCCCAGGAGCAGTATATGTCTATCGTGTCGACCTTGTCCAGCTTCTTGGCGCCGGCCGCTCCGGCAACGTTGGTCATACCAGGGGTGCTTCCGAGGCCGATGGTGGCGTTTACCCCCGCATCTACCCACTTCTTGTGCTGCTCGATTTGCTTGAGGCACGTATCGAAGAAGCCACCGAGGTCGGTGTAGTGAACGCCGTTCTTCACAGCCACGTCCATGACTCCCAGGTTGGTCTGGTACCACGCGCAGTTCACGACCGTGTCCGGCTTTTCCTTCTTCATGACCTGGTCCAGCTTTTTCAGGTCGGTCGCATCGAGCTCCATCGTAGTGACCTTGTTCGGGTTGATCTTCAGGTCCTTGATGGCCTTGTTCGTCCTTTCGAGGCTTCTGCTGGTCGCAATGACGTCGACCTTGCACATCTCCACGAGATCCTGAACGCAAAGCGCACCTATCTGTCCGGATGCGCCCAATACGAGTGCTTTCATTTTCTACCTCCCTTCGACGGCGGATTCGGCGAAAACTCCGTCCCCGTCTCTGAGCGGTGTGCCCATATCATAAATCATATAACTAATTTATCACTGGTATTTCTGAAAATCATTCGAAATGGCCGCCATGTTTTCCACCGATTTCCCATAACCAGATTTCTGACCGTTGAGACAACGTTGCGGAGCCACCCATTGCAGGACCTTGCTGTCGAAAATTACATCGTGATAGAATCGTTCAACTGAGTTTTTCGAAAGGTGCATCTCAGCCCTCGAACCACGGATGACGCGTCATTTTCCGAGCTTCAGCCGTCTGAGATATTCCTGCCACCGTTTTTCGTCGTCGACGCGGTTCATGATCTCTGCCTTCTTGATGTCGAGGTCCTCGGCGAACTCGATGTCGTGCAGGTCGTTAATGGCTTTGACAAGCCCTGATATCTCATCGAGAAGAGCCATCGCGGTATCTTTCGTCAGCTCGTCGTGTCCGAGATGCTCCTCCAGCTCTTTCTTGCGGCTCTTGATTTTCTGTATCAGGACGTGAGCCAGTTGCCTGTCCGCATCCGATATGTCCTTCTTGGTGCGAAGAGCGAACACGGTCTCCCTGAGATTGATCATGATTCCGTCGAGATTCTCCCTCTCGGGTATCAGGTTCCCCACCCACGAGAACACCGAATGGGCTCTATCGAGTATTCTCTCCCTCTCCTCGGTTGTGAGTATCGTATCGCCGCTGCTGATTCTTTCAGGCATAGGACTACCTCTCGGGGGAGGCCGAATTACCGGCATTCGTCATGCGAGGCCAGCGCCCTTAGGCGAAATAAATGTAGCAGTATACGTGGCTTCCGTCCGAATTTGTCAGCTCGAACCACGAGCCCAATTGATATAGTGATTTATCGAACAAGAAATAATCGCCAGCATTCAAGGATGTCAAGTCGTTCATATCGAAATACGTCACGCCGGCTTCGGGCACTCCTGAGCTCATGGTGCTGAGCTGGCGCTTGTCGAACGACAATGTGCCGTCCGAGTAGGCCACCGTCAGATATACATCATCGAGGCTCAGCTGACTCGTGTTCGTTATGTACTGGACCGTGAAATTGAGGATGCTCCCCATGTCCTGGTACGAGACCTTAACCTCCACGTTAGAAGGCTCATTGCCGGGCTCCCTGGGCACAAGACACCAGCGTTCCTCCTGCGTTCCCGGGCTGGTGCCGAGTACGACCCGGACGCAAGGCATCCTATCGCTCTGAGGGAAGCTCCCGGAGTCGTTCGTTATCGTTCCTTCCCAGTAGATGATGCAGAATCCCGTCACGCTCAATCCCAGCTCGGAAGTCACCCAACCCACGACCTCATCTCGCAAGTCCCATTCATGCTGCTGATCGAATTCGGATTCATCCTTAGCGTAGTACGATGAAACTGTGATCGAGAATGAGCCACTCGCCCATAGAGAATTGAAGCTGTCGATAACCTGGCTTTGAACCGATGAGTTGGCATAGCTGTAAACCGTATAGCTCAGAGCGCCAGTGGCGTCGTGCGCGTTCATCCGTGCGATGAATCCCTCGAAAATGTCCTCGCACGGGGATTCTCCCGGCCCCCCACCATCTCCTCCCATCTCGAACATCAGGTACCATGAGCCCTGGATCTTTATCAGGGGTATCATCCCTGAGACATCCTGTGACCCGTGGCCGACGATGCTCACGGTGAAGTTGAATTCTATGACGCACCAGCCTTCGATCTCCACGCTGAAATTCTGCTCTATCATTTCAATGATCGAAGTAATGTTGTTTTTCAATTCCGTCGGTATCTGATTTTCTGGCATCACGCTTCTGCTGTTCACCGTGATGCTGAAATCCTCTTCACCATGGAAGATCCCTCGCAAAATGTCTCCGGCCTCCTCCGGCGTCATGACGAAACTGAGTACCGTATACCCAGAAGCCCCTTCGAAGTCACCTTGGTTCAATTTTTCAATAAACTTGTCGAATGTCTCCTCGGGAGTGCTGCCTCCTCCTCCCGATAGCGAGCCGAGCCCCAATGCGGCATTTCCGACGAAAACGGACGCGATCATGAGCACCGCGACAACTGATAGCGCTATCGCGGCGTTCCTTTTCTTCGGCAGCACATCCTCCGGGGGTGGCGGAGGTGGCAATATTGCCTGTTCTGCCAAAACCCAGTCGCCGCTCAGTTTCTCTGCCAGCTTGTCGAGCTTCTCCGATATGTCCTTGCTCGATAGCTTCGTCGGGACTGTCAGAAGGCTCTTCGCAATGTTCGCGTAGGCGAGAATGAAGAGAGAAATGACCCCGAACCAAAGCATCGCATAAGAGAACCAGAAGACGTCAAACAGTCTGGCCATCCCTGGCATCTGATTGAATACCTGAATGCCGAATATGAGCGCGAGAAATGCCAGCATTATCTCTATCGCGGCTTTCGTCCAGCATTTCGAGACGTAGCTCGTGACCTTCATGATTCCAAACGACCACAAATGTATGTGAATCTATATCTTTCCATTGAGAAGCTGATAGTCCTTGAAAAGGCTTTTCCCGTGCGTATCAGATGTGCGATTGTCAATATTCCCAGAAATTGCGCTCGGGGCAAAGCATCGACAATTGAACAAAATCTTATAGATGATTAAGGGTTATCGATAGCTGGCATCTGCGGGGATGGCCCAGCCCGGTAAGGCGCTGGATTGCTATCCTCATCATGAGAGATGGGGCAAACATCCAGTGCTCTTTGAGCTCGGGGGTTCAAATCCCCCTCCCCGCGCCATAATTCTTTGAATCGTGAGACGGTAATGAGAATCGTTGAGGTATCGAATCGCGACAAGGTTGAATCATGTTACCGGTATAACAATCGATAATACCTGCACGACCTGCACTCTAGCTTCCCGTCGTGTTCGACCAGTTTCACATGCTTCTGATGCTTCGCGCACTCGGGGCATTCCTCGTCCTCGTGGCCGTTGACTTTGTCCTTCTTCTTCGCTGCCATCTCATTCCCTGAGCGTATCTTGCGATTTTTCTATTTTAATTCTTCCTTGAGGCTCTTTTTCCACTGCAGATGTCTTGCATCGAAAACGCTCAGTACCCTGGTTCAGACCGATAATTGAATATGCAATGAATGGATAATCTTTAATGACCAAGAACCGATTTAGTGCTCAGGATGGATGGGTTTGAAGAAGAAGGTTATGGTCGTCGACGACGAGAAATCGATAGTCGACCTTTTCGAAGTCATACAGGAGGTCTGCGATTTCCAGGTCGTCGCGGAGGCCTACACGGGCGAGGAGGCTGTTGAGACCTACTCCAAGCTGAGGATAAAGCCCGATGTGGTCATCATGGACGAGAGGATGCCCGGGATGAACGGCCTCGAGGCCACGAAGAGGATCCTCGCCAAGGACAGGTCCGCGAAGATCATCTTTGTGAGCGGCGACCCGAAGATCGAAGATAAGGCCTTGTCCATGGGCGCCTCCGCATTCATGACGAAACCGTTCGGATTGAACGAGCTGAAGAAGGTCATCGAGTCTGTCTCGAAAGAAGAGAGAAAGTAGCCCCGGGCAGATTCGAACTGCCGTCGCGGGCTCCAAAGGCCCGCATGATTGACCGCTACACTACGGGGCTGCGTCGCTCAAGAATGGGAACTTCTTCTGAAATAATATCCTTTGCAGGATAACCGTTTGGACATCGGTCTATCTGACAGTGCCGATAAGATGAATCGGAGAGCAATCGATTATCTCGACCTCATAGACCCTTCCGAGCACCGCATTTCCTCCAAGTATGACCTGCTCGTAGTTCGGCCCCCTGGCAATCATCGAGCCCTTCGTGCCAGTCTCGGTGACCAGCACCCTCATCTTTCTTCCTACCTTCGCCCTGTTCTTGGCCATCGATATCTCGAACCTCAGGGCTGTCAGCTCGCGGGACCTGTCCTTCGCCTTCCAGCTCGGGACCCTTTCCTTCGACAAAGCGGCTCTCGTTCCCGGCCTCGCGCTGAACCTCGTTATGTTCAGAATGTCCGGCTTGATATCTTTCACGAGTTGCACGTTGCGCTCGTGATCCTCGTCGCTCTCGTCTGGATAGCCGACTATGATGTCAGTGGACAATGTGATTTGTTCGTGCTTATCTCGGAATGCGTCGATTATGCTCTTGAAGTCCGCCACGGAATGTCCGCGTCCCATCTCTCCCAGTAGCCTATCGCTGCCGGATTGCACCGGGAGATGAAGGAACTTGAATATCTTGCCAGAGGAAAATGCGTCCACTGTCTCGTTAAGAATCGGCAGAAGCGTTCGAGGATTCATCATACCTACCCTTATTCTCATGTCGAAGCCCGTTTCGACCAGTCGGTTCAAGAGCGCAGGCAGGTTCGTTCCGATATCGCTCCCGTAGGCGGCAGAATCCTGCGAGGTTATCTGGATCTCCTTCGCGCCGGTCGAGAAATCTATCCTCGATATCTCGCCCAGAATCTCCTCGGGTCTGCGGCTCTCGATCCTCCCCCTGGCGCTTCTCGTGATGCAGTACGCGCAATCCCCGAGGCATCCGGTCGCTATCGGGATGGTATGCACCGCAGTCCCGGGCCAAGGCTGTGGAATCCATGTTTCGGACTTCGATAGGCCAACGGCGTCGCACAGCTCCGATATTTGCGCCGGCGGGACGAGGGTTGCGCCCGGCGCGATTTCTTCTATCTTGTTCCTGAGGGTTGTAACCATGCACCCGCTGACTACCAGGGGCTTTCCGGTCTGATAGAGCTCTCGTATCCGCTTCTTCATCTCCGCCTCTGTCGTCTCGATGACCACGCAGGTCGCAATGAAATTCAAATCCGCTTCTCGCTGGTCATCGACTATCTTCCACCCGTTCGACCGCAGCACGGACTCGAACTCGAGCGCCTCTCCGCGGTTGAGCGCGCAGCCGTAGGACTCGATATGTGCCTTCACAGGACATTCTCACGCATCGGGCATCCTAATAAAGGTATCCATCGAATCGGGCAAATAATAAATCAGGGGCACTACAATAATCCCCCTGGGGATACCGATGTCCGCCAAGAACACGGCACTGGCTAACGCCAAGCAGGAAGCAAAATTATCGAAGAAGGACGCGAAGAACAAGGCGAAGGCCGCGAAGCTCAGGGAAAAGGCGGCGAGGCTGCGCCTCAAGATAGAGCGGAACCAGAGACAGATACAGACGCTTCAGAGAAGGATAGCCGAGCTGGAACGAAAGGCCGCGGTCCTGTCGGGTCATGCGAAGAAGTGATCATTGGGTCTGTCTTCCGAACTTGTTCCTGATCCATCTGACAAATTGCACTAATATGACAGGCAGAGCTACCCAGAGTATGACTACGAGGTAGAACGCCTCGGTGTATTGTATGACGACTATCCCCGAGAGCGTGAGGCATGTCCCGAGGATGACTCCGAGCATCAGTCCTCTTCTGCTTATCCGAAGCTTCAATCGGGCCACTTCTCCAGGTGAAGCATCTCCTTCAGCTCTCTTCTCGGCGGAGCCCGAGGCACCTCGCCAGGCTTTCCCACTGGCACGAGGGCTATCGGAATCACGTGGTGCGGTAGGCCGAGCACCTTCGAGACCTCAGAGTCGTTGAACGCACCGATCCAGACCGCGCCGAGCCCCTGCGAGTGGATGTACAGCAGGAAGTTCTGGACCGCCGCCGCGACGTCCTGAAAGATATAGAACTCGCGTCCGCGCTTCCCGTATCTCGAAGATATCATATCGAGGTCGCCGCAGAACGCGACGGTCACATCAGATTCGAGTATCGATTCCTGCCCGAGCGCGGCGTTCATGAGCCTCTCCTTCTGCGCCCGGTCTCTGACGATGATGAACTCTCTCTCCTGAGTATTACCCGCAGAGGGTGCAGCGCTTGCCAACCGGAGGCCGGTCAATATCACCTCATCCGGCACATGGCCAGGTCTGAAGCTCCGGATGCTCCTTCTGCCCAGAATGCAGCTTTCCAGGTCCATGGTATGCTAATCGTCGAATCGGGAATAAATGGTTGCTGCAGCTCTCGAACGAAACGCAGAACAGGATTATTTATTGTCCAAGCATATTCACATCCGTGAAGTGCAGTCTGACATTGACGCTGGAATTCCGAGACGAAAACATCGCGAGGAACGTGATGCACGCCGTCCGCCTGGACAACGGGGACTGGATTTCGACCCGCCAGGAGGGCAATCGGCTGCTTTGCACCGCCGCCTCGGACACTCTGGGAGGGCTCTTGCACACCGCCGAGGATTTCCTGTCCTGCGTCTCGCTCGCAGAGCGGATGCAGAAGAAGGAGAAATGATCAGTCATCGCCTTCCGAGTTCTCACCGCCAGAGCGGCGCCTCGTTCTGACCGCCATGCCCCTCTTGAACGCGATCATCTCGTCCCTCGTCATCAACGCCCGGCCGTGCCCGACGAGCTCGTCATCTTTGGTCACTATCAGCACGCTGTCCCCGGGCCTAATCTCGTCATCGGCATCGAGCACGAACTTTGCGAACACGTTCGATCCTCTTTGTATGAAAGGAACCGAGTCGGGATCGATGATCACTCGGTATCGAGGGAAAGGCAGCGCCTTATGTAGGAGCTTCGCTCCAGCATCTGTCAGGGAGAAAAAGCCGTCGGTCGCCCGAATTGAGAATGCATGTTCGCCATCGACCATGACGTTTCTTATCCGGTTATTCGTCTTCGAGCGAACGTATTCCAATTTCGAATTCGCCAGCGCCGCGGAGGCGTTCTGGCCGAACTGCATTGAAAGCACGCCGAGCACTCGCGCGCGGTCGATGTCAAATCTGTCTTTGCGTGTCCTCATGCTGTTGACGAAGTCTATCGTCTCGTCCCCCTCGTAGAGCGCGGTGAGAGAGTATCTCTGCTCGTGCGAGAACCTTTCCAGGAGCTCGATGTTCTCCCGCCGTTCGGCCTCTTCCGCCTGCCCGGGAACGAAGAAATGGGATACGGGATAGATCTCATCCAGTTCTATCGGCACGGGGCCGATTGGCGACAGGACCATCAGATGAGCGCCGGTCTTCTCGAGCACGTGGGCGTAGGTCCTCGAATAAGGCTTGCCCGCCTCCGGGAGAGCGATCATCACGTCTATGTCGGGGTGCCTGTATCTCTCGAAGAATCGCTTCTGGTATCTGTAAATCGCCGGCCTGTGGTAGCTCTCCTCCCCTGTGAACATGAGCGCGCCCTCTCTGCTCAAGGGCTCGAACCTCTCAAGATAGTCCAGATGCTTCCTCAGCGATCTGAGCCCTTCCAATAGCTTCGGATGACTTCGGCAAATCTTCTCAGCCAGCTCCCAGATCGTGCCCTCCCTAATGGCCTGCTTTATCCGTCTTATCATCGACTGACACTCGAACAGGTTGTGCTCGGCGATCAGCCGTTCCCTGACCGTCACCTCGTACGATCTCAGCTCCTTCGGCGTATGCTTCGAGCACACGGGGCACTGGCACCAGTGCCCCTCGAGCGACTTCAGGTCCGTCGTGCCTTCCGCGAACATCAATCGGCCGTCCCTGGCGTATTTCGCATAGGACGCCGAGTCGAACATGTCGCATCCGAGAAGGGCCGCCAGCGGGAACGTCATCGGGTGGCCCGCGCCGAACAGATGCACGGGTCTGGACGGGTCGAGCCCCTTCTTCGATGCAACGATGACGTCGACCAGCTCTGGAAATCTGTAGCCCTCCATGAGCGGTACTACCCCGCCTATCGGATGGACCTGGATGTCGAGCGAGGACATCTCGCGCGCGCACATGGTCCGCAAATCGGGGAACAATGATCCCTGGATCGGCCCGGACAGCCACATCTCGCCTCTCTCGGGCACGGAGAGCTTTGCGCGCTCGACCGTCGTCCGCACCGCGGCTTCCGCTTTCTCCCTGTTAAAGCCGGGCTCTGAAAAGACATCGAGGATTGTTCCTATGTCCGCACCGATGTCCCGCTGGAACGTCACTATCTCCAGAGGGTCTATCTGGAGCTCCCCATAGACGTGCTCCTGGAAAGTCCCGCTGTCGGTCATAATAATTCCATCGAAGTCGAGGTATCGATGTATGCCGTCGCGCAAGACCCTCTCCTTGATGTCCGCGTCTCGAGAGATTATGAACGAGTTCGTGATGATGCCAGAGAACCCGAATTCCTCCTGCAGCCGTCTGGGAGCGATGCTGGGCATCTTCGGATTGATGACCGGAAGCAGCGCGGGCGTCTCCATCTTCTTGCCGTGCAGCTCGAGCTCGCAGATCCTTGCGAGCCCGTCCCGTTCTTTCATCTCGAACACGTTCTCGGGCATCCGAATCCGAGAGTGCAGAAGACGTCCGGGCATTATAAAACATCATTCCATATCGGAAAGGCTTAATTCACAATGAGCCATCAGCGGAGCGGATCAGATGATAGATGTTCTGATAGGGATATTGGCGCTGCTCCTGATATTCTTCCTGCCAGGCTTCTTCCTCGTGCTCATCATTTTCCCCAAGCGCGGGCAGCTGAGCAGGGACTTCGACCTGCTTTTCAAGGCCGCCCTGGGGATAGCCCTCAGCATACTGATAAATGTCGTAGACGTCATAGTCCTCGACCAGCTGGGCTCGTCGATCGGGACGCCGATGATAACCTCGGTCGCGCTCTGGGTCTCGGTAGGTCTCATAACGATAGTCCTCGGCATCGTGTCGTGGTTCTTCGGCGGTCTCAAAGAGCTGGTTCTCTCCGTCGTGAGCAGGCAGCCGGCAGGTGCGGAATCAGCCGACGAGGAGCTCAGGAAGCTCGCGCATTCAAAGAGGAAGCTCCAGAAGAAGCTCGCGCTCCTCGAAAGTGAAGCGTATCAGTCCGATCCGGCGTTGAAGGAGGAGGCCAGCGTGAGGATACCTGTCATCAGGCAGCAGATCGCCGACATCAACAAGAAGATAGACGAAATAACGGCAAAGAAAAAGGAGGAGGCGAAGTGACCGGGGGCAAGGGTGGCATGGATTTCGAATACAAGCTTGTCATAGTCGTTCGGAAGGATCTGAAGCTTTCCGCGGGCAAGATGGCGGCCCAGGTCGCTCACGCCGCGGTGTCCTGCGCGTTGAGCGCAAAAGCGAAGAAGCCGAGGCTGTTCAAAGAGTGGCTGTCCGAGGGGCAGAGGAAGATAGTCGTGAAAGCCGAGGATTTGAAAGAGCTTCTGGCCATCGAGAAAAAGGCAAGCTCGCAGGGGCTGATCGCGGAGAGAATAGTCGATGCAGGCCTGACGGAAGTCCCGCCGGGGACTGTGACTTGCGTGGGGATAGGTCCCGCGAAGGCAGACGAGGTCGACGAGGTGACCGGGCATCTGAAGCTCGCGTGAGCTGGTTGATTTGAAGAGCCAAATAAGAGTGTGCGGTATAGACGACGCGCCGTTCGAGTTCGGGAAAAGGGGATCGAAGGCTACCGTCATAGGCGCCGTGGTCAGGGCGCCATCTTATCTCGAGGGCGTGCTCAGGTTCGAGGTCTCGGTCGATGGCGACGATTCGACCGACAATATCCAGAAGGCGATAGAGGAATCGAGATTCTTCGAGCAGCTGAGGGCCGTCATGATTGACGGGATTGCCCTCGCCGGATTCAACATAATTGACGTCGAAGCCCTGAGCTCATCCCTCCGCATGCCCGTGATAACCGTTACCAGGGACAAACCTGACATGAAATCGATTCGAGCCGCGCTGAGGAAATACTTCGACGACGCGGAGACTCGCATCGAGAGGCTCTCAAGGCTCCCAGTCGTCGAGCTTAAGACCGCTCACAACCCCATTTTCATAAGTTTCGCGGGTGCGGAGCTCGATGAGGCACGGGAGATAATCCGGACGACAACGATACGCGGCGTCATACCCGAGCCTATCAGGATGGCGCACATCATAGCGAGCGGGCTGTCGCGCGGAGAATCTAGAGGAAAAGCTTGACCCCGCGGGGACCCGATTGCGGACCTCCTGGTGCCCGCATTTCACGCTCGCCGTCAATCATATATGCTTAAATACGAGTGCGATTATCGAGGGACACCCGTATCTAAGGTGATCACTGTTGGCGAGAGGACTCAATTGTGCCCGGCAGCTCAAGAAGAAGCGCGCCAAGAGGCGCTGGAGCGACCGCAAGTACAAGAAGCGCATGCTGATGCTGAGGGAGAAGTCCGACCCCCTAGAAGGCTCAGCGCAGGCGAGGGGCATAGTCCTCGAAAAGGTCGGGATCGAAGCCAAGCAGCCGAACTCGGCGATAAGGAAGGCCGTCAAGGTGCAATTGATAAAGAACGGCAGGCAGATAACGGCATTCGCGGTCGGGGACGGGGCAATCAATTTCATCGATGAGCACGACGAGGTCCTCGTCGAGGGGATAGGCGGCAGGCTCGGCAGATCGTACGGCGATCTGCCCGGCGTCCGATACAAGGTCATCAAGGTAAACAATATCTCACTGGACGAGCTTGTCAGAGGGCGCAAGGAGAAGCCCGTGAGGTGAGATGAGTGCCGGAAGAAGAGCAGACACCTAAGCAGGCTCCGGCACCGGAATCCCCGGAAGCCGCTCCTGTGGCAACCCCTGCGGAGGCTCCCGTGCAAGAGCCGCAGGCGGAGCCTGTACAGCAGGTCGCCGTGGCTCCTGAACCACCGCCGGTCATCACCGGGGTGAAGCTGTTCGGGAAGTACGAGTTCGAAGGGCTTGTCGTATCTGATATCGGGATGAAGAGATACATCGACCTCACGCCGATAAACGTGCCCCATTCCGGCGGGAAGCACGCCGTCCGCCAGTTCGCGAAGGCCCGGATGAACATCGCCGAGAGACTCATCAATAACATGATGCGGACGGAGAAATGGACGGGGAAGAAACTGAAGGCCTACAAGGCGGTCGAAGGGGCTTTCGACATCATTGCGCAGAAGACGAAGAAGAACCCGCTTCAGGTATTGATTGACGCATTACAGAACGCCGGTCCGCGCGAGGAGGTCACAAGACTCCAGTACGGCGGGATATCGGTTCCTAAGGCTGTCGATGTCGCTCCATCGAGAAGGGTCGACCTCGCTCTCAGGAGCATATGTATGGGAGCGCTCGAGAAATCGCATGGCAGCACGCAATCGATCTCCGAATGTCTCGCGAACGAGATAATGCTCGCGGCGAACAACGACATGAACAGCTTCGCGATTGCGAAGAGGGAAGAGATTGAGAGAGTTGCCGCGTCTGCTCGCTGATTGTGACTACGATCTGATTCTCAACGTCTTGGTGATTTGAAATGGGAAGAAAAGAGGACAACATAAAAAGAGCCCAGGCGCTTATGACGAAGCCTGAGTTCATACGCAACATCGGCACTGCCGCTCACATCGATCACGGGAAGACTACCCTATCGGACAATCTCATTGCGGGCGCGGGGATGATGTCCGAGGAGCTCGCGGGCAAGCAGCTGCTCCTGGACTACGACGAGCAGGAGCAGGCGAGAGGTATCACCATCAACGCCGCGAGCGCTTCGATGGTCCACACGCACGGCGGCAAGGAGTACCTGATAAACCTCATAGACACGCCAGGGCACGTGGACTTCGGAGGAGACGTCACGCGGGCGATGAGGGCGATAGACGGAGTCATAATCGTATGCTGCGCCGTCGAGGGCGTGATGCCGCAGACCGAGACGGTCATCCGGCAGGCGATCAAGGAATACGTCCGGCCGATTCTTTTCATAAACAAGGTCGACCGGCTGATAAACGAGCTGAAGCTCACCCCCGAGCAGATGCAGAAGAGGCTGACCGACATCATCAACGAGGTAAGCGATAAGATTCAGAAGCTACTGCCGCCCGAGCTGAAGCAGAAATGGGCGATAAAGGTGGACGACGGGTCGGTCGTCTTCGGATCTGCTTTCCACAACTGGGCGATAAGCGTCCCGTACATGAAGAAGAGCGGGATAAAGTTCGGGGACATCTACAAGTACCTCGCGGAAGGGAAGAGCAAGGAGCTCGCGAAGAAGGCCCCGCTGCACACCGTCCTATTAGACACCGTGATTGCGCATCATCCGAACCCGCTGCAGGCCCAAAAGATACGTATCCCGGTGATCTGGAAGGGGGACCTCAGCTCGGAGGTCGGAAAGGCGATGCTGAACTGCGACCCTAAGGGCCCCGTTGCGATGATGGTCACGAAGATAATAGTCGACCCGCAGGCGGGCGAGATTGCCGTCGGCAGGCTGTTCAGCGGCAGGATAACGAAGGGTATGGAGCTCCACGTCATCGGAATGCCGGAGCCGAACAGGATACAGAACATCTTCCTCATAGTCGGTGCCGACAGGATACCGGTCGAGGAGCTCGACGCGGGGAACGTCGTCGCCGTCCAGGGTCTTGAGGACGCCATCGCAGGTTCATCCGTCTCGTCCCTGAAAGATATGGACCCGTTCGAGCGTATGGTGCACTACACCGAACCTGTCGTGACGGTTGCTGTCGAGGCGAAGCACATGAAGGACCTCCCGAAGCTCGTCGAGGTCCTGAGGACGGTCGCGAAGGCGGACCCGTCGATAGAGGTCGAGATAAACCAGGAGACCGGCGAGCACCTCATGTCGGGCATGGGCGAGCTGCACCTGGAAATCACCGTCTACAGGATAGTGCACGACCACAAGGTCGAGATCAAGACCTCGCCCCCGATCGTCGTCTATAGGGAATGCACCGCGAGGGCCGGAGGGCCGTTCGAAGGGAAGTCGCCGAACAAGCACAACAGGTTCTACATAATCGTCGAGCCGATGGAGAAGGCGGTCCTGGCAGCCCTGAAATCCGGGGAGATATCGGTCGAAGGGGCAAGGATAAAGGACAAGAAGGGGCTCGCGAAGAAGCTGGAAGAGCTGGGCATGCCCCGAGAGGAGGCAAAAGGGGTCGAGATGATTCACAACAACAACATCTTCATGGACGTCACGAAGGGCATCCAGTACCTGCACGAGACGATGGAGCTGTGCAAGGAGGCGTTCGTCGAGGCGATGGACAAAGGGCCTCTGGCGAACGAGAAGGTGATGGGCCTGAAGGTGAAGCTCGTGGACGCGAAGCTGCACGAGGACAGCATCCACCGCGGCCCGGCGCAGGTCATACCTGCAGTAAGAAACGCGATTTACGGCGCGATGGTCCAGGGCGAGAGGATACTCCTCGAGCCGATACAGAAGGTGTTCATCAACGTCCCGCAGGACCTTATGGGGAATGCTCTCAGGGAGATCCAGCAGAGGAGAGGCGTCATCGAGGACATGACCTCCGAAGGGGACATGGCGATCATACGTGCGAAGGCTCCGGTGGCGGAGATGTTCGGGTTCGCTTCTGCGATAAGAGGAGCGACCTCGGGGCGCGCACTTTGGAACACGGAGAACGCAGGGTTTGAGGTCGTGCCGAAAGATGTTCAGGCGAAAGTGGTGCCCGAGATAAGGCAGCGGAAGGGGCTCAAGCCCGAGCCGTACGATGCCGCCTACTATGCGGATTAGACGCTGGAGCGGGCGTTCAGGAATCTACCATCAAAGAAACCATAAAATAGGAAGAGCATTATGCTCGCAACATTAGCTGATGGAGGCCTAATATGGCAGAGAAACCACACATGAACCTTGTGTTCATCGGCCACGTCGACCACGGCAAGTCTACGACCGTCGGTCGTCTGCTAGTGGACACGGGTCACATCGAGCAGTACGTGATTGACAAATACAAGAAGGAAGCCGAGCAGAAGGGAAAGGCTACTTTCGAGTTCGCTTGGGTTATGGACAACCTGAAGGAAGAGCGAGAGAGGGGTCTGACCATAGATGTCGCCCATAGGAAGTTCACCACGGACAAATACTACTTCACGATAATCGACGCGCCCGGTCACAGGGACTTCGTCAAGAACATGATCACCGGGACGAGCCAGGCGGACGCGGCCGTGATAGTCGTTGATGCGGTCAACGGTCCTCAGGCGCAGACGAAGGAGCACATCTTCCTCGCGAGAACCCTCGGGGTCAATCAGGTCATCGTAGAGATAAACAAGATGGATTCTGTGAACTACGACCAGAAGAAGTACGAGGCTGCGAAGACGGCTGTCGAGGCTCTTCTCAAGGCGGTAGGATACAAGCCCGAGGAGATACCGATCATCCCCGCTTCGGGATACGTCGGGGACAACGTGGCGAAAAGGAGCACGAACATGCCCTGGTACAAGGGCCCGACCCTGATCGAGGCTCTGAACAACCTCAAGACGCCGCCGAAGCTGACGGACAAGCCTCTCAGATGGCCAGTGCAGGATGTATACACCATCACCGGAGTCGGCACAGTGCCGGTCGGAAGGGTCGAGACCGGCGTGATGAAGCCTGACATGAAGATCATCTTCATGCCCGCGAACAAGGTCGGAGAGGTCAAGTCTATCGAGATGCACCACGAGGCGCTTCCCCAGGCGGTGCCCGGAGACAACGTCGGTGTGAACGTCCGAGGGCTGTCGAAGACGGACATCAAGAGGGGAGACGTCGCCGGACCGGTGGACAACCCGCCGACGGTCGCGAAGAGCTTCACGGCGCAGATAGTGGTCCTGAACCACCCGTCGGTCATAACCGTAGGATACACGCCTGTCTTCCACTGCCACACGGCCCAGGTCGCGTGCAGGTTCGATGCGCTTCTCAAGAAGGTCGACCCGAAGACCGGACAGACGCTCGAGGAGAACCCGCAGTTCCTGAAGACCGGGGACATCGCGGTCGTGAAGATAGTCCCGACGAGGCCGATGGTGATCGAGAAGGCCAAGGACTTCCCGCAGCTCGGAAGGTTCGCGGTGAGGGACATGGGCCAGACGGTCGCCGCGGGAACCGTGATAGACATCGAGAAGAAAGAGATGTAAACCCCTTAACTTTCCTTTCATTTTTGAGGTGAACGCGCTTTGGTGTCACAGAGGGCTCGCATATCGCTGAGCGGGACGGACCCGACAAAGGTCGATCTCGTCTGCAAGCAGATCAAGCAGATCTCAGAGCGGACGGGGGTAGCGATGAGCGGGCCGATTCCTCTGCCGACCAAGCGGCTCATCGTACCTTGCAGGAAGTCGCCGGACGGCGAGGGCTCGGAGACCTGGGACAGGTGGGAGATGCGCGTCCACAAGAGGCTCATAGACTTGGACGCGGATGAGCGCGCCCTCAGGCAGCTGATGAGGATCCAGGTGCCCGACGGCGTGAACATCGAGATCGTTTTGAGATCGTGATTTCCCAACGGAAAACATATTTATCGAGGCGCATCATCCGAATTCTCATCGGAGAGGGCCGATAGATCAGCGGAAGATCGCCTGCTTTGCAAGCAGGAGGTCATGGGTTCAAATCCCATTCGGTCCACTCATTCTTGAAAGCCTTGTCTGCTCTATGAAATATTATCGGTTGAAAGAAAAACTCGGGAAATGGTCAATCTCATTATGGTTTTGCCGGAGACGCCCCGAGGACCTTTGCAACGAAATCTTTTCCTGATATGGAACCGGTTATTCTCCCATCGACAATGGTCATCACCGTATCAGCGATTTGGCCGATTCGCTGATCATGGGTCACAATCACTATCGTCTTGCCGAACTCATCCCTTAATTTCTTGAAAAGCAGGAGGATCTGGTGACCGGTCTCTGTATCGAGTTCTCCGGTAGGTTCGTCTGCGAGGATGATCGGAGGATCATTTGCGAGCGCAACCGCAAGCCCGACTCTCTGCTGCTCTCCCCCGGACATTTCGTCCGGCTTGTGACTCGCGCGCGATTCCATGCCGACGAGCTTTAGAAGTTCTTCCGTTCGTGTCTTTCTATACGATCTATCCCTGCCGGCGAGCCTCATCGGGAGCTCGATGTTCTCTCTTGCCGTCAAGGTGGGCACCAGATTGAAGAACTGGAACACGATGCCGACCTTCTCGCGCCTGTGTCTGACCAGTCCGTCAGAAGTAAGGTTGACGAGGCTCACGCCATCCACGACTACGCTCCCCGCCGTCGGCCGGTCCAATCCTCCGATGATGTTGAGGAGGGTCGTCTTCCCGCACCCCGAAGGACCCATTATTGCCAGGATTTCTCCTTCTTTGATTGCGCAGTCAAGGCCGCGCAGAGCGATAACTTCCGATATTCCAGTCTTATAGACTTTGATCAGGTCCTTAATGACTATGTCTCCCATTTCAACCGCCTCTGATTCTCAGCACCTCTGAAAGCTTGATCTTACCGGCCCGTGAGGTCGCGATGAGCGACGCAATGATTAGTGCGACAATCGATATGAGCAACACCGAGAAGCTGACAAGAGTGAATACCATCCTTCTTTCGACGGCGGAATAGAGGACTTCTCCTGAGAGAGCATTGAACAGGAAGGCGGTCAGGACGCCTACGCATGTCCCGACAACGAGTCCCAAAATCATCAGGCTCAACGACTCGCCCATGAGTATCTTCCTGAGCTGTCCTCCCGAGGAGCCTCTCGCCATGATGCATGCAAGTTCGTTCTCGCGGTCATGCACGGAAACGAATATCAGCAGCCCCACGCCGATTGCCATGATCACGATCGAGAGGACGTATTCCATGCGGAGGAAATCCGTCAACGAGAAGAAGGTCGGATCCTTGCTCAGTGCATCAAGTCTTTCCTGCAGTATCGTTGTGGTGACTGCGAGATTTTCATTTTCCAATATGGTTTTCGCCGCGAACGCAACCTCTATTGGGTCTTCCCCGTCAGCTACATCGATTAGCGCCCCGTTGCTCGTGATAATCCCGGTAAAGTTCGCATAAGGTATCTTCGAAATGACGCTGCGGTCCATGAACGCATCGATGCCGGGAAAACCGGGCAGGCCTTTTACAAGTCCGACGATTGTGACCCTAACGAGATTGTATTTGGTGTAGCTCATCATCACCACGTTCAGCTCATCGCCCACCCTGAGTCCGAAAGAATCGGCGACATCTTTGCTAAGCAGCATACTGTTCTCGCCGCTCGATTCCCTAAGGATTTCGCTCCCCACGCCGACGAAATAGAAATTGCTCGGTTTGACGGTTTCAAAATAGTCTGTGAAATTCATGATAACACTTCGTTCATGGGGCCAGATGGAGGTAATATCCAGAACAGCGTCCAGTTTGGAATATGTCACGGAATGCGAGACGCCTTCCAATGAACTGAGCCCATCGAGCATCGCCGGACTCACGGCCAAATCTCTGGGGCTAGAAACGGGTGAAACGAGATTGATATCGGCTCCTACCTCAAAGCTCACTTTTTCTTGCTCGTAGCTGACTGTAGATTCCATGGTTATGGAAATGAACAGTCCGAATGCCAACGCTAACGAGATGATGATGCATAGGTTCGAGGCTCTGCGAGGGTTCCTGACGATGTTCTTGTCGACCAAATAATGCAGATCCTTTGTCCACGGTTTGACGAACCAAGCGAACTTCGAATAGATTTTTCTCGAACCCCTTGTGAGAATATGCACCAAGCTCAGGGAGAGCATGAACGGTAGCAACGGGAGAATGGTGATGCCGGAAAGCACGAGGATTCTGGCAATCGCCTCGACGACCCACGAAAACCCCTGATTGCTCACCCAATCGGATCCCAGAATTATCGATACGATGCTCCAGAGCGATAGTGCCAGAAGCACGAAATCTCCGCCCGCCCAATACGACAGCTCGGTCGCGCTCGGAGAGTAATGATGAAGTGCGCTCGTGACAGACGTCCTCGAAACGCGCTTGAATTGACCGTATGACGAGAGCAACATGAGCGAGATTCCGAGAAGAACGCTCAAGAAAATCGTTTCTGGAGAGGCTATGAAATCGGTCAACTCCGGTGCGGCCTCTCCGCCCAATGATGCGATTGAGCTCAGCATGAATCTGCTCACGAGGGCTCCCAGGAGAAGGGCCGCCACGCCGGAAATTGCACCGAGCAGGACGGCTTCGATGATCAGAGATCCGAATACCTGTTGGCTGCTGGCACCGCGTGATTTCAGGATTGCCGCTTCCCGCCTTCGCTCGGTCACACCTAAATCCACGCCGACCATTGAGAGATACACGCCAAGAGCGAGCACAGGCACTGACAAAGCAAGAAATAGAGGCTCTTTTTCGCTGATATCGACGTTCAGAGAGCTTATTGAAGGAATCAGAAGACTCTCGGAAACGACGACGTCTACCGGTTCCAGTCTCACGATCAGCCGTGTCTGTATCAGATTCAATCTTTCAACCGATGCTGGAAGGTTAGCGAGCGTGACGACGTCTTCGCGGTTGACCCAGATGAAGTAATTCAAACCGACGGTATAGAGCGAGGTGGATCCCGCGCGATCAAACCACAAGTCGTAGTCCTCGATATTGAAAACTATCGGATTCCTCGCCACCCCCATCCATATGTTGTCTTCTCCTGCTATCATGAATTTGGTGTTGAACCCATTGTGATTCAGCTCTCTATGTCCGGGTTGCGTCCATATGCTCGAGATTGGCAAGGTTATGTTGAGATATGTTATGTTCCGGATTCCCACGATGGTGCCCTTTTCGTAAAGGTATGTGATGTGCTTGAAAACACATGTGATATTGTCGCCGACCGCAAGATTAAGAGAATCGGCGATATCTTTCGGGACCGCGACAAATCCTGACTCTGGAAGGCTCCCGGATATCTTGAAGGAATCCAGAACTTGCCGGCTGCCACTGGATAGGAATATCAGGCTTCCGTCGAAATTCTGCCCCTCCTCGTTGAGATAAACACCTCCAGAGCTGTTCATGAGGCACGCGCTGCTGACGGAAATTATGGGCGTTGATATCTTGATGTCTTCAACGGATTCTATCATCGCATTCGTTGATGCGGCCCCGGTCAAGATATCGCTCGGGTATCGATTCGGGGTGCCGATGAAATCGACAGGAACTCCATTTACCGCCGCTCTGAGCAGGCCGATACCCGAGGTGTCGACCGCGATCAAAGAGCCCGAAATGAGGGATAGCGCAATCGTTATCCCGATAAGGGCATACAGCGATCGTTTCCTGTTGCGTAGAACGGATCCAATCGAATAATATACAAATGATCCAATACGCAGAGTCCCCATCGGTTGGCCGCATGAAGTAGGGACTATATGAAGAATGACCGCAAATTAGATAATCGCTTATCGGGGAGAATGCGGGCTTCTTTGCCTATTTGGCAACGCCGTCCAGATAAAAAGGTTTCGCGAAATCAATGCCCCCTACGACGAGTCGTCGGGCCTTAAAGTGCCCAAGAAACGAATAAGGGGCAGAGTATGTGCAAGTTTCTCAATACCTCCGAATTGGCAATAACGGAAGGAGGATAGGGCGATTCTTCAATAACGATGATTCCATATGCGGGCGACGGCTATCACCAACAATATTGGAAACTCGAATCAATTTATAAGTCCTCAATCATCTTTACTGCGATGAGCGAATTTTCGCCAGTTGCAGCAGGAGAAGAACACAATCTTGAGGCCATTACCTTTCGGAGATATGAGCCGGCAGACTTCCCGAGATGCGCGGAGATGACAGTCAATGCCTGGCCAGAACTGGCAGGGATCGGACTTGGTCGCGCCGTCATGGAATGGTATGGTTGGCCGGCAACCTGGAAGGAGGTCGCCTGCATCTCCGACACCGCAATCGGCATCCTCTTCGGGAAGGTCAATTGTGATTTAGGGATGGTCGGCAAACTTAGGACGCGTCTTGCTCATGCAACGGTATATCTGAAGCTGCTCTTGGGTCTTTATGGAAGGATGCCTCATCGACTCCAATTCGTAAGAAACGGGTTGAAAGATGATAGGAATATCGCTGCGAATTCGCCAGAAGCCGATGCTGAGGTTCTTTATTTGGTCGTCGACTCGGCCCATCGGAAAAAGGGCATCGGGAAGAAGCTGATGAGCAGGTTTATCGACTATGCGAAGAGGAGAGGTGCAAAGAGGATTTCCGTATACACTACTGAGCCGGGGAGCGACTGGGGATTCTACGAGAGTTACGGCTTCAGGAAATATAGCTCATTCCATGACAGCTTCATGACGCTCCTCCGTAATGAAGAAGTGAAAGGGATGATATATGTCTTCGACATCCAATGAGATTCCCATTATATCAGATCAAGTACTTCCTATCTGCAAAGGATTCTGACTCAGCTTTTCTTTCTATGCGAACATAGAAACCGGAATCTCGACAGGATCGGTCCATTCGTCTCAACAAGAGATATATGCTTCGTTGATAGTTCTACATAAGAAAGGAGGAAGGAGAAATACCTGAGATTGACAGAGGGCATTTGCAGGCGCACGATGCGCCGAAAACGCTCATCGTGATTTTGATGATGATTGCACTTACTATCAGCACGGCGATCTTATTGCAGCAGTTGCAGGTATCAAACGAGGATGCTTCTGAGCCCTCTCCCGTGAGGACGGCATATACAATGCATGCGTCTATTCACATTGATGGCGATTCGGGATTTCTCGGCTCGAACGCATCAACAGGAATCAGCCGGGGTAGCGGCACCGCTTCGGACCCGTACATCATAGAGGGCTGGGAAATCAGCTCCTCAACGCTCAACGGCATTCAGATAGACAATGCGAATGCATATTTCATTATCAGGAACTGCTACATTCACGTCGGCTGGAGTTCCTATAACTCTGGCATCTACCTGTATTCCTCAGGGAATGGCACCATCATGGAGAATGTACTTTCGAATAACTATTACGGGATATATCTTCTTTCATCATCCAATAATTCGGTCGTCAACAACAACTGCTCGCAAAATTGGGGATTCGGGGCATACTTCGAAGACTCATCGGACAACTCTTTTCTTGATAACCTCTGCTGTTCGAACGGTTTCAGCGGCGTATATCTCGACTACCCATCGAATCGCAATGATCTTGTCAACAATACCTGTTGCACGAACAATTGGAACGGAATCTGGCTCACGACATCCACCGGTAACAATCTCATTGCCAACAACTGTTCATACAATTCGAACTGCGGCATATACCTTTATTATCCGTCGGACAGCAACATCGCAAACAATACCTGCTCCGGCAACGATTACGGGATATATCTCGAGGGCTGTTCGAACAACACCATCATGAACAACACGTGCCGCTCGAATATTTGGTATGGTCTGGTCCTCGATGGTGCATCGAACAATACACTCACCAACAACGCCTGCTCGGACAATCTGCTTGGTATATACCTTGAAGACTCATCGAGCTTCAATACAATCGCTCACAATTCTATCTGCAATAACACCCTGCACGGAATTTATTCGTCCTCGTCCAATCGGAACACCTTCTTCAACAACAGTTTCTGGTATAACAACGGCGCGACCGATACGTATGCATCGGATCACGCGCAGGCTTACGACTCAGGAACGGGGAACAGATGGAACAGCACGGACGGGTACGGCAACTTCTGGTGCGATTGGACAACTCCTGATGACGATATCAACGGCATTGTTGACCGCCCGTACAACATCTCTGGAAGCGCCGGAGCCAAGGACTGGTATCCGCTGACTTCGTTCCCCTATATCCCCGAGTTCGCTTCCGCGGGCGCCTTTGCACTCACCACGGTGTTAGTCGCTGTTCTCGCGATAGCGATTCGGCGCTCACGGCGAGCATAGATGCCTCTGCTCGATTAATCGATATTGAAAAATAGAAAGGGTTTAGTCTGCTCAGGCTTTGAGCAGACCGAACCTGTAGTTCGTCGGTCCCGAGTCAGGCCATACGATTATGTAGATGTCCCTGTACCCGGAGAACCCTGCCAGGTTGATCGTTCCCGTCTCGGTGTCGTCCGCGAGGCTAAGTCTCACCATCTTGTAAGGCAACGATATCTCGTCGTTACTGTACGCGGGCGCATATATGATGACCGAAAAGTCGACCTCCTCAGGCGGCAGGAGAGATTCGAACGATCTCACGTCGTCACCGTTGTCGACAACGACGCCATTTATCGCGATGTTATCGACGAACCATCCGATCTCCGTGTATGCCCAGTCGGTCATGTATCTGAACGCGAGCATTATTTCGCTGCCTGCGTAGGCCGAGAGGTCGAACGCCATGTTGCCCTGCCAGGATCCAGTGAGCCCGGGCATGTTCGCGGCTATCGCCGGGTGTCCTTCGATCACTATGTCGTACGTCGTGTACTCGTTCTCGAGCGACGTCCAGGTCATGCCGCCGTCAGTCGACACCTGCACGAAGCCGAAATCCCAGTAGGATTCTATCGAGTAGTACGTGTCGAAGGTCAGGACGGCCGAGCTCATCCCCGTCAGGTCTATCGTCGCCGTTATCGCGACATCCCTCAAATCGCTGGCACCGGAGTACCAGACCATGCCTGAGAGCCCAGGGACCGCAGGAGCCGTCGTCAGCTTCCAGCCGGGGTCGTAGTAATCGTTCCCGTCGAACTTGAAGTTCAGCTTCGGCAGCTGCCCGACCCTGTTGCCCTGTATCTTCAGGTAATCCGTGCCGTAGGGCCCTATCAGATACGTCATGGTGTTGTAGCCGTCATATGTCCAGGTGTACTGGAAGGCGTACGACTGGGTGACGAACCCCATCCCGGGCTTGATCTTCAGCGTAGTGAGTTCGCCGGCTCTCGGGTCGTTCAAATCGAGCGACACATAATTGTACCATCCGTCCCCGAAGTCGTCAGAATGTATCAGATTGGCCAACGTCCAAGCCTCGAACACCTTGTCGAAGTCCCAGTCGGCATAGCCTTCATCTGCCAAAGTATCTGTCACGCTCTCCTCGCCGTTCAGCTCATTCGCAGCCAGGGCGGAGATGAAATCCGCTCCGCCGAAGTGGTCGTTGAGGTAGATCGTGAACATCGCGGCTGCGCCGTAATCGGCGAGTATGTTGATGTCTCCCTGGTCGCCCCATTCGGTGAGGGAGTTGTCAGGAGTGTACAGGAACCTCGCGATGTAAGGCCAAGGCTCGCCGTATCCGCAGAGCATCTCGGCGTACATCGAGCAGCCCTCGTTGATGAATGCGACCTCGTCTGCGTCGAGGTCGTCGTGCAACAGGTGCTGGTACTCGTGCGCGACCGTAGATTCGTAGACGAAAGGCCTTGCGACGTCCGGGCCGATCCTGTTCGCCCAGTCATAGCTGTCGATGTGTATTATGTTCCTGTCGAGGTAGAATTCCATGACAGGCGAATAATACCCGGCTATGTACGATGGGTATGTCGGGTCATAGTAGCTCTCGTCCACCATGTTCCAGACCATGATCATGAGCTTGCCGTCGTCGTCGTTGAAGAACGGCAGCCCCCAAAGTTCGAACATGGAATTCGATCCATCATGGAACGCCGGGGTTCCGAAGTAGACCGACTCGATAGGATAGATTACGTTCTCGAACTCGTTGATGATATATTCGACCTGCCAGTCGTATATCGTGACCTTATCGGGATCGTCGTTCCTCGGGTCTCCGGCCGGGAAGCTCAGGTCCGTCGCCACCCAAACCTCTACCAGGCTGCCCTCGCCTCTCTTCTCGAACTCGATGAAGTTGCTCGTGCCGTATCCGTCCACGTAATAGAACTCCTTGTCGCCGACGTCGTAATAGTCGGCCGACCCAGTTCTGTAAGATACGGTTGAGGCCGATGCCGATACCGCTGCCTCGTCAGGTTGTGCTTTCCTAATCTCAGGTCCGATGTCCTTCTTCATGACGTCAGCGATGCTCGGTACGGGCGATTCCGCAGCAGAGCAGGGGATGACGATCGCGGAGAAGGCTCCGATGACCATCAGCATGACTATCGCTAAGCTTGCTGTCTTTGTCAATTTCATTTTGCCCCCCTCATTTGCCCGCAAGAATTCGGGCGGCCACATATTCAATTACGAGATAATCAACTTTGTCATAAATGTTCGAAATCTCTTGACGAAAATCTTAATTGGATGAAGGAGGAGAGGCGTACCTTCCAATGTCGACCGGTTATCCGATTCTCTTCAATCTTCTGATCATTGACAGGCAGTTTTTCGGCGCATGCGCGTCGACGTCGTTGTTCCAGTAGCCGAACACCTCTTTCACATCGAGATCGGCAAGTATCCTCGCCCACCTGTCAATCTCGTTTTTCGAGTAGTTATGGGCGTACCACGCACTGCTACCATGCCATCTCACGTAGGCGAAAGGCGCGGTGACCTCGTCATCAACTGTCATCTCCGGGGAGTCTATCAGACAGGTTGCTATGCTGTACCTCTCCAGCAATGATCGGGTTTTCAAGGAGAACCATTCTCGATTTCGGAACTCGATTGCGAACCTGTTTTTCCCTGGCAAGGTCTCCAGGAATTTTTCCAGTATGGTCAGGTTCGGTTTCAACCCCGGAGGAAGTTGAATGAGGATAGGACCCAATTTCCTTCCTAGTATCCCCAACCTTCCAAGGAAGGCGGAGAGGAGCTCGTCCGAATTCCTGAGCTTTTTCAGATGGGTGATCTGCCGACTGAGCTTGGGGCAGAATATGAAACCCTCGGGGGTCCTTTTCGCCCAGCTCTTGACCATCTGCTCGAATGGAAGTCTGTAAAAGGACATGTTCAGCTCGACCGTATCGAAATGCCTGCAATACTCCTCGAGCATGTCCTTCGGCGTGCATGCGTCCGAATAGAATTTTCCGATCCAATCCGAATAGCTCCAGCCGCTGCATCCGAGCCTGTACCGCTTCATCTCGGATATCAACGTCCTTTGGAGATAAGGAAATTACCCTCGGGAAGAAAGGCGGGATTATATCGGGCCATCGAATGCCTCAAGACAATTCCATAGTTCCCGCGACGCGCAATTTTCCGCCATCGAGATAGCAAAGAACGCACTTCGATCCCGGGAGATGGACCAGGGGCTTGTCGAGAGCGATTTTCATTCTCGGGTTCCTCCAATCACCGTCGTCGGAAACGGATTCGACCCTCGCGCTCACGAACTGCATCCAGTGGCCAATATGAACAGGCATGTCCTCCTTGAACGGGGATGGCCAGTACTTGACAAGGCTCGCGTCGGACTCGATTACCAGAGTGCTCTTCACATCAGGATTGTTCGTGAGCACCATTCCCCTCTCTAGGTCGGATACCTCCACGCCCTTGATTGCAAGGCCCACGAGATCTCCCTTGGCCGCCCACTCGGAATCGGCATCATGCTTCTGTATGGATTTTACTTCGACCGTCTTTCCGCCGGGCAGAACCTTCAATTTGTCGTGCCTCTTGATGACCCCTTCGAACACTCGACCCAGGGCGACCGTCCCAACGCCCTTGACATCGAAGAAATGATCGATCGGCACGCTTCCCGAAAAAACTGTGGTTCTTAGAGCTTCGTTCGACTCGACTTCTGTGGCATCCTCCATCAGTTTCTCTCTTACCGTCGCCGGATTGTCTTCTAAGAAACTGTATCTCTCGAGGACGAGGTTCTTAATCAGCGGTGCAAGCTGTTCTTTCGTTATGCCGCCTCTTAGAACGATGTAACCGGGCTTGACGCTCAGACAATCGAGCATGAGAGCTGATTCTCCGAAGGCGGCGTCGAGCTTCTCGACAACTACCAATGCCATATCAGCCATTGATGTCGCATAGAAAAGTGATGCGAGCTTCTCCGGATATCCGACCGGGACGACGATGTTCATCGTGACATCGTCCTTCTTGTTCTCGTAGAAAACGATGTCCGAAGCCGTAGATTGTTTTCCGAGTCCCTCCGCGTATTTCGAAGGTCCAATGTACGCAACTGTAAGATTGCCCATGATGAGTCAATTCAAGTATGATGAGATATCTTTTGCGCTAGAAGAGGCTTCCTTTCGCCAGGTCCGCAGATAGGTTCCTAATCTTGCGCGTTGCCCTCGGCCATCTGGTCAAAATTCGAGATTCACAGTGGACGAATCCAGATGCATTTCTGTAACAAAGAAATGATAGATTGCCATCGATTTTATAGTCAACAGTTATATTATCCGATTGAGGATTTGCGATGACATCGAGAATTTCTTTTTGGAGCGAAGAGCAAAAGAAAATCCAAGCCAAATACGACTTTCAATTGTCCAAGGAAGCGATAGAGAGTTTGCTTGAAAGAATCAGGTCGCTTGAATCGCTTGGTAGAATGACGAAAAAGGAAAGCGCCCAGCTGCAGAAGTCCATCAAAGATATTCTGAAGAAGATTCAAAAGGCGACAGAATAGTTCAGCCGCTCGGAAGGAATGCCTATTGGATGTTGTGGTTGCAAAAGACCTAATCAAGAGATATGATGGCCTAACTGCCGTCAATAGAATCAGCTTCGAGATTAGGGAGAGCGAGTGTTTCGGCTTCCTCGGCCCAAACGGGGCCGGCAAGACTACGACGATGAAGATGATTCAGTGCGTCTCCCCCCTGACCTCGGGAAGTCTCTCAGTGTTTGGAATCGATGTTTCTTCGGACCCACGGGCCATCAAGAGATACCTTGGCGTCTGCCCCCAAGAATTCAATCTCGACCCGGATTTCACGGTGTTCGAGAACCTGATTCACTACGCCTCGTTTTTCGATATCCCACGGGGAGAAGCGAGAAAACGCGCGGAAAGGCTACTGGAGTTCTTCCAGCTTCAGACGAAGAAGGATACTCGCATAGACGAGCTGTCGGGCGGGATGAAGCGCCGGTTGCTGCTGGCTCGCGCGATGATGAACGATCCCAGGCTTCTTATCCTCGACGAGCCCACGGTCGGCCTGGACCCTCAGGCGCGACATCTCATCTGGGACCAGTTGGCGCTTCTGAAGTCAAGAGGTCTGACAATTATACTGACAACCCACTACATGGAAGAGGCTGAAAGGCTGTGCGACAGGATTGTGATTATGGATAACGGGTCAATTCTGGAGCTCGGATCTCCTTCGGAACTCATCAGGAAACATGTGGGCGAAAGCATCGTCGAGGCGAAAGACAGCGCGTCCATCAGAGCGTGCCTCGCCAAGCTTTCCGACGGATCGAAATACGAAATCGCAGGAGACAACATTCTTATCGCGACAAGCAAGCCCAAGGAGATACTCTCTGCTATCATGACAGATTGCGGAGTTGTCTCGACTACCATACGGCCAGCAACTCTCGAGGATGTCTTCCTGAGGCTTACCGGGAGGCAGCTGAGAGAATGAGAATTATCTGGCTATTCAAGCCTCCAAGCGTGAGCCTGAAGACGCTGAAGGTCTGGCAGAGGGACGCCAGGGTGTTCATGAAGACTTATAAGGTGAATTTCATACCGCCGGCCCTGGAGCCGATACTATACCTTCTCGCGCTCGGATTCGGGCTCGGAATGTTCGTCAGCGAGATAGATGGAATCTCGTATCCCATGTTCATCGCGCCTGCTCTGCTGGCGATATCGATGATGAACGCGTCGTTTTTCGAGTGCACCTATTCCTCTTTCGTCAGGATGTACTATCAGAAGACCTTCGACGCGATAGTCGCGACCCCTCTGAACCTGGATGAGGTCATCTTCGGAGAGCTTCTCTGGGGCGCAACGAAGAGCACTATCTACGGCGTAATCGTTCTCGCCGTGATATCTTTGTTCGGACTCGCCAGCTATCCGACTGCCCTGCTGGTGATACCCTTCTCCGTGTTCATCGGACTAATGTTCGCGGCGATCGCGATGTGCTTCACCGCGATATCTCCCAGGATAGACAACCTGAACTACCCAGTCTCCCTGTACATCACTCCGATGTTCCTTGTGAGCGGAACATTCTTTCCGATATCCGTCCTTCCGCCGATTGTCCAGTCGTTCACTTACGCCTTTCTTCCATTGTCCCATGTCGTTGACGTCACACGCGCCTTGGTGCTCGGCAACCTGAGTATGGTACTGTTGTTGAACCTGTTGTGGATGGGCGTGGCAACGGTGATATTCACATTGCTCGCAATAAATCTGATGAAGCGCCGCCTTATAGTCTGATAAATCGCATCGAATGTGGCAAATTTCTTCTTAAGAAAATAGAATCCTCAGATGATGAATCCCCGATACTCGTTCGATGCCTCATACGATTTCTTAGAAGATAGCAGATAATCTCGAAGATCGTCATCCAATCAATGGTTTGAAATAATCAGCAGGCATTCAATTGATTTTGAAGTGAGTAGGGGCAACTCTAAATATACACTTATTTCGAAGGAGGATGTCGGAACTGAGTCTATCAGATATTATCTCGGAGGAACCGAGGAAATCTTTCTTGCTTTGCAACGAAGCCATTGTCCGAGGCGCGCTCGAGGCGGATGTGAAGCTCTATGCCGGATATCCAGGCTCTCCGACTACGGAGATCCTCGATGCATTCTATGAAATCGGGTCAAAGGTAGGCGTGGTCGTGAACATATCTGCCAACGAAAAGGTCGCGTTGGAGACCGCTGCGGGAGCAGCGATGGCCGGCTTGCGCAGCCTGACTTCAATGAAGAGCGTCGGGCTGAATGTTGCCTCAGATTCGTTCTTCTCTTTGGGATACGTAGGAGTAGAGGGGGGATTGGTTCTCATTGTGGCGGATGACCCGCACGCGCATTCCTCGCAATCCGAACAGGACGGTAGGCACATCCCGCCGAGCGCCTACATACCAATGCTTGAACCATCAGACCCCGTCGAAGCGCTTGATATGGTCAAGTACGCATTTTCGCTATCCGAGAAATACTCCGTGCCCGTGGTCTTGCGGACCACCACCAGAGTCAATCATCAGAGCGGAATAGTCATCACCAACGAGCTCAAGAGGACGCCTTTCAAGAAGGTCAATTGGCCGCACGGGCCTGTCAGATTTATCACGGTAGCGGATTTCGCACGCAAGTTCAAGATGAACATGCTCGAACGCACGAAGAAGATCGAAGAGGAATTCGAAGAGTCGAAGTTCAATGTTGTCGAGGAGGCAGACCCGGAGTTCGGCATCATCTCTTCGAGCGCTGGCTATAATTATGCCGTCGAAGCCTGCAGGATGCTGGGTATCGCGCCCTCGATATTGAAGCTGGGGACTACGTTCCCCTTGCCGAGAAGGAAGATTGCCAACTTCATCCGTAATCTAAAGCGGGTCCTTATCGTCGAGGAGCTCTCCCCGTATCTCGAGTCTAGCGTCACGGCAATCGCAAAGGACGCGAATCCAGGTCTGGAAATTCTGGGCAAGTGGTCGGGGCATCTCTCAGAGGCTCTGGAATACAACCCTAACATCGTGGCAACGGCTCTCGCGAAAATATTGAAAATAGATGCGCCCGTGGATTTCGATGCGATTCTCAAGCGCGCCGATGAGCTGAAAACAGGGTTGCCAATCAGACCGCCGACTTTCTGCCCTGGCTGCCCGCACAGGGGCACGTTTGTCGCGCTTCACAAGGCGTTGCGCGGCGTAAAACATGTTCTCGCAACCGACATCGGATGCTACTCGATGAGCCCGCTCCCTCCGCTCAATTATGGAGATACCCTCTTGAGCATGGGCGCCTCTTTGGGAGTGGCCCAGGGGCTGCAATATTCCATCGAGGAGCCGGTGATCGCCATGATAGGCGATTCCACATTTTATCACGCGGGGTTGCCGGGCTTGGCCAATGCGGTGAATCACAAGGGCAATTTCAAGCTGATAATCCTCGATAATTCCGTTACGGCAATGACGGGCCAGCAACCGCATCTCGGAACCGTTCCTCAGAATGGAGGCGAAGACGTGCAACCACTTGTCCTCGAGGACGTCCTCAAGGGTTTCGGCGTGAAAGACATCACCATCATCGATTCCTACGATGTGAAGAGCTCCCCGAAGATATTGAAAGAAGCACTGGCAAGGCCTGGATTCGGAGTGATCATCTCAAGAAGGGTATGCGCGTTATATGGAGACCGTCTAAAACGCAGGAAGGGCCAGTCGATAACTCCGAATTTCGTCGATAAGAAAGCCTGCAACAGGTATTACGCCTGCGTGAGAGAGTTCTACTGCCCTGCGATATCGATAGATGATGCCGGCCAGGCGGTCATCGCCCGAGATCTATGCGACGGATGTATGTGTTGTTCTAAGCTGTGCCCAGTCGATGCAATCAAGAGCACGGGGGTTCCTAAGTGAGAGCCAACGAGTTCGATGTCCTGATATGCGGCGTCGGGGGTCAAGGGATAGTGCTCGTTTCGAATGTGATAGGAGACGCGTGCGCCAGTTCTGGCCTTCGAATCGTGACGGGAGAGCAGCATGGCTTATCCCAGCGCTCCGGTTCGGTTTCTATCCATTTGAGGATAGGCCCAGAAGTCAGATCCCCCCTGATACCTGTCGGGATGTCGGATGCAATTCTCTCCCTCGAATCCTTGGAGACGCTGAGATATGCCGAGTATCTGAAAAGAGATGCCATCGTGCTTATGAACAGCAGGGTCATGCACCCCATCTCTGATACCGACGAAATCGTCAAGAAAAAGAAAACGCGGTATTTCGGCACGGAAGAGGTGGTCCAAAGGCTCGGAAAGATTTCGCGGAACATTTTCCCCCTCGACGCTCTATCTCTGGCAGAAGATGCCGGAAACCCTCTGGTGGAGAACATCGTGATGCTCGGAGCTCTGTCGGTTTTCGAGTCGTTTCCAGTTCCTCTCGAGGCCTTACGGCGCTCGATCGAGAAATTGGTCCCGGCAAAGGCCAAAGAGGCAAATCTCAAGGGTTTCGCGCTCGGTGCCAGGGCGTCATACGAGAGATTCTGTGCGGAGATGTCCTGCAGGAAACCCGATTGACGGCCAGATTCTGGTTTGCCCGGAATGCCTAGGCGCATTACCGTATCATATGCCTCGAAGAAGTCTGTCATAAACGCTGGTAATTTTGCCCGGATTCCGATTCGTTTTGTAAGCACTTGCGAGAAAGCCACAGAATATTCAGAAAATCTGCAAGAGCGCGGGGCCATTTGCATCTGCCGTCATCGAATTCGCAAGGGCTTCTCGAAACTCAGATATAGAACAATTGTATTAATCCAGCTGAGCTGTCAGCGGGCGCGAACCTGCTGGCATGGGGGATTGGGGATGTCACCCAACGATAGCGAATCCGAAAGGGAGATATTGGCAAATGCGAATTTCGAGAAAGAGATTGCGAAAGAGATAAGGCCGTGGCGCGGTTTTCTCGCGGTTTTCATAATCGCGATATTTCTTTTGACTGCCGTTCAGGTTTCGGTGTCCACTTCTGTATCGGCGGCGACGACGAACCGAGTGCTCACGATGGGATATGCGGAGTTCATCGATTCCGCGAATCCCTGGATAGGCCTGTATGATATCAGCTACATTTTCTATTCCTATATCTACAGCTATCTGATGTATCCGAACGAGGACGGCATACAGTCGCCAAACCTCGCGAAAGAATGGTGGTATATGAACGGCACTGTGGCGGCGTCGCTCGATCAGCCAACCGATTTCAACAATGCGGCGGATTTCCCCATTCATAAGAACCCTGCGGACTGGCCTCTCGGTTCCATATGGGAATACAATCTTACTCCTAACGTTTACTGGAACGACGGTGTCCCTTTCACGGCGGACGATGTGGAATGGAGCTTTGAGATACAGATTGGTGCCAATTTCATGATCTACTGGGCATACCAACCTGTCACGAGATGGATAGACCACGTCGAGAAGGTGGATGATTACAAGGTCAGGTTCTTTTTCTCGACATACGAGAACAAGACTCCAATTCCCATAGCATGGGGCAATTGTCTATCCGTCCCAGTGATTCCGAAGCACGCATTCGAGGGAAAACCGGCATCCTATGTCGCTCAGGAGTGGGACGGCTATCCTGCAATCGGGACAGGGCCACTGATGGGCACAAGCAAGTTAAAAGACGAGATAACCGCCAAAGAATCGGTCACGCTTGTGAGGAACCGCTATTACAACTTCACCGATGAGGACGGCGTTCAAAAGGGATTGGGCGCATACTACGGACGCCACATGGAGATAGACACTCTGATAATGAAATTCTTCTCGGAGGAACAGACTCAGGTGTCCAGCGTCAAGACGGGCGCGATTGATGCCTGTGAGGTGACGGCCGCAAACTACCTGGCAATGAAGAACGATCCGAGATTGCCCGAAACCATACAATTGGTCTCTATCATCAGCCCGACAGTCTATACCAAGATATCCCACTGGAATGTTATGGAGGAGGGGACTCCGGGAGCATTGAATCCAGCCAGATTGGACCCGGCAATACACCGCGCGAGCGCGCTTGCTACCAACAAAACGGGGATTCTCGCCGGCGTGTTCAAGAACCTGGGACAGATAGGATATCATCTTATTACCCCTGTATGGCCGCAGTATTACTGGGAACCCGGAGACGATGAGATATCGTGGTTCAACGTGACCACGATAGAATATAACGCGACGACGGGCAAGAACGAGACGAAGATTCTCTATTCGTATCATGACACGTTGAGACACGTTATGGATTTCAATATCCAGCGCGCCAATGAGATACTCGATGCCGCGGGCTACGTGTGGGACAATACGACCACATATCATGGCAAGAATGTCCGGAAGATAGGACCGCTGGCCGCGAAGCGATTGGTGGAGATGGGGTACGCGAATGATATCGCTTCCGTCCTTGGAAAGCCGTTGAGCTTCGAAGACATCATCATGCAGGAGAATTTCGAGGATAGGGAGATCAGCAAGGTGCTCCAGGACGATTTCGCGAAGATTGGGATTGACCTCTATGAGGACCTCGTAAACGAGGCAACTTGGAACACTGAGGTGTACAGCTATGCGTTCCACTTCACGGAGACCTACTGGAGCGGTGATGTGGATCCGAACTATCTGCTATATGTCCCGACCAGCTATGCTCTCTGGGGATGGAACGAATGGGGGACCAACAACAAGAGCTATGACTACTACTACGACATGCAGGCGAGAACGCTCGATCCGGTAGAGAGGATGCACTGGATCGAGGAGGCGTGCAAGTGGACCTACCTCTGGAGCGGCATGATGGTCACCGTCTACCCGTCCATCTGTTTCGCCCTGAACAATCTCAGATGGACCAATTGGGGCAACTGGACAGAGCATCCGGGCCTGGCCATCGACCACTTCTGGGGAGAGGCTCCCTACTTCTTCCAGATCAAATGGAAAGGAGAGCCCGATGTCACCGGAGATATCACCGGATTGATCATCGCCGGAATAGTGATATTGGCATTAGTGGCCGTAATTGCCTCTGTCGTGCTCTTGCGGAAGCGGAAGGAGAAGAGACTTCTCGAAGAAGAGGAAAAGGAAGAGCCAGAAGAGATCAAGGGCGAGGAGAAGGGTTGAACCCCCGGCCTCTCTTCTTTTTCCCTTTTCAAATCCTTTCCATTTTTCTCGATTTTTCGGATCAAATCTGCAGCTCTATGATGCGATTTTCTGTCAGAGATTCGAGCTTGATCGCATCTCTTGTCGAGTCCAGAAGAGAACTCAAAGGCATGAGTCCTATCAGTTCGCTTCCGAGGACTTCGATTCCGAATTTCATGGCTTCTTCCGCGACTTTATTGTATGCAACATATGGGCTGACGACGTCCGGCCTCGTGATGTTCATCGAGACCTGAACGCAACGCTTGCTTTTCAGCTCCAGCCCGAGCGCCTTCAATCCGACAAGACCGCTGTTCTTCTCCCTGACGGCTTCTGCTATCTTCTTTGCAGCCTTCAGATCCCTCGAGTTCAAATTCACGTTGAACGCTATCAATGGCGGCCTTGCGCCTACAATGCATGCGCCGGCGGTGGGATGCAATGCAGGGCCGCCGAAATCGGGCCTCTTGCTCCTATCTTTCTTCACGAGAGTCTTCATTTGTTCGAAGCCTTTTAGCCTTACCTTCTCCAATCTCCTCCTATCCTTTCGCAGAGCGGCCTCCCCGTAAAGGTACGTCGGGACCTCGAGTTCGTCCCATATCCTCCTCGCCAGCTTTCTCGCGAGTACCACGCAATCCGACATGTCGACACCCCTGATCGGTACAAGCGGTATGACATCGGCCGCACCCAGCCTCGGGTGCACACCCTTGTGCTTCCTGAGGTCGATGAGTCGCACCGCGGCTCTGACGCCCGATATCGCGCCTTCGATGATCGACGATGGCGTGCCGACGAAGGTTATCACGGATCTATTGTGATCTGGATCCGCATTGACATCGAGGATTTTGATATTCGAAGCGGAATCTATTTCGTTCGCAATGGTCCTCACGATATGCCTGTCCTTCCCCGCGCTGAAATTAGGGACGCATTCGATTATCGGGCCCTTCAATTCTTTCGTCGCTGTCATGCTATCATCCTCATTTCCCCGAACCTTGCCTATTTCTTCCTGACATCGACCGAGGCGACTCGTTCGAGTACGAGATCGGGCGCGTCCTTCTCTCTTACTGTTGAGATTTCAATATCCGAGATTCCCAAAGATCGAACATCCTTTCCTTCAGGAGATAGGACCGATTCGTCCTCTTCCAAAGATAGAAGCTTGGAAATATCTCCGGGTTCCCTATCGGATAGCAGGATGAGCGATTTCGACTGCTCCTTCAAGCCTATCGCGTCCAAGGCTTCCTGGATTTGCCTACAACCGGATAGATACAGCATCATTTCGGTTACAGGCGAATCCGACACATTCCGCTCGGATCTGAATGATCTGACTGTCTTTTCGAAAGCCGCACGGAGATGATCCCGGCCGAAGATCTTCTTCGAATCGATCAATTGGATTGACGTTGCTTTTTCCCTGCCGAGTTCAGCGATGATTCTCAGGAGTTCTTCCTTGCTCTTGTGGGTTCGCCCTGGAATCGCCCAGACGGCGAAGTCATCGGACTCGAATTTGAGCATGCAGAGATGAATCAATGAAAGTAATATTTGAATGGATGTCCTCCTCTGCCCTCAGAATTCCTTCAGGGTCTTCTGACCGGAGACGCTCTGCTCTGCCATCTTTGCTTCCTGTTCCTGTCCTAGCTGTTTCTTTATCTGTGCCGCGAGCGCATGCCCTATCGTAGGCAGGGCCGCCAGTCTCTCGATGCTCGCGTTCCTGATGTCGCTGACGGATTTGAACCCGTTATTGAACAGCACCCTGGCTCTTACCCTGCCGATGTTTCTGATCTTCGTCAGTTCGAGGAGTTCGGGTCTTACGCCCTTGCCGATTCTTCTGACGAGCGGCTGGAGGATTTCATGTGCCTCCTCGTTGAATATCGCGGACAATTGGTCCATGGAATACGCCATCCACTCTGCGACCTCCATCTTGCTCCTGATATCGCCCGGCCCGATGCCGAACTTCCTCTCGATTTCCTCTTCTGTCCTCTCCTCAATCCAGTCTTGAATCAGAGATGCGGTCTTTACCTCCGCGAGATAGAACTCGTACTGACCAAGGTCGCTTGGGGGTTCGAGAAGCATCTCGCTCCTTTTCTCTTCGAGAAGTTCCTCGACCCAATCATAATCGCTCCGCCTCATGTAGAGCGGTTTCAGGTCGACCGTTGCGGCCAGCGCATGAAGCGTGCCGAACTCGGCATCCTTTCTGAACACGGTCAGCGCCTTCCTCATTGTGACAGCGGAGGCGGGATCGAGATAAAGGTCGCTCACCCGTTTTCCGAAAAACGTTGCCCTGAGAGAGCCGTCTTGGTCAATCTTGATCATATCATTGTTCTCCAGAAAGGCAAGGATTCTATGCAGTGTATCATTCAGGAAATCGATGTCCGTCTGCTTTGCAAGGAACGAATGCTCTAGGAATCGGAACATGCCCTCTTCCGAGCGCACGCTTCCGGTCGCGATCGCCGCGAGAACGTGCGACCTCAGCGCCGGCTCAGTGCCGAGCTTGGAATAGACGTTCTCCGGATCTGCCAGGAGATAGTTTTCGAGCAGGAAGGAACGGCTGTCCTCATCTTTCGAGATGAACACGGCTTCTCCGTAATCGTCATATTTCGGCCTACCGGCCCTTCCGCACATCTGCTTTATCTCGAGCACGGGTATCGCCGAGTGCCCGTAATCCGCGTCGAACCTGGTCGCCTCCCGGATTATGACCATCCTCGCGGGCAGATTGATGCCGGCGGCCAGTGTTGGCGTCGCGACTATGGCCTTTATCTTTCCGGCCCTGAACAGATCCTCGACGCGCCTCCTCTGATCATTCGACAGCCCAGCGTTGTGAAAGGCGACCCCGGACTTGATGCACTCCGACAGCTTCTTTCCGATGGAGGTAGGCTCCTCGTCGTCCATGGAAACAGACTTTGAGATTTCGCGCAGCTCCTTGTTAGTGGCGATGTATTTTCTCGTCACGGAGCGCAAAGAGTTCGCGAGCGATTCGCTCGCCCTTCTCGTGTTGACGAATATGAGCACTTGACCATTACCCGCCAGGCAATCTTCGACAAGGCTCACGATAGGATCTCCGAGGTCCCTGATTTTGCGCTTCGAGTTGTCGGAGAAGAAAATCTCGCCGTCAAGGTAGATGCCTTCTTTCAGCGGCACGGGCCGCCAATCGCTCGTGATGTTCTCCGCCTGCAGCCAATCCGCGATCTCACTGGAGTTGTTTATTGTTGCCGAAAGCGCGATTATCTGTGCCTTCGGATTAGCCATCCTGAACTTCGTGAGGGTGACTTCCAGAGTCGGCCCCCTGTCAGGATCGTTTATCAAGTGTATCTCGTCCGCTATGACCACTGAGACCTTCTCTAGCCAGGATGTCTTGTGCCTCAATAGACTATCAATTTTCTCCGAGGTCGCGACGACAACGTCGAACCTCTCGAGCGTCGGATCGTCGGCGTCATAGTCCCCGACCGATATGCCGACCCTCATCCCAAGCTCCTCGAACCTTCTCAAGTCCTCGTACTTCTCGGACGCAAGCGCCCTGAGCGGGACGATGTATATCGCCTTTCCGCCGTTCAAGACGGAGTTCAAGATCGCGATGTATGCGACAAGCGATTTCCCGCTAGCCGTGGGAACCGCGAGCACTATGTTCCTTCCGGATATGGCATGGGGGAGCGCGCTTTCCTGTGGTGGGTAGAGGGTATCGTACCCTTGAAGCCTAAGCGCTCGCTTGACATCGTCGCTCAGAGGCAGGTCGTCAAATCTCAAATCGTCACTTCCCGGTTCCCCGAGGGAATATCTTCTCGCTGGAGACATTGATTGTCGGGGGTCCCTATTTTCCTTCTCTATGCCATCGAATGGTTGTTAATTTATCTATTGATGGTAGATTAACATAGAAACATTCATTACGAACAAAAGGGAATTGTATTTCGGAACCTGACAGGAATCATAAGTTTGGTTTGGAGCATGGAAATGTCCGAAGCTGTTTCTGAGAAGTCCCAATTGGGGCTTTCCGATATAGACGACTGGATAAAATCCCAGGATTTCAAGACGTCGGCCGAAATACAGATACCCAAGAGGCTGGTCGACCAGGTCATCGGCCAGGATGACGCCGTCCTGGTGATCAAGAAAGCCGCGGAGCAGAAGAGGCACGTCATCTTGATAGGGGATCCCGGGACTGGCAAGTCGATGCTCGCGAGGAGCATGGTCGAGTTCCTCCCCAAGGGAGAGATGCAGGATGTCATCGCGTATCACAATCCAGACGATCCCAACGAGCCGAAGATACGGGTGGTCCCAGCGGGGAAGGGCAAGGAGATAGTCGACATCCAGAAGAAGGAGGCAGCCCAGCGGAGAGAGCAGAGGAACTCCGCGCTCACTTTCCTCATACTGCTCGTCGTGATGATGGCCGTGATGGGCGCGATATTCATGCAGGACGCCACTATCGCGATTCTCGGATTCATAGCGGCGATATTCCTTCTCATCCTGTTCAGATATAGCAACCCGAAGAAGGAGTCGATAATGGTTCCTAAGCTTCTCATCAGCCATTCGCCCGATGAGATGCCGCCGTTCATAGACGCGACGGGCGCTCACGCCGGTGCGCTGTTGGGGGATGTGAAGCACGACCCGTTCCAGAGCGGAGGGCTGGAGACCCCTGCTCATGAGAGGCTGGAGCCAGGAGCCATCCACAAGGCGAACAAGGGCGTGCTGTTCATCGACGAGATAAACATGCTCAGGATCGAGAGCCAGCAAAGTCTGCTTACGGCCCTGCAGGAGGGCAAGTTCAGTATACTCGGACAAAGCGAGCGCAGCTCGGGCGCGATGGTGAAGTCCGAGCCCGTGCCTACTGATTTCATACTCGTCGCGGCAGGCAACCTCGATGCCGTTGCCGGCATGCATCCCGCGCTGAGGTCAAGGATACGCGGGTACGGGTACGAGATATACATGCGCAGCACGATGCCCGACAACGACGAGAACAGGCAGAAGCTGATAAGGTTCGTCGCCCAGGAGGTCGCGAAGGACAAGAAGATCCCGCACTTCAGCAAGGGCGCTGTTGCCGAGATAATCCGGGAGGCCCAGAGGCGCTCGGGTAGGCGCGGCCAGCTGACGCTCCGGCTCAGGGAACTGGGGGGGCTGATACGGGTCGCCGGGGACATAGCGGTCGAACAGGGTGCGCAAATAGTTGACGCTAATCACGTGCTTCAGGCCAAGGTCATCGCAAGAAGCCTGGAACAGCAAGTGACCGACAGGGCCATCGAGAAGCGGAAGGAGTACAAGACCTGCATGACCGAGGGCGCCATTGTTGGCGTCGTGAACGGTCTCGCCGTGTTGAATGCCGAATCGAGCATGGCTGAGTTCTCCGGGCTGGTCATGCCCATAGTCGCCGAGGTAACTCCCGCCCAGACGAAGGAGGGCGGAAGGATCATCGCAACTGGCAAGCTCGGGGAAATAGCGAAAGAGTCTGTCCAGAACGTCTCGGCGCTCATAAAGAAATACACCGGGGAGGACATCAGCAATCACGACATTCACGTGCAGTTCATCGGCACATATGAGGGAGTCGAGGGAGACAGTGCTTCCGTATCCGTTGCGACCGCGGTCATATCCGCGCTCGAGAACGTAGAGGTCGACCAGAGCGTCGCGATGACCGGCAGTCTGTCCGTCAGAGGGCAGGTCCTGCCAGTGGGCGGAATAACTGCCAAAATAGAGGCTGCGGCCGAGATGGGGCTGAAGACCGTTCTTATCCCGAAGGAGAACATGAAGGACGTTCTGCTGGAGGACAAGTACATCGGAAAGATAAAGGTCATACCTGTGGAGACCCTCAGAGACGTGCTGCAATACGCGACCGTCGGCTCGAGGAAGGACAACCTCCTGAAAAAGCTGGCAGCCCTCGTTCCGAGAGGAGCCGCCCAGGGAGGCATTATTACCTCCGACCGCCCTGTACCCCTCTGAAAAATCAAGGATGTGGTTCTGCTTGAGGGGGCTTCTCATCGGCAGATATCAGCCGTTCCATAAGGGGCATCTCCAAGTCTTGAGGGAGGCACTTTCGAGATGCGACGAGCTCATCATCGGCATCGGCAGCGCCCAGGAATCGCACACGCTCGAGAATCCTTTCACCGTCGGGGAGAGGATAGAGATGATCCGGCGGTGCCTGAGCAAAAAGGACCTTTCGAGGACGATAATCGTCCCCATCTCCGATGTCAACAGGTACGCGATATGGGTGTCACATGTGAGATCCCAGGTGCCCCCGTTCCAGACGGTTTTCACGAACAACCCGCTAACGAGGTCATTGTTCGAGGAGAAGGGTTTCAAGGTATTATCGACAAAGATGTACGACCGCGAGAAATACTCGGGGACGAAGATCAGGGAACTTATGATGAAGGGCGGCAATTGGACCTCCCTGGTTCCTAAGCAGATAGTCCCTTATCTGAAGAAGCTCGATGCTGGCAAGAGGTTGATGGCATCAACTGCCAAGGACGAATAGGTGTCGCTTATGAGATCGCCTGAGGAATCGATTGCGGAGATTCTGAGAGAGAAAGGATTGACATTGGCCGCGGCGGAGTCGTGCACTGGAGGACGGATAGGGGACAAGATAACGAATGTGCCAGGGAGCAGCGATTATTTCCTCGGAAGCGCGGTGACCTACAGCAACGATGCAAAAATGTGGATACTGGGCGTGAAGAGGAGCTCTCTCCACCGGTACGGCGCCGTGAGCGAGCAGGTGGCGAAGGAGATGGCCCTCGGTGCAATGAAGAAGTTCGGAAGCGACATCGCCGTCAGCACGACCGGGATAGCGGGACCGACTGGTGGGTCGAAAGAAAAGCCGGTAGGGCTCGTGTGGTTCGCGGTGGCGCACGAAGACGATATCCAGACGGACAAGGAGATATTTGCCGGTGACAGGCTGGACATCAAGGAGGCAGCGGCAATACACGCGATCGATCTCGTCATAGACTTCGTTCGAGCCTTATGAGCCCCTATTGAAATACTCGCCGTTTCAGAAACCTTTTTTTAGCTGGAAGCGGGATTAGTGCCTCAGTCAGATGTCGGATGGGAAATATATTCGGATGCCTACCGGCGTGGCAGACTTCGACAGCATCTTGAACGGTGGTCTGCCTGCAGGTTCGGTAGTGCTGTTGCTGGGAGACGTCGGTGCTGGTCAGCTGGAGTTCTGCCTGACCTCCGCGGCGAAGATAGGCCTCGTGCTCGAGAACCCGAAATCGCTCGATTTCTTCCTCGGACACGCCGCGAGACATAGCAAGCTGCCGGAGAAGCTATCATATATCACGTTCTCGAAATCAAAGCAGGATATCCTCCAGGAGGTTGCGCTATCGTTCAATCGCGATTATCTCGATTCATTGATAAAGCGATTGGAATTCCAGGATTTCTCAGAGAAGTATTTCATGAGGACCATCGTTCCTCCGCATTGGGTGCAGGAGGCGAGATCGAAGAAGCTGTTCTCTTCCGGCGGTGGCGACAAGACACTGCTTGAGGATTTTGTCGCGTTCTTCGATGAGAATTCGACAAATTCGATAATCATAGTCGACTCCTTGACGGATTTGGTGATGAACGAGTCCGTTCCCTTTTCAGACTTGATAGCCGTCCTTAAGGGCTTGAAGAGGATGGCTAAGAACTGGAAGTGCCTGATATATCTCATTTTGACGGATGACATCCTCGACAAGAAGAAGCAGCAAATGATAATCGACAGCGTTGACGGTGTCCTCAGATTCGAATGGAGCAAGACGGTGCATTCATCCAGCCGGCAGAGGTACATGTACGTCGAGAAGTTCATGCCGGTTCTTGCAACGATGGAACAGGAGAGAATAATGCGCTTCGCGACGCTTGTCACGTCTCAAAGCGGTTTCGTCGTGATTGACACTGAGAGGGTGGCGTGAATATGTCAGATGAGAAAGTATCTACCGGAATCGCGGGGCTCGACGAGATGCTCGGAGGCGGCGTTCCCAAGGGGCACATATTCGTCGTAATGGGGGCTTTCGGAACGGGCAAGACGACATTCGCTCTTCAGTACATCAATGAAGGTCTCAACCGCGGGGAGAACTGCATTTTCATATCGCTGGAAGAGGATACGAAGTCCATCCTGAAGAGCGCGGAGGCGTTCGGATGGAATCTGCAGAAGTACTTCGACGAGAGCAGGCTCGGCCTTTACAAGCTCGAGCCGGCAGATGCGAAGTCGACCATAACGAGGATCAAGAGCGAACTTCCTGCGTTCATCAAGGAGTTTAAGGCGCAACGGGTGGTCCTCGACTCTGTGTCGCTCCTGAACATGATTCTCGAGTCCGAGCAGGAAAGGCGCACGACGATGTTCAATCTCACACAATTGTTGCGGTCCACGGGATGCACCTCCCTGCTGACGGCCGAGGTGAAAGACGACAACCCGCGGTCTTCGAGGGACGGGCTTGTCGAGTACACCGTCGACGGCGTGATTCTGCTGCAGTACGATGAATTGCGCGAGAGCGGTGAGGGGCAACTCACCGTAAGGATACTAAAAATGAGAAGGGCGGCCCACTCCAGAAGGATAAAACCGTACACCATCGGGAAGAATGGCATAACCGTGCTCGCGCACGCGGAAGCGCTACGCTGATGAGGCTTTCATCTCTGCATCTATGAGGCTTCCGAGCCTCCTTATGCCCTCATCGATTTTCTCGTCCGCGGGATGTGTGAAATTCAGGCGCATAGTGTTCTTTCCGGAATCGTCCGGGAAGAAACACGACCCTTGGACGTAGGCGACCTTCCTTTCGATCGCCTTCGGGAACATCGCCTTCGTATCAATATTCCTTTGAAGTTCGACCCAGAGAAACATCCCCCCTTTCGGGCGAGTCCATCTCGCGCTCTCGGGGAAGTATCTTTCCAGGGCGGATAGCATAATCTTCTGCTTCCTGCCATAGATTTCCTTGATTATCGGAAGCTGTCTCTCAAAATATTTTCCTTTGACGTACTCGTTTGCGATTCTCTGGCTGAACACGTTCGTGCTTACGTCCGAGGTCTGCTTCAGCAATGCGAGCTTCCTGGTCAGCTCCGCGTCCGCGACTGTCCACCCGAGCCGCATTCCGGGCGAGAGTATCTTGGAAAAGCTGCTAGTGTAAATCACCCTGCCCGAGTCGTCGAAGCTCTTGATCGGGCGTATATGCTCGCCTTCGAACCTCAAATGGCAGTACGGATCGTCCTCGAGCACGATAAAGTCGAACTCGTTCGCCAGATCCACAATGCGCCTTCTCCTGCTCTCGGACAGCGTGACCCCGGTAGGGTTCTGAAAGTTGGGGATCGTATAGAACAGTGTAGGACACATCTCCTGCTTGGCAAGGGCTCTCAATTTCTCCTCGAGCAAATCCGCCCTAACGCCGTCATCGTCCATCCCGAGCCCGATGATTCTCGCACCGTAATTTCTGAAGCAGATAAGCCCCGCGAGGAAAGTCGGGGATTCGGTCAGGACCGTCGCCCCATTATCGAGGAACAGCTCGGCTGTGAGCGCAATCGCCTGTGTTGCGCCGCTCATAATGAGGACGTTATCGATGCTGCAGTCCACCCGCTGAGAGGACATGTATTCAGCCATGGTCTCTCTCAAAGGATTGTAGCCCTCGGTGGTGCCATACTGAAGCGTGGTCACAGGCGAGTCCTCCAAGACTCTGATCGCGATTTCCTTTATCGCGGCCACCGGGAAAGTATCGGGGTTTGGCATCCCACCGGCGAATGAGATTATCTCTGGGTCCTGCATCAGTTTCAGTATCTCCCTCACATCGGAGGGCTTGACCCGTTTAGCCATATCCGAGTACAGATGCTCGAATCGATCCATACTTGTCAAACACCGAATGTTAGGGCAATAGCGGACTGCACAATATTAATCTCTCCATGCCGATATCTTGGTTTGCGAATATCGATCGCTGAAGCTGTATTGAGATGGAGGAAGATGATGCAGACAAGCCCCGTGTCTGGACAGCAGCAAAGCAGGAACTGTGTCTATTGCAGAAGAGATATCCCTTCTGACGCGAACATCTGCCCCTATTGCGGGTATGATTACCGATATTCTTCCGGAAGGGTCGGATACCAGGCATCCGTCAATGTGAGCGTCCCGCCGTATTATCAGGCTCAATCCTCTGCGACCGTGTCTGCTCAGAATGCCTCGTTCCCCATGATAGGTGGTATTCTGACGTTGATAGGCGGAATCCTCGGGATCCTCTTCGGGATAGTCTATCTCTTGCTCTCCGATATGATTTCCGGCTTCGATTACATGGGAATGCTCGGAGGATTCCAAGGATTGATGGTGATTTATGGCCTGATAGGAGTGATTTTCGGCCTTGTTGGCATGGTCGGGGCGGTCTTTGCAATCAGGAAACAGTACTGGTTATTCTCGATTATCGGTACTATTTGTGTGATGATCGGCGGTTTTTCAACCATACTTCCGCTCGTCTTCGGTCTGGTCGGACTGATTCTGATAGCGCTATCGAGGAGCGAGTTCCGTAGCTGATTTCGAATCGCAGCACGCTTTCCGCCTTGACAATGAGCGCGCTCATGCAGAGCAAGAAATGTATTCGGCTGCCCAAATTCCCCCAGCGAAGCCCCGACCAAAAGTAATAAATCCATCCACTATTTAGGGCGCATCGGAGAGACCTTGAACCAGATGAAGCTGTTCCGCCAAGGGAAGGTCAAGGACGTATACGAGGTCGACGCGCACACGCTCGAATTCGTTTTCACCGACAAAATCTCTGTGTTCGACAAGATCATCCCGTCGACCATACCGCACAAGGGCGAGACCCTCTGCAGGACCAGCGCGTTCTGGTTCCAGATGCTGAGGAGCCTCGGCATAAAGTCGCACTTCACCGAATTCATCCCTCCGAACAGGATGAGGGTGAAGAGAGTCGCGATTATTACGGACTACGGCAAGATAACCAAGAAGACGACGAACTATCTCATCCCGCTGGAGGTCATATCGAGGCATTACGTGGCCGGATCGCTTTTCGACCGCGTCAAGGATGGAAGCATCACCGCGAAAGAACTCGGATTCCCGAAGGGAAAGACGATCAAGTACGGGGACGAGCTTCCCGAGCCTATGATAGAGATGACGACGAAGCTGGAGAAATACGACCGCCCGGTGACGAAGAAGGAAGCGATGAGGATCGCCGCTCTTTCGAGGCACGAGTACAACGAGATAATCGAGACGGTGCTAAGGATAGACGAGAGCATCGCGGAAGAGGTCGACAAGCGCGACCTGATTCATGTGGACGGCAAGAAGGAGTTTGCGTTCGACGAGGAGAGAACGCTCATGGTCGTAGATACGTTCGGCACTGCGGACGAGGACAGATGGTGGGACTGGACGGACATGAGCAAGGGGAACTTCACCGAGCTCAGTAAGGAGTACGTCAGACAACACTACCGCAAGATAGGATACTACGACGAACTCAAGAAAGCCAGGGCGGAGGGTAAGCCGGAGCCAAGCATACCCCCTCTTCCGGAAGACAAGGTGAATGCGGTTTCTAAATTGTACATCGATATGTTCGAGCGGATCACCGGCGAGAGCTACTGATCGCCGACGTACAACAGCCTTCTGAACTTCGAATCCCAGATCCAGCTATCGTCGGTCGACGCTTCCTTTCTCTTTATCAGCATGTAGTCGAGCTTCGCATCGAAATCATCGGCGTAGTGCACGGTGAGCGCCTCGGGTATCGCGGGCTCCACCGGGGAGCCCCAATCCCTCTTCCCGTGATGGCTCAGGATTATGTGGAGCACCTTGTTCTCCAGCTCCTCGGGGAAACCCTCGATTTCCCTGATCTTGTTCTTGACGAAGTCCATACCTATCACGAGGTGCCCAAGGAACTTGCCCGCCTCCGTCTGGTCGATATTAGTTGTAACCTTGAAAGCCTCGACCTTGCCTACGTCGTGCAATAGAGCTCCGGAAAGCAAGAGGTCACGGTCCATCTCCTTGTAGTGCTCCCAGGCGAGCATGCAGTGCTCGGCGACGTTCAACGTGTGATATATCAGGCCGCCGAGTTCGTTCGAGTGTAGCATTATCGATGCAGGGCAGCGCGAGAACTCCTCCATGAAAGACTCGTCGTCGAAAACCTTGTGCAGCAGCTCTGACAGTTTCGGATCCTTGACGGAACCCATTCTTTCTCTCAGAAGGGCCCTGAGCCGGGGTATATCCTCCCTTGTCGGTATCAGCTCCCTTATGTCGTATTCGCCATCCTTCAATACTTGGATTCCTTCGCCGTCCTTCGGGTTTATCGCGAGCTCCATCTGATTCTTGTATTCGCTCACGGTCCCCCTTACCTTGACGACCGCGTCCTCGCCTATCGAATCGTAGGCCCGCATGACCTCTGCCTGGTCCTCTCCTCCCCAGTACTTGGCGGTCATCTGTCCAGTATTGTCCGCCAGCCTGAACTCGAACATGGTGCCGAATTTGTAGACCGTTATCGGTTTGGTGTAATGCACCGAGAAGACGCCTTCGATTCTGTCACCCTTCTTCATTTCGGCTATCTTCTTTCTCGAATATCCCTGCATCCTCTAACCCCCTGCCGTTCTTCTGATGGAGCCGCCCGAAGCGCGTGCTCAATCGCCTTGCCGCAGCAGGCAGCTCCTCTCAGTGCATGCGACAGGCGAGATATCAATGCACAACGCTACAGGTAATGCAACAGCAAATGCCCGTTCTGCCGTAAAAGAATTACCAGCAACGGGAATAACCGCAAGACCTGCAGACCACGCATCCCTCGACGTAGTCCACCATCGCGCCGCACTCGGGGCACTCCGGGCATACGTCCCCCTTATCCACGTGGTTCTGCTTCTGCGCGATCTGCTGTGTAGCGGTCGGCTTGATCTGGGCCTCCTTTCCTTCGATGTATCTTTCGAGGGCCTTGGCAATCGCATCCGGGCAGGACAGTATCGCCCCGCCTGGTTGCCAGAGAGGCGAGGGGCATCTTATCCCCCGGAGCTGCTTGATGACCATCTTGACGTCTATCCCGGATCTCAGTGCGAGCGAGATCAGCCTCGCGAGAGCTTCGGACTGCGATGCCGTGCACCCGCCTGACTTGCCCATCTGTGTGAACAGCTCGCACAGGCCGTTCTCGTCCTCGTTTATCGTGACGTACAGCTTTCCGCATCCTGTCTCGAGCCTCTGAGTAGTGCCTCTTGTCACGACAGGCCTGGGCCGCGGGGATCTGAGAGTCTCCATTCGTTCCTTCTTTTCAGCCTGGGATTCCTCTCCTTCGCCTTCCTTCCTGTTCACCTTCCCGATGTTCAGCACCTGTTCGTCCCTGCTGCCGTCGCGATATACCGTCACACCCTTGAGTCCGAGTTCGAACGCCATCATGTAGACCTTCCTGACGTCCTCCGGGGTTGCGGTCCTCGGGAAGTTGACCGTCTTGCTGACGGCGTTGTCTGTATGTTCCTGGAAGGCTGCCTGCATCTTGATATGCCATTCCGGGGTTATGTCGTGCGCAGTGACGAATATCCTCCGCACATCCGCGGGTATCTCCTCTATTTCGGCTATCGAGCCCTTCTCTGCGACCTTCTTCATCAATTCGTCGCTGTAGAACCCGCGTTTCCTCGCGACCTCCTCGAAGACGGGGTTGATTTCCGACAGCTCGTCCCTGTCCATGACGTTCCTGACGTACGCTATCGCGAACAGCGGTTCGATCCCGCTCGAGCAGCCCGCGATGATGCTGATCGTGCCCGTGGGAGCGATGGTCGTGACCGTCGCGTTCCTCATCATCGGATATCTCTTCTTCAGGATGCTTCTATGGAAGTTCGGGAAATTTCCGCGCTCCTCGGCGAGCTTCTGCGAGGCGTTCCTCGCTGTCGTATGTATGAATTTCATCAGGTTCCTGCCGATCTCGAGCGCCTCATCGGAGTCGTACGGGACCTCGAGTCTGAGCAGCATGTCCGCGAAGCCCATTATTCCCAGGCCGATCTTCCTGTTGGCCTTCGTCATCTCCTCGATTTGCGGCAGCGGGTAGCGGTTCACGTCAATGACGTCATCGAGGAACCTGACGGCCCAAGTCGTCAAGTCCCTGAGCTTCTCCCAGTCGATGCTCCAGCCATGCTCGTCCTGCCTGAGCATATGTGCCAGGTTTATCGACCCGAGGTTGCAGGATTCGTACGGAAGAAGGGGTTGCTCGCCACAGGGGTTCGTGCTCTCTATCTGCCCGATATCCGGTGTCGGGTTGTCCCTGTTTATTCTGTCTATGAATATGATTCCAGGTTCGCCGTTCCTCCAGGCCATGTTCGTTATCATGTCGAAAACGGTGTTCGCATCCAACTGCCTGTCGATCTGCCCGGTCCTCGGATTGACCAGATCGTATTTCTGCTTCTCCTTCACGGCTCTCATGAACTTGTCCGTGAGGGCGACGCTGATGTTGAAGTTCGTGAGTCGCTTCTGGTCCTTCTTGGCGGTTATGAACTCCAGAATATCGGGATGATCGACCCGCAATATCCCCATGTTCGCTCCGCGCCTGGTTCCACCCTGCTTGATGGTCTCGGTAGCCGCGTTGAATACCTCCATGAAGGATATCGGGCCGCTTGACACCCCCTTGGTCGATTGGACCGAATCGTTCGCGGGTCTCAGTCTCGAGAAGGAAAACCCGGTCCCTCCGCCGCTCTTGTGGATGAGCGCCGTGTACTTGATCGCGTCGAAAATCTCTTCTATCGAATCTCCCACAGGCAAAACGAAGCAGGCCGACAGCTGTCCGAGCTCTCTGCCCGCGTTCATCAGCGTCGGGCTGTTCGGCACGAAGTCGAGCGAGGAAATCATCGAGTAGAATTTCTGCTCGATTGCCAGAAGTTCGTCTCCCGAGATGCCATAGTTTTTCTCCGCGCTCGCAATCGTCCTTGCAACCCTTACGAACATCTCCCTCGGGGTCTCTATGACCTTGCCCTTCTCGTCCTTCTTCAGATACCTCCTTTCTAGCACCTTTATTGCGTTCTTCGTCAAGGTCGGTTCTTTGAACTGGTCGATATATTCCGCGCTGATGGTCCGATCCCCATTTTCGGATGAGGCCTCGACCGGATGTTCGTGAGCGTGTCCGTGCGATTGCATCTTGCGCATCCCCCGATACTCGTCCCATATCTCATATATCAATATTCGTTTGTGGTGGGCTCCGCCACGCGATATTTCTTTGTATCTGGCTTCTTTTCTTTCTAGGGATGGTTCGCCCCAAATAAAGCAGGGCTAGTTGTCCGAGTGCCATCCCAACATTTTTTATGCGCGATTGCGGTGGCTTTCGTAAACGACTTTTGCAAATAAAGCAATTTCTGGGATATGATCTGATAACAATCAACCCTCCGATTTCACCGATTTTATCTAATGCTTTATCAGCTATATTATCAAATGCAATTTGATTGCATATAATCCTTATCACCAGATTGCTGAAATACGGAAATATTTAATTGGCTGTTTCACTTCTTTGTCATATCGGACAAACCTACTATTCAGGTGGAAACAGGAATGAAGATCAGGTTGAAGCTATTCGCATCCTTCAGACAGATATTCAACGCGAGCGAAATAGAGTTCGAGCTTCCCGAAGGCGCGACCGCTCAAGACCTGCTGGATGATTTGTTTCTCAAGTATCCGGATTTGCGAAGGTTCAAGGGGCATGTCGTCGTAACGATTAACCGTCAGGCATCGCCATTGACTGCTGGCATAAGTGACGGCGATGAAGTCGCCATCCTGCCACCGGTGAGCGGTGGCTAGGATAGCAATACCTTTCTCAATGCTTTGCCGTCCTCGCAGCTGACATCTCCCAGCACACTGGTCACGCGATATTTCGTCCCAGGGCTGATTCCAACAGGATTGCAAAGCCTGTAGTTGGTGCACGAGAATGTGCCACATCTTCTGGGCTCGAACGCGATGACCGTGCCTTCTATTGCGGATTTGCTCGGTATTGAGGCGGGTATGCCGACCGGTTCGGCCTCGACCACCCTGACTCCGTTCTCGTGGATTTTGCAATCGTGGTGTATGCTCCTCACATTAGCTATCCTATACCATTTCCCGGCATCCAGATTGAAGCAGATGGTCTTCAGCTTGCAGTCCCTGCACTCCGAAATGGGTCCGTTGTATGCAAAGGTCTCGCCTTTCTTGGCCTGCAATTCCCCGACAAGTGTAATGACAACCATATCTCGTGCCCCCTCCAATCAGCTTATCACTCCCGTTATCTTCGCAAGTCGTTCCGCGGCTTCGTGCGTCAGACCCCTGTCTCCGAGCACGGTGTATCTGTCCTGCCTTATCTCGTGCGCCCTGCACAATGCCTGGATGATCAGTTCCCTCTCTATCCCCAGCTGCTCGCCGGTTACGGGCGCCCCTATCGTCGAAAGCGAGTCGCGGATCCTCTGCCAGTCACCGCCGTGAAGATACATCATCATTATCGAGCCGACACCGCACTGCTCTCCGTGCAACGCCTTTTTCGGCGCGAGCGTGTCAAGCATGTGCGAGAACAAGTGTTCGGCTCCGCTGGTCGGCCTCGAGCTGCCCGCTATCGCCATGGCGATGCCCGAGATTATTATCGGTTTTATCGCAGTCCAGATGCTCTCCTCCAAATTCGGCTTGATAGTGGATGCATTCGAGATTATCGACTCAGCAGCATAATCTGATATCGTCGCGGCGCTCGTGCTGAACACCTCGCCCCTGAGCCTCTGCGCGAGCTTCCAGTCGAGCAATGCGCTCTTGTTGCTGATGACGTCCGCGCATCCCGACGCGAGCAACCTGAACGGGGCCTTCACGATGATTTTCGTATCTACTATTATCGCCAATGGCACCTTCGCCTCGACCGATACCGAGTTTCCGAATCCGTGAATTGAGGCTCTCGGGCTCGCGATTCCGTCGTGAGAGGCGCTCGTCGGGATGCTGATGTATGGGATGCGCAGCTCGGTCGCGGCCATTTTCGCGATATCGATCTTGTTTCCTCCTCCGACGCCGAGCAGGAACCTCGCCTTAGTCTCCTTCGCCAGCCGCACTACCTGCCCCACGTTTTCCTGGGTCGCCTCGCCAACCTGTATTGTCTGAATCTCGTATCCGGCGCCCACCATGATGTCAGAGACAGGCTTGCCGGCGAGCGCAGCAGTCGTCGTGCCAGTCACCATCAGTGCCGGCGATTTCAATTCGAACTCCTTGCACACATCTCCGAGCTGTGGCAGAACGTCGTGTCCTGCCAGAATCTTCCTGGGAAGACTTATCGACCTCGATTTTGTGAAAAGGTCATCCATGTTCCGCGCACCTCTCAGGCCCGGGAGTGCAGGTATTGCATAGCTTCCCGGACAAATCAGCTCTTCGATAGTTTCTCCAAGTATTCCACAAGCTCGTCCATCCTGAACGGCTTTGGCAGGAAACCTCTCGCCCCGTTCTTGAGCGCGTCCTTCTCTATCATGATGTCGGCGCTGACGAACAGGATTTTCGCGTCCCTGTTGAGCGCAAGGATTTCGCCCATCGTTTCTATTCCGTCCTTGTTCGGCATCCTGTGGTCGAGTATGATCACATCGGGCTTCTCGCTCATCGTCTTGTATTTCTGGACGGCCTCATCGCCGTCGTACGCCGTCGCCGTGACCTGATAGCCCTTGAGTCTCAGTATATCCCTGTAGAGATCGACTATGAACACCTCATCGTCGACCACCATGACCGAAGTCATCGCATTACCGCCTCTGGCAGCCTGATGGTTAGTTTCGTGCTGTCCGACTGGTCTCCGGGCATCCTGTCCGAGATAATCAGCCTGCCGCCGAATCTCTTCGCTGCCGCCCTTACCAGTAGGAGGCCCATACCGCGCATCATATTAGTCTTTTCGTCCGACTCGGTCTCTTCCGTCAGGGCGATTTTCATCGGTTCCAGTGTTCCAAGCCCTCTGCCCTCGACGACGATGTCCACCATCCCTGGCGCGACCGCCGGGCGCTCAACGGAGATGTCAATCACAACCTCGTCGGACGTATCGAGCCTGACGGCGTTCGAGAGCATGTGCACGAGGACATCTCTGAGGGCCTCAGTCGCCCTGACATGCACGCTGTCGCTAACGCCCTTGAGATTCATCCTGAGCTTCCGGTCTGCGAACTGCGCTCTCAGCTCCTCGAGTACCTCACTGATGACCTTCCTGAGGTCGAGGAGTTCGAACGCCGATTCGTCCACGATTCCGAGGCGCACGATCTTCTTTACATCGTCTATCATCTGCGAACTGTTCCTTATCTGGCCTATTGCAGACGAAAGGTATCGCTTCAAGTCATCGCCAATGGCAGGGTCGCTCCTGATTATCTCGAGATATCCGAGGACTGCCTGGTTGAAGTTCAAGACCTCGTGGCTCATGAGGTCTAGATAGAAGAGGCATTCGGAACTCGTCTCGGCATCTCTCGGAATCTTGTTGACGGCTTCGTTCGCCATTTGCATTTCCCGCCGACGCTCGCTATGTTTATGACGGACTGAATATTTAAATCATGATTTGAGCTCTTCGTTCTCTGGAGGTCGGGTCATAGGGCAAAATCGTCTAGGCTTGCGACCCCCTTTTTCTGCTGCGCTTCGAGATTCTCAGCTTTTTGAGCAGGGATTTCAGGTATCTCCTTGATGGAATGTTCCTCATCCAGGGCCAGGAGCCTCTTTCCCGAATCGGGCAATCCGCCCCAGAAATGTTCGAATTCCTTCTTTTCCGGAACCAGGGGGATCCTCTGCCTCTTTCCGATATACGGCTGACCATTGACGAGTATTGCGACCGAGCGGTCGTCGAATATCGCAACGGTCGTTCCTGGCGGATTTCTGCCGGCTTCGGCTCTCAGAACCATATCGACAAGGTCGTTCTCGAAGGACGCCCTGGCAAGTGAGAGCCTAAGGTTGCCATAACGCGTGAACCTGATGAATCTTACCGCCCTATTGTATTCAGCCAGGACCCTCTTGACCCTGAACCTCATCTCCCGAGCCTCAGGGAGGCTCTCCGACAAGTATTCCTTGCTGCCCTTTTCGTGCATCAGCCCTAGCACTCTCATCATCAATGCGGGGGTGTCAATCGCCTTGAACCTGAGTCCCCAGAATATATCGTTGCTGATTATCTCGTATAGCTTCCTGTCCTCTACGAAGTCGAGTTTCCCGAACCTCTCGCGGAAGTCCCGGTACGTGTCATCGAAGTTCATCTGTCGGGCGTCCATGACCTCGTCGAAATAATATCGCTTCTCGCGGTCGAACAGAGCCGGCTTCGCTCCTCTCAGCTTCGTAAGCATATAGGCGATGACCGCGGAGCGGGGCTCGAGACCAAAAACCACAATCATGTGTCGTGCGCAATCCAGGAGGATATTATATATAGTTTTCGAATTATATTACGCGCCTGGAAGTCGAATGAAACCGAGAAAGGAGCGCAAGAAGGAGAACCCGGTCGGTCAGGAGCATTTCGAGCGCGCATTGAGGCTTTGGGACGAAGGAAAGATAGAGGATGCGCTCGCGGAGTTCAAGAGCGCAGTGGAGAGCGGTCTCAGGAATGATTCGATTGAAAACGACATCGGCGCATGTCTAGAAAGGCTCGGCCTCGTGGAAGAGGCGAGGAAGCATTATTCGGAAGCGATCAAGCTGAACCCCTACAACTTCTTCGCGCTGAAGAACCTGGGACTATCGCTCCTGATAGACGATCAATTCCAGCAGGTCGAGGATTATCTCAGGAAATGCTTCGCGCTCGACTCGAGCGACAACGAGGTCAGAATAGCCCTCGCGAGAGCCGAGCTCGCGCTAGGCAAGCCAGAGAAAGCGATCAGACTTGTGAAGCCAGTTGTGTCCCGCTCGAAATCCTCGGAAGAGGTCATCGGCGCCCTGCAAGTGCTCCTCGATGCGGGCGCCTACGTCGAGCTGTTCAACCTCAGGGATGAGCTGCCAAAAGAAATGCTCTCCAACAGGGAGGCGCTCAGGGTGCTCGGCGAGGCATGCTTCGAACTCGGCTTCGGAGAAGAATCAGTGACCTATTTCAGGAAACTAGTCGAGACGGACCCAGACCCCGTCTCGAAGAGCTGGCTCGGCCTCGCGCTCATGTCGTCAGGAAAAGAGGAAGAGGGATTGAAAGTACTCAGGGAGGCCGATGCCGAGGGCGGAAACGATCCGCAGGTGCTCCAGAACATAGCGTTCGCGTTTCACGGGTCTGATAGGCTCGAAGAGGTCCTGGACGTATACAGGCGGGCCACGGAGATAGTTCCTGACGATTGGGTGCTTTGGAACAACTGGGGCAACGCGCTTTACAATCTCGGCAGATACAAGGAGTCCCTACCGAAGTTCGTCACGGCACTCGAGAAAAACCCCGATTACGAAATCGCATGGAACAACATCGGGAACGCGCTCGAGAAGATGGGTCTGCACGAGGAGTCCCTGCCGTATCATCTGAGGGCCATAGAGATAGACGACGCTTTCGCGTACGCGCACTACGCTGCAGGGGTAGCCTATGACGCGATCGGAGAAGCGAAGCTGGCTGAGGCGGAGCTGAGGAAGACGATAGAGCTCCGCCCGACATTCTCGGAAATCTGGGTCATGAGGGCGAAAATGAAGCTCCTGACAGCCCCAGAGGAAGCGTTGGCGCTGGCAGAGAAGGCTGTGGAAGTTGACCCGGGCTCAGTCGAGGCGAACATACTCCTGGGAATCGCCAAGTCTCTCGTCGGCATGAATGAGGAGGCTGAGCTCGTCCTGCGGCGAGCGAAAGATCTGGCAAGAGAGCAGAAAGACGACAAAGCTGCCGAGTTCATAGACGAGCTGTTGGAGAAAGGCCCGATGCAACTGTCTCGTCTCAGGGAGATGCTCGATTTGAAGCTGATAAGCGAGGAGGAGAGGCTCGAGATTCTTTCGGACGAGCTGGACGACAGCGCCTACTGGTACAAGCTCGGCACGGATCTTCTGTCGCGCAAGAAGCGCGCCAAGGCTCTGGATGCGTTCAGGATTTCCTGGGAGATGGACCCGCATTCCTCCGCCGCCCTCGCAATGCTATTGAAATACGAGACCGATGCGCGGCGGCTGAAGGAACACATCGAGGAATCAAACAGGCTGAGAAAATCGAACCTATCGACGCCCGAGCTCGATCGAGCAGTCGAGGTCGCCGAGAAGAGACTGAAGAAACTCGGCAGAGGGAAATAGGCGCAACGAGCAGGAAAGCATGTTTCCGACACCGGGAAAGGTTGCGATATGCCAGGAACGAGGTTCAAGAATAGGCACAGGCTGAGCAGAAAGGAGGCTCGCTCTCTCCAGGAGCAGTTCATCGGATCCCTGGGTTTTTCGCCGGTGCTGTCCGAAGATTCTCTGGATGTGGCAGAGACGGAAAAGCACTCGGTGGTTCTTGAGGGGAACACCGTCGTTGGGTTCTTCAAGAACGACAGGCTGTTCCCGACAGTGAGATGCCTGTTGAGGGCACCGCCGGACAAGAGATATGTCACGGTTGATATGGGCGCAGTCAAGTTCGTCGCTAGCGGTGCCGATGTCATGGCGCCTGGGATAGTCGATGCCGACAGGATGATAAGGGAGGGAGACACCGTCTGGGTGAGGGATGAAAGAAATGGACGGCCGATAGCTGTAGGGATAGCCCTTCGGTCGGGGGATGAGATGCTCGCGGACAAGAAAGGCAAGGCGGTCAAGAACGTGCATCACGCGGGAGACGACATCTGGGACATCGGCTGATGTCATGCGAGATTGCTCTCTACTGCGATATCCAGCATTAGGTAACATTTATATTTGCGGACTATGATTACAAAACCAGAGGGATAGGGATGACTATTATCAAGCGCAAACCTTTCACGCCGAAGACCGAGAAAGATGATGCCGTCGTCGAGACGGAGTCGTACATAGATCTCAGCGATATGACATTCGAAGACGAGGCCGCAGCGGACGCTCAGATGCTTGTCAGGGTCGGCGAGATATACAGATACGAGGATTTGGGGGCCATAACGAGCCACGTGTACAACGGCCACATCGTTCTCCTCGACATCACGTCGATCGCGAACGACGATCTGACCATGAAGCGCGTTAGCGCGGAGCTCAGGAACATCGTAAGGGACGTGAACGGCGACGTTGCGGGGGTAGGAAAGAACCTCTTGATGATAACGCCTACCGGTGTGAGGATAGATAGGAACAAGATACGAGGCGGATTCTGAGGTTTTGGCATCGCTCTCGCACCGTTCTCCACAGAGGGTTTTGCTCAGCGTCAGCTTTCTCAGGAAATCAATCAGTGAGCGGCGGTGTGACGGTGAACTTTCCGTCCTTGAAAATCATGGTCAAATCGCCGTGGTATATCTTCGAGTGCCTGCTCTTGACTATCCTCATCCTTAGCTGCACGTCCGTCTCCCCTACATCGACAAACTTCAGCAGGATAGTGCCATCGGTCAGATACTCTTCGTGATGCGGCCCGAACCTCGCATCCTCTCCGACATCGGTCTCGGAGATGAGTATCGTCGTCACCCCGAGGCTTTTCAGAAATCCGAAGAAGTGGAACAGCTGCTGGCGCGGGTTGTCCATCGTGGTGAGGGCATATATCGCAGTCAGCGAGTCGATCACGACCATTTCGATACCTTCGGTATCGACCTTCTTGCGCAGGTATTCTTTCAATATTCGGAACCAGTCTCTCCCGGCGTCCGCGTCCGCGTGCTCCAGCCTGAGCCTTCCGATGTCGACGATGAACATCCTTGTCTCGTCGACATCAGTGAATCCGAGGCTCCGCATGGCCCTCAAGAGGCTCTCGCGGCTCTCCTCGATGCTGATGTATAACACCTTCCGATCGTCATACTTCGCGTTGTTGTATAGAATGGACAATGCGAGGGAGGACTTCATTGTCCCCGGAGTGCCAGACAAGAGAATCACGTGTCCCTTGACGAGCCCACCGCCGAAACGCTCATCAAGCCCTTCGACATAGGTCTTTATCCTTTCTGGCTCGTAGAGAGAAGGCTGGGACATCAGATATCACAATTCGTCAGGTGGTAATCAGGCAAATCTGGATAAATATGTTTTGTGTCTGATTTTCAATTCAAAAATTATCTGCTAGTTGGCGAATTCCGGCCTGCTGGTCATTCGCCGAGAAAGGCGACGGGCACACGGATGGTAGGTCGGGAAAAGTAGAATAAGAATCGTTATCAATTCCAAGGATAAGGCGATATCTTGTCTTCAGAAAAACGGTTAGCCAAATTGGCATATGCGGTCATCATCTTGCTGATAATTGACGTTGCCATAACCGTGATGTTCAATGCAATCTCCGGATCAGGCAATCTCATGGACGGTCTATGGATACTCCTTGTTGCAGAAGGACTGATAATGATGGCGATATGTCTCGCACTCTTGACTTCATCTTCGAAGAGAATGAGGGCCGAATCATTGTATTTTTCGAGCGTCGGGAACAATGAGCCTTCTAAGGGGCTTCATCAGAAAGTTCAATCGGATGAGGTGATCGCAATTCTGTTCGGAGGCATGGGATTCATATTCGTTTTCGTAGGCACGGTAATCGCTGGCTGACGACGATCCATCCATGAATCTGAGAAGAGATCGGGATGGAGTTCTCGGTGATTGCGAAAGCAGAATCATAGAAAATGGCTGGCTCGTCATTCTTGTCCTATCTTCTCTTCAGGCGGGGATTTAGAATCTCATCCAATGTCTCGCCTACCAGGTAGAAGCTCATGATCATCAGAACTATCCCAACGGAGGGAGGAAGGAGCCACCACCATTGGCCCAACAGCATTGCCGATTGGTCGTGTGCGCGTTCCAGCATCCATCCCCAACTGACGACGTTGGGGTCTCCAAGACCGAAGAAATCGAGATACGACTCAGAGAATATCGCTCCGGCAACGAGCAGGACAGTATTTGCAACTATGAGCGGGAAGACGTTCGGGAAGACGTGCCTTTGTATTATATGCCAGTTGGTGGCGCCCAATGCTCTTGACCTCTCTATGAACATCTTTTCTTTGATTGAAAGTACCGAAGCTCTCACAATTCTCGTTGTCGGAGCCCATGACGTGATTCCGATGACCAGGATCACTATCCACAAGCTCCTGCCAAGGATGGCGACGAGCACTATCATCAGAGGGAACCAAGGTATTACCAGGAAGAAATCGGTCAGCCTCATCAATATCTCATCCAAAGTCCTTCCATAGTAGCCGCTGATCACTCCCACACCAGCGCCGATCACGATAGATATCAATCCTGCGAAGAGGCCCACAAGAAGGGATGTCCCGGCGCCGTAAAGAAACTGAGACAAGATGTCCTTGTCTTCGGAATCCGTCCCAAAGAGATGTTCCCAGCTCGGTGGTTGCGGGATCACATTGGTGACCTCCTTCGGTGCCAACGGGTTTTCGGGAGCGATGTAAGGGCCCACCACCGCTATTATCGTCATCGCGATCAGGACATACAAGGCGAACATGCCTGACCTGCTTTCTTTGTACTGCTCCCAGAATTGATGGCCCCGACTCGCGGCAAGCCTCAATCTCTCTGCTCTCATGGGGCCTATGGCTCTGACGATCTGGCGCTTAGGATGAGAAAATATCCTTCTTGCCATATCGATGATTGATTTTCGCGTCATTTTTTCTCACCCTATAATTTCACGCGCGGGTCGAGATAGAAATTCATTATATCCGCAATGAAGTTCGCAATCAACACCGCAACTACTTCGAGGACAAAGGTGGCCTGGAGCACGGGAAAATCGTAGCAGAGCACTGCTTCCCACGACAGGTATCCGAGCCCCTTGTACGTGAAGATGTACTCGATCATGATGGTCCCGCCCATTATCCAACCGACGTTCATTGCGATATCGGCAAGAACGGGCAGGTAGGCGTTCGGCATCGCATGCTTCTTGAGAATCTGTTTTTCATCCAGCCCCTTTGCTTCCGCTGTCAGAATATAGTCTTCCGTGAGCACGTCTATCAGGCTGCTTCTGATAATCAGAGAGAAGCCGGCAAGGCTTTCGATAACGAGCGAAATAATTGGAAGAAACGCATGTTGGGACACATCCAGTATCTTGCCGAATAGATCGAGCTTCTCAAACTCATCGATCGGGCTCGAGGCGTCCTGCAACGGCCAATCAGGTAATACTGCCGCGAAAATCACGATAAAAAATAGGGCGTAAAGAAAAGTCGGAATCGAGTAGGTTATGACAGAAAGCGATGTTGCCCATTTGTCATAGCGCTTGCCCTTTTTCCATGCGGCCTCCCGGCCTATTATGATCCCAATGAATATGGACAATATCGTGCCCACTCCGCACAGAAAGACCGTCTTCAAGACATACGGCAACAGGATAGTGCTTATCGGCACTCTCGGAGCGAATCTGATACTCACTCCCAAATCGCCCGTAAACGCGCCGACGATTGCAGTTATGTACTGTTCCCATAATGGCTTGTCAAGACCCAGAATATGTCTCCATAGATCGATAGTCTCTTGAGGCGCTCCCCTCGGGAACATCAGTCGTATCGGATCTCCTGGCAGCACCTTGAAAAGGAAGAAGTTAAAACTCAATATGAGAACTATGGTTATGAAAAGGTAGATTGTCCTTTTCAGAATGTATCTTTTCATCGATCTCATGTGCCTGCTCGCTCCTCGTATCACACTATTTTACGATCGTGGTCGAAATTATCGAACGGATACAATCGCATTTTTCATATCATTATTTGAGCGACGAAACCGATGTCGTTTTCTATTTCTCCGTTTCTTCCCTTTCTTCTTCCGCAGCCTGTTCTTCTTGTTTCTTGCGCATCATACGGACTGCAATCGTGGCTACAAGAACGATAGCAATTGCGATTACGATTATCAATGCGACGGTATTGTCCCCCGTAGCAGTCTCATCCGGTTCATATTCCAACATCATGTACAACGGATTGCCCCAGAAATTGTCTATTGCGAGCATCGGGTAAGACAGCCAATCTCCCCAGTTTTTCCAGGTATGGTTGTTTATTGCAAAGCAGACCTTCGGATAGACCGTGGTTATGATATTTCCTGACAGGTATTGCCATTTCTGGCACTCATCCACCCAGTGCTTTCTTTCGTCGTAATCCAAAGCCTTGGCCTGCTTCACATAAAGTTCATCGTAGTACGGATCGGTAGTACCGAATTCGTTCCATCCCTCCAGAGCTTTCGTGGTCGGCGCATACAATAGGTAGTTGGGATCTATGTCTCCGCTCCAATAGGTCTGCATCGTATTGAACGTATACGAATATATTAGAGTGTTCCACGTTGCACTATTGACCAACGAACTCGTGTGATCCCCTGAAGCCGTCGAAATCCAAACCCCTATCTTTTCCCAATCGGATATTATGAAATCGCCGACCTGTTTGTCTTCGAACACTTCCATTTCGACGACATGTTCGAATACGAGCTTCTTGTTGAGGAGAGTGCTCGCATTGCCGAATCCCATGGCCTCCATCCTCGTCGCCGCCAGCGGACCGGCCTTCCTCACAATCATATTAGACTCGTTCGCCCAGACATATCCGGCAGCGTTGAGAATGCGATTCGCTTCAGCGATATCGTACTCCATGATTTTGTTCAACGGCTTGGTGTAGGAGTATACAACGCCAGCAAGCTCGTACCTTTTTGAGGTAGAATTATACACGGCGCCGGTGACGTTAAATGTTGACGGGCTCTCATCGGGCTGCCAGTACCATCGTTGTGTCGCAGGTGATATCAATCCGACGCCGAGCTCTGCAAGGCCTTTATAGACGTTATTCTTGATCCATGTCTTATTCGTAGCGATCGCAATGGCTCTTTGAACCGCAGGATCGAGCCTCAACGGGTTCAAAGTGCCCGGAGCATCTTCAAAATCGTTTATGACAATTTGTTTGGAATAATCGGTCGCGCTCACCATGCTCATTAAGCTAATCGAACGCGGCAAACCCTCATCTTGCTGCCACGAAAGAAAAGTATTGGCCTGAATCTTGCCGCAATCTGCATTTCCATTCCTGATGGCCAGAGCGAGAGTCGTTTCCTCCGAGAAGAATTTTAGCTTGATCTGATCTACCTGTGTATCTTTGCCTTCAACATATCCCAAGCCTTTTTCCGTACCATCTTCTGGATCCGTGAAACGGTAGTACGGATTTTTCCTGAGCGTAACGGTTTCTTGCGCGACCAGCTCATCAATCAGATTTTGGGTTGCAATCCAAGGGCCAGTCCCAATCGTTGGCGCGCCATTCCATTCCATGGCGATGTACGACAGAGGTTGCGAAGCAAAGATGTGCGCGGGCATTATAGGAATATAGACATTATCGCCAAAAGCGATTGGAAATGGTTCCCCAGTGTCGATGTCGGCATAGAATATCCTTACCTTATAATCATCGATTTTCTCCGCCTGTGCTATCCATCTGGTATACGGCTGATAAGACCAGTAAGTGGCGAAATTCGGGCCAATTTGCATATTGAATGAGAAAATCACATCGTCCGCATTGAATGGTATGCCATCGCTCCAGAAAGCATTGTCTGTCAGATTGTATTCCCAGATGGAGCCCAGCGGCCAATCATTTGGGTTTTTGACCACCAGATTAGAGAAATCCGAGCCCGTAGCTGCTGCATAGGATCCATTCATGAACCACCAAGATCTGGCAAGGTCTGGAGAGGGGGTTCCGTTTTCATCTGGTTTTGTCAGGGAGCCGTAGATGAACGCTACGAATACATACGAATTGTCGTTGATGCACACGTATGGATTGGCGCTATCGATGGGCTCCGCCATCGCTATTGTTAGAGTCCGCGTCCCCGTGTCCGCCGCCACAATTTCAGTTATCAGGACTTGAAACCCAATGCTGACCATTATTAGTGCAACGCCTATTGCAAGAGCACTTTTCTTGATGCTATGAGTACTCGAGTCTCTATCGTAATTGAAGTAGTGTTCTTCGATCTCTGATATAATCTCACTCCCACCTGCTCTGACTACCTCATTTGCTCCCAGCCTATTTATCCTTTGAGAAATGTCCCCAAACACGTTTGAACCCAGGAAAGAAGCCAGATTTACATTTGAACAATGGGTCACAACGAATGCCAAAAGCCAGTAACAAACGGCTATATAAACTTCAATTAATACCAAAATTATCTATTGACATCGTCAGTATCAGGCGCATACTCCCCCGATGAGAAGATCGAGGCTTTCCTCCAAGGCCTCCTCGAGTTCGAGGCAGCATTCGATGTAATCCTTTAGGCCGCCTCCAAATGGGTCTTGGATGTCGATTATAATAACAGGAACTTTCTTGTTCTTGAAAGACGGATTTCCTTTGATGCCGGACAGAAGCTCATTGACGGAGCCTCCATCTAGCAGGACGATCTTGTCACCGTCAGAGAAAGAGATGTCTCCTATTCCTCTTGGCCGATGTCGCTTTAAGCCATTTATTCGCCCAGTCACCCCAACCACCGCTGCCTCCCTCAGCCTTCTTACTTCTTCGCTGTCAGCATAGAACGGTGATATGCCAAACGATTCCGCCCTGATGCCCTCTATTCCATATGCCTGCAGTTTTTGGTTGAATAGCTCCGCGGCTATCGGGCTTCTGCAGGTATTGCCGATGCAAACAAAATAGACCGTCGTCATCTCTTCGCGTTCCTTGATGAGGTCGCCTTTTCTCGTATGCCCTCGAGATACCTTCGGTAGTTATCCGGGAAGCCGTACTCGACTGCTGCCCTGAGAAGAATGCTGATATACTCTTCGGATGGCATATGCGATTCTTTGTTCACGACCTCGTATACCCAGACGTGGGGGATTTCTCTGCCATCGGCCGAGAAGACCTTCGTCTGGAATCGCCTATAGCAATGCGGACAACCCTCATAGTTATCGAGCCGCATCAGATCTCTGTCGGTCAACTCGTACAGATATCCCCAGACCGTTGAATTGTTGTCCCTGACGATGTCGGCGCATCCACACTTCCATCTACCAGTCGAATAAAAAGTGAATGCGAGGCGGTACCCGTGAAGGTAGGCCGCACCGACCGGCTTGCTGGTCGGGCACCGCTCTCGCATCTGCTTCTGGTCGAGGTTCGATCCGTAGGCGAAGTATAAATGTCTCAAGCTCTCACCCGTACATCGAGTCGAAATCCTTCCAGAGATCCCTGACCCGATCCCAATCAATCAGTTTCTCGATGATGCCGAAATCGAGCTCGTCTTCCTCATCGTCATCATCATCGAACTCATCTGGGAAGTCAATCTCGTCCTCATCCACCAGCTCCACGGGGAAATGTCGCCCGCATCGAAGAAGCTCATGCGGATTCGCATCTTCGGGGTTCAAATTCTCGTACGTCCAGGGCATGTCATCGAAATCTTCCTTTCGTGCGCAGCATTCATATTCATCTTCGCAATCGTCGCAATCGCATTCGTTGTCCCTCAGGAAATCCAAGATTCCCGAGAGATCGCTCAGCCTGAGATGCAAGGAGAGATTCTCTAATCCCTCGATGCCGAAAACCTCCTCGACGGCGCTCAATATCTCTAACGCTCCGTCCCTGAACGCTCTCAGAGCGCGCATCCTTTCCTCTTGAGAAATGTCTTTGCCGTCGAGCGATGCAAGGAAATCTCTTTCGATGCTCCTGCGGCTGCGCAGATAGACCGCCCTTATATACCTCCGCCTCCCCTCATCGTATCCGTTCGACCTCGCCTTTCTATCTTCTCCAAAATTCCTTTTCCTTCTTCTCATCTACAATCTCACTTCTCCATCCTCGGGACAAGATACTACGCATGCTGAAAATATCAAAATTCTCGCTTACCGTATGAGAAATCATCTGACGAATCCACCGCTAGGCACGATCAGAAAAATCCATAGATATTGCGGGCGCAAATATCGCTTAGTATTTCACCATTTCATGATTTTTATTCTATTATCAACAAATTAATCTGCGTTTTTCGTAATTCGGCGCGATTCATCTTATTTAAGGAATGTCCTCTCGCATAAATACGCTTTAAATCCCAAAAGGCCGAGCGAGTGATATGAGAATGCTGAAAAACCCCCAAGCGAGATATCCTGAGCGAAGGTTGAGGACATGAGGGTGGTACAGCTCGGTTGCGGGATAACGGGACTGGTTTGTGCCGAGGAGCTGTCGAAGAACAAGAAGGTCTCGGAACTCGTCTTGGCCGATATCGACATAGCTCCGGCGCAAGCGTTGGCAGGCAGGTTGGGCAGCGACAAGATTGTCGTTACGAAAACAGACGCCAGGGAGGAGAAGAACCTCAAGCGACTGATACGAGACGCTGATCTGTTAATAAGTTCGGTCTCCTGGATGCTCGGACAGCACGTCATCAAGATGGCGGCAAAGACGAACACGAACTATGTCGAATTCTCGATGGGTCTGCCATATGATTTCATCGATAAACCGGAGAAATATATAGGAAAGACAGAGGCGACCATACTGTCTTGCATGGGCGAGGATCCGGGCATAACCGATGTCTTCGCCAGGCACTCAGCGAATCTGCTCGAAAGAGTAGATAGGATAAGGGTGATGGACGGCGATAACGGCTCAGCAGAAGGATGCAAGTTCTTCTCTCTGTGGTCCCCACAAGACCTGATGGACGAACTGGCTACGCCTGCAGGGGTTTTCAAGGACGGGAAGATGATTACGATTCCTCCGCTTTCCAGCAGTGATGTATACGAGTTTCCTGAGCCCATAGGGAAGCTCAAGGTATTCAACACGGATCACGAGGAGACGCACCTGATATCGCGACTCATCAAGGGCGTCAAAGATGTCGACTTCAGGATAGCCATAGACGAGGAGTTCGTCAATGTTGTCAGGGCTTTGCAATTGGTGGGCATGCACAGACGGGATGAGATAGATGTCCACGGCGTGAAGGTTCGGCCAATCGACGTATTGACCGCTCTCATGCCCAAGCCGACCGACCTCATCGGAAAGATAAAGGGGCACGCGGCGATCGTCGTCGAAACGACGGGAATGAAGAGCGGAAAGAAGACCATGATCAAGATGTCGCTGATGATGTCCCACGAAAAGGCATACGAACTGGCGCATTCTAATGCAACTGGATATCTTGTCGGCATGGGCGGTGCGATAGGCGCAGAGATGCTGTTGGACGGAATCATAGATAGAAAAGGTGCGGTGTTTCCTGAGCAAATAGATTCCGAGGAATTCCTTAGGAGGATGCGGCAGAAAGGGCTGATGTATACGGAGCAGACCATATCTCTTTAGATTTTCGATAAATAGGCGAGCCCGATTCATTGGCAAGCACAGGAATCCAATATTCGGGGCCAATCATATTAAGGTCAGTTCGCCTCTTAGGGGGATGGAAAGTTGAGGAGCATACGAAGAGCACCATAGCGAGGTATTGTCGAGGCAATTCGAATGACCGGGAAAGCCAAAAATGAGACTGAGGGTCAAGAGAAACTCTCTGCGAAAGAGCGTGAACTCGCGGAACGGGAGAGATATCTGAACGAGCGCGCCTCCGAAGTCGCGCGCGCGACGCGCGCATTGGAAGAGCTCGTTTTTCAATTGGAAAAGGACAAAATAGCTGCAGAGGAGAAGGCTGCCGAGCTATCCCAGAGAGAGAAATCCTTGGTGGAGAAGGAGAAACACCTCAAATCGGAATCGTTGAGGCTGCAGAAACTTCAGGACGAGCTGCTGGCTTGGTCGATTAAGTTAAAAGAGCAGGAGAAGGAACTGGCGAGAAAGAAGCGGGAGCTCGGTCAGACGGTCGTGAGCGTCAAGAGATAGCGGGGATCATTGCCACCCCATCGGCCGTTCAGGTTCTTTAATTTGGATCGCGGGCTTATTCCAAACATCTAGTCATTCAATGATTGCCTTGCCGCTCTTGATTTCCTGATCGAGATCGTCAGGTACCTGTCCCTTTCTGAGAGGTTTCGCGCAAGAATACTCTCCTTCGGGGCACGGGCCGCGAACGCATGCCGGGCCGGCATCCTCGAATAGGATCGGGGATACTTTCTTCACTTCAAGCAGCATCAGCCAGGCCATCTTGCGTATCTCCCATTGCGATCTCCTGCAGCATCTCAGGGAGAAGAAATGCCAGAGCTCCCTCGCGTTCATCGTCACGGTGATGTTCGTATGACAGGCGTTTGGCAGCACGTATCGCGCGTCCTCTTTCGGGACGATTCTTGAGAGTTCCGCATAGCTCTTCCAAATATTCTCCATCAGCTCCTCGTATCGTTTCCTCGCTCGTTCTTCCGAGGCGATGGACGGAGGTATGACGTACTCCGCCTTTCTCATCGAGACGTATCTCTGGCTCTGCTGCGAGTACGATGCGATTCTGTGCCTCACGAGCTGATGCGTCAGCGCTCTCGATACGCCCTCTATGCTGAACGTGAACGCCGCATGTTCGATCACGGATAGATGCCCCATGCCCACTATCTTCGCTATCGCCTTCCTCGCCTTCTCGTCCGTCAGGCTCTCGAAAATCGTCGCGCTGGGGCTCTCGGAATAGCAAGAAAGCGCGGCGGCGGCGCAGATTCTGTCAGGATTTTTCGGATGGTTGATGAGCTTGACTTTCATCGGGCCACCATAACCCGCTGATTGCGATTAAATCTTGCTGTCGGGAGAGCGCAACGTGAAGGACACGGTGAGCTCGCTGTTGCCGGCAGGACCGGGTTCGCGCCTGAGATCCTCCAGGCGCCATACTTCAAGGTCGCAGAACTCCCTAAGCAGGTCTTTCATGCCGGAAACATGTCCATCTCCCACAACGGCGACGATTGGATATGATTGACCAGATATCTCTCGCAGCCTTTCGGCCATGTATCGGTTCCTGTCATCTATCAGAATTCTCATGACGGTCGGATAAGACCTCTGCAGCTCTCCGAGGAACCTCCTCTCATCCTCCGAATATCTTTTCATCTCCTTCTCCACCGTCGATTTCCTCGTGAAGAATGCGAGGAACACGCTCACCAGCAGCATCACCTTCTCCCTCAGGCTCATCGACCTTCTGAGGGTGTTGAAGAGTCCCGCGGCGTCCATGTCTATCAGGGCAAGCCTCGCCCCAATCTCCCGCGCCGCATCCGCAGCAGCTATCATCTCGCTTCCGACTTCGCTTCCGAACTGCTCTGCGAGGTCCTTCTGAAATCTGGCCAGAAGCTGGTAAAGGAAGGGCGTGTCTCCCGGCCGTTGGTCGCGGTTCATCAGCCCTTCGAATCTCTCAGGATCGAGCTCGAGCGCGACGACCTTCGGAGCCTCCCTGAGAATTATCTGCCGCACCTTATCCCGGATGTCGAACACGTGCGCGACGCCTATCAGCACGATCTTCGGCTTTGAGATCGCCTTCTCGGATGAGGCTCCCTTTCCGACGGTATGCATTGTCCCAGTATTCGCTTGATTCGATGTGTCAGTCATAGCCGTATTCTCCTATGAGCGGCACGAAGATGCATCCGCCCCTGCTTTCCCTGATGATTCCGCCTTTTTTCTTCCTGACCTTGATAAGTTCCTGGTAATACCTACCTCCTACCGGTACGAGCATTATTCCTCCTTCTGCGAGCTGATCGAGCAGCGGTTCCGGGACATCGGGCGCGCCGCACGCCACGAAAATCCTGTCGAAAGGCGCCTTCTCTGGCAACCCTTTCGACCCGTCACCCTCGATGACTTCCACCGAATCAGAATATCCCGCTCTTGATATGTTCCGTTTAGCGAAGGCTACGAGCTCGCCTATCCTCTCTATCGTGTACACGCGCCCATCCGGCCTCACCAGCTCCGCGGCCAATGCAGCGTGATACCCGGAGCCCGTGCCGACCTCGAGCACTTTCTGACCGGGCTTGAGTTCCTGCTCTTCGAGCATTATCGCGACCATATGCGGCGCGGATATCGTCTGCCCTTGGCCTATCGGCAGGGGTGTATCGACATAGGCTTCCGGGACGAGGTCCTCCGTCACGAACAGCTCGCGGGGGACCTTGAGCATCGCGTTCTTCACTCGTTCTGATCTCACATATCCTGCCGAAACGAGGTTTCCGACAAGCCTCCTCCTGAGTTCCTCGAATCTGATCTCCCTAGTGGGGTTCATGCAACCGCCCCGCGACTCATGTCCTCACTCCGCGAGCGTACAATCTCACGATGTCCCTCGCGACTGCCGATCCCTTCTTGAGAGTCTTCCCCTGGATTTTTATCGCGGTTATCGCGGCCTCGTGTCCTTCGACCTCGAACAGCTCCCCGACCTCGAACTCCTCCTCGGGGATGGCGAGTATCTTCTTCGAGTACACCTTGCCGTGGAAATCGAGCGATATCTTCACCCAGACCTTGTCGAACCTCTTTGCCCAGATGCTTGTTATCTCTTCGGCCCTTGCTGATGCGACTCTGATCTGACCCTTGTCGATGGCGGTCACTAGCACGCGCCTATCCTCGATGAAGAACTCGTCCTCGACGGATACGACTTCGGACGGCCTGAGTCCGACCGTACTGCGTTGCGACTTGCCCATCCAGCTGACGATGACAGGGACCTCTATCGGCCTCTCCTCGGTTATCTCTACTTGATGGGTATGTCCGCATAGGCGGCATCTGACGGCGGATTTCAGCACTAGCTTCCTTTTCCCCTCCACTCGTCCCCCCAGAATCTCGTGGTCGGTCTCCTCGCCGCACACGGGGCATTCGATGACCAGTTCTTTAGGCGGCTTCATCTCAATCAATCCTATTGTGTCCGAAGTGTAAAATTCTGGCGCGATATCCTGAACAGGGCGCCGTGCCCAGGGATGATGAAATCGGCTTTCGAGATTATCCTCTTCATGCTCTCCATCGCAAGCCTCTCGTCGATATTGATTGCCGGAGGCGTCATCGTGTCATAGTTCTCCTTGGTTGGTATCGCATCCCCGACCACCGCGTAGACCCCCTCGGCGGTTTCCGCGAGGACGGTCACGGACCCCTCCGTATGGCCAGGTGTCGACAGGAACGATACTCCCTCGAGCAGCTTTCCGCCGTCCGGGGTCGGCCTGAAATGGGCAGGAGGGCTCTCGTTCCTGTCCGCGTAGAATGTCGAGTTCCTGAAGAGCAAATTGCAGCCGCAATGGTCAAGGTGAAGATGCGTGTTCACGACGAAATCTATATCGACTGGCTCGAGGCCCCGGGCAGATAATGCATCGAGCAAAATGCCGTCCTCGCCGAGCATACCTGTATCCACTATGATTTTCTTCTCGCCCAGATCGATCAGCGTGACGCTCGACCTCGCGTCCTTCACTTTCGTGCCTTCGCGCAATATCGAGCCCGCCTTCAGCGGTATCACCTTCATTCCGTTCACCTCGATATCTTGAACCTGTGACCGTTCCTACATCTGAAGCCGTCCCGATACGCCCTCATACGGGACTGGCAGATAGGACAGGACAGGGTCTTCGCCAGTTCATCGACCCAGACTCTTCGAACCTCGGGTATCGTCTCGGACTGTATCCGAAGTAGTATCTCCCTTTGCTCCCTTGTCGTAGCGATTTTTTCTATATCTATCCTTTCCGCGTGCTCCAATCTGCGTACGGAGCGAAGGTTCGATATGAGGGGCGTGACGAGCATGCCCGCTACCAGCCCTCCGATATGGGCCTCCCAGGCGATCATGCTCGATGGAGAAAGTGCGAGCAAGAGCTGTATCGCGAGGAACACGAGCACCATGAGCCAGACGGGGATATTCCGCAACGGGATGAAGTAGATTATCAGGTTCAACCTCTCGCGAGGATACAACACGAGCATCGCGCCCAGTATTCCGAAGATTGCTCCCGATGCCCCGACCGCGAGTCCCAACGAGCCCAGGTTCGCGATTCCGTACGCGAGGTTGCCGGCTATGCCCGAAATCAGGAATATGGCGATGAACCGAGTTGTCCCAATGCGTTCCTCAAGCATCAGCCCGAGGAATACCAGCCAGAGGGCGTTGAATATGATGTGCAGGAAGTCGGCATGAATGAATACAGATGTGATCAATGTATACAAAGAATCCCCCGTGATGAGATAGAACGGCGAGAACGCTAGATTGTATGGGAAATCATCAATCGTCATCGTTCTTCCGATGATCGATCTCGCTATCATCTCGAGCATGAAGATGATGACGAGGCCTATCGTGATCGAAAGGCTGGCGGCCAATCTTCTGACGAAGGGATACACGATCGAGCCAGCTACTATGCAGAGTGCCGCTACGGCCCACGCATCTATCATTCATAGCCTTCCGTTCGTCCTGGTATCGACAGCGATATTAATTAGATACTCGCATGGCCCGAGGCTGAGATGAAGGTCGACCCGAGCATCATCATAGAATGCGATGAGAACGTCTACGAGCCTGCCGAAGATACCTACTTGCTGATAGAATCCTTGGAGGTCAGGCGAGGAGAGAGGGTGCTGGAGATCGGGTCAGGCACGGGCATTGTTTCTCTTCACTGCGCGAAAGCGGGAGCGGATGTCACCGCTACTGACATCTCCGAGGACGCTGTCCGTCTCACGGAGTCGAACGCGTCTCGCAACATGTTGCACCTGAAAGTGTTGAAGAGCGACCTTTTCGAGGGCATCGAGGGGCAGTTCGATTTGATTGTCTTCAATCCCCCGTATCTCCCAGAAGATGGCCGAGAAGATGCGAGGTGGTCTGGCGGACCGGCCGGCTTGGAAATCATCGGACTATTCCTGAGACATGCTAACGAACATTTAAGAAATGACGGCAGAATCGTTCTGATACTGTCCTCATTGACGTCGTTGGGCGAATTCAACGGGATTCTCGATGAGCTCGGATTTGCCAGCAGAACTGTTCGCGAAAAGGAGCTGTTTTTCGAGAAGCTCTACGCCGTCGAGCTTAGGAGAAGGTTCGGTTAAGGTCGTCTCTCAGAAGCGAGCAGCTCCTTGACCTTCGTCGTCAGCCGTTCATTTATCGTCTTGCCGTCCGCCTTTCCTCGCAATTTCTCCATGGCGAGGCCCATCAGCGGGGCGATCGATCTCTCGCCCTTTTCCTTTATCAGGTCTATCTTCTCGGCAAGGATTTCGTCGATTATTCTATCGACCTCGGCGGTTGAGGCTCCTGCGAACCCGAGCCTCTCTATTGCCATGTCTACGGGCTCGCCATTCCTCAGGACCCTCCTGAGAATCTCTGGGACGGCCTCCTTCGCATACTCTCCTTTGCCTACTCCTTGAAGCACTCGGCTCAGGACATCGGTTGTGAGGGCGGAGCTGTCCAGGCCCTCGCTCCTCAGCTCCGGGAGTGTATTGATCAAAGTCCTTGCGACGAGCTTTGCGGGGATGCCCTTGTCGACGAGCTCCTCGAAGTCCTCGTCGCAACCGTTCCTCACGAGCGCGCTCGCTTGCTCCTCGTTGAGAGAGTATAGTTTCTGCAATCGGTGGGCTATCTGCTCGGGCAATTCCGGTATTTCGGCCTCTATCAGGTCGAGCAGTTTCCTATCGACCCTGATAGGAGGCACATCGGTCTCAGGATACATCCTGGCCCTTCCAGGCAACGGCCTGCTGTACTCGCTCGTCCCGTCTGGCAGAGGATCTCTCGTCTCCTCAGGAACGCCCTTCAACGCCTGACGCGCCCTCATTATCACCCTGTCCATCGCGTTGTTTGCAATCTCTTCATTTGCGACTATCAGCGCGATTCCGTCCTGCTTGTCGGCGTGGACCGCTGCCCTGACCTTGAGCACCTCTTCCTCTTCGATTCCGTATCCGGGCAGCTCGTCTGAATGGAATATCCCTCCCGCGCCAGCCACTCTTGCGTGCATCGCGAACTCCCTGCCGAGCCGCTTCGTGCCCTCTTCGTCCGCGGCCATGAGGTCGTCAAACCCGGGGAGCCTGACAGCAAGTACCCTCTCCCCTTTGGCGATACCTTTCGCCAGGACTTTGCACTTCGTGCCCTTGAAGACCGGCGTGACATCGACCTTGATGGATGGTATTTCTTTTACCCCTCTTCTTGCGAGTTCATCCCTCACTGCGATGAGCGCGAGCTGCCTTCGTACCTCATTTTCGACGTATTTCGGGATGAGGTCCAATTCCTGGACGCCCTTGATTTCGACCCTCGCGCCTCCAGTAATGGATATGTTCAAGTCTTCCCGAATCGTCCCGATGCCCCTTCTGACGCGCTTCGTCGCCCTCAGAAGGACGCCTATGCGCTCCGCGACCGTTCGGGCGCGCTCGGGGGAATCGATTTCGGGCGATGTCGCAATCTCTATCAGCGGGATTCCGAGCCTATCGAGCCTGAATACCACTTTGTTCTGCTCTTCAGATATCCTGCGCGCGGCGTCCTCTTCGAGGCATATCGTCTCGATTCCAATTGTTCCGTTCTCCATCCTCAGCATCCCGTCCATCGCTATCAGGGCGGTCCGCTGGAACCCTGCAGTGTTCGACCCGTCTATCACTATCTTCCTCATGAACTCGATTTCATCGACGGGTCTCGCATCGACCATCCTTGCGAACAGCAGCGCGCACTCAATCGCCTCTTGACTCGCGCGATGGGGCGGCTCCTCATCGGCCTCTACCAAACAATCGCACGGCGTGCTCTCGTAGATGAATCTGAGTGATTTCTGAGCCTCCTCTATTGCCGCCCGGTCGACCTCTCCCATCTCGCTCGCGGAGGGCCTCAGAGTCCTCTCGAATTTGCCGACGACCGTCTCAGATAGCTCCGCGGGGCAATTGCAGAACAGTTTCTTCCCGCTCAGCTGCTGATGAATCTCTATCCCGACCTTTAGACCGAGCGATCTGTAATCCAAAGGTGCCATTAGAGGGCCCTCCGGTCCGAGAGTTCGTGCCTTAGATTTGAAAGCATGATCTCCTTGATTCTATCGTATTTCGATTCTTGTCCCAAGGCCCACGAGAGCTTCACGTATGCCGTTTCGGTCAACATATCGCCGAGCGGTATTGCCCCCGCGAGGAGCATGTCCCTCCCCGTGGAATAGACTTTGAGATCCGTCGCGCCCCAAATGCACTGGGTTGTTATGCAGACGGGGATGCCCTGTCCTGTCAGTCGCCTTATGATCGGGATTGCCTCCTGATGCACGTGCCCTAACCCCGTCCCTCCTATGACGACACCGCTGGCGCCCTCCAAGGCTTTCTCGAACCTCGATGTGCTCATTCCGGGATAGAACTGTATCATCGCGACATTCTCGTCAAACTCCGCTCTCGCCGTCACTTTCCCTTGCTTCCTTTTCTCGTATCCTTCCCTGAGAGTAACCTTGCCTTCCGATACCGTGCCGAGTGGCGGCTCGTTTATGCTCTTGAAAGCATCTCTTCTGGAGGAGTGGCATTTCCTGACGCGGGTGCCCCGGTGTATCGCGCAGTCCGAATCATCCGTGGTCGCGTGCATCAGTACGACGACTTCGCCAAGGTCGGATTCGAGGCAGACCTTTGTGGCGGCAAGAAGGTTCATCGTCGAATCCGATGAAGGTCTGTCGGACGACCGCTGGGAGCCTACAAGAACCACTGGGCCGGTCAGATTATCCAGAGAGAAAGATAGCGCGGCTGCCGAAAACCCCATCGTGTCCGTGCCGTGTGGCACGATGCACCCGACTGACCCTTCGTTCAGGTGGTCCGCGACCTTCTCCGCGAGATGTGTCCATATCTCTGGCCGCATGTTCTCGCTGAGAATTGAGTAGAGCACCTCGGTTTTCGGGCGCGCCATCTCGAGCAGTTCCGGGACGGAACGGGCCAGCTCGTCCGGCGATATCGCCGGTTTCACAGCTCCAGTCCTGTAATCGACATATGAGGCGATCGTCCCGCCGGTGCTGACGATGGATATCTCCGGCAGTCTTGTCTTGATACTCTTCCCGCTCCGTTTCTTTCCAGATTCCTCGACGACTCTCGTCTTCTCCGATTCGCCCTTCTTGTCGGATTTGGATACTAATCTCACGGAATCCCTGTTTTTTGGGACGATCCCTATGTTGTATCCGCTGGGAAGCTTGATAACAATCACATCTTCCGAGCTGAACTCGTGGTGCGGCATGAGAACGCCTCGGACGATCTTTCCCCCCTCGGTGGTCACTTCGATGACATCGCCCGGAGCGATGCCGCTCGCCTCGAGCATCTCGTGAAGGCCTTTTCTATCGGACATGCCGTCATCCGCATTATCAGGAACACTATTTATTTTCGTTCAATGCGCGTCTCTCATTAGATATTTATTATGGATACGAGCTTCCACCGGCGAGAGATGGGAGAAAGGCGGACATGAAGGTTCTGACGGTTGGAGGCGGCGCCCGGGAGCACGCGATCGCGGCCGCGCTGAAGCGTTCGGGCGCAAGACTGTTCTCGTGCATGAAGAATAGAAATCCTGGTATCGCCCGCCTATCGGAAGAATTCGCATTGGTCAACGAAACCGATGTGAGTTCTGTCGTCAAATACGCCAAGGCAAGGGGCGTCGAACTGGCCGTCATCGGCCCCGAAGCCCCTCTGGAAGCCGGTTTGGCCGATGCGCTGAGGAGCGAGGGGATAGGCGTTGTCGGACCATCGATGGCTGCGGGAAGAATCGAGACGTCCAAGGAGTTCATGCGGAGCCTTATGGAGGATAAAGGCCTTCCGGGCAGGGTCAGATATATTTCGACGAAATCGATGTCAGATGTGAACGATTGGCTCGACAGATTCGGGCCTGAGGTCGTTGTCAAACCTTCGGGGCTCACTGGGGGAAAGGGCGCGAAAATATTCGGCGAGCATTTGATGTCCGCGGAGGATGTGAGAAGGTATTGCCAGGAGATAATCGAAGGTAGAATAGACTCTTCTGGGACTGTGATACTAGAAGAAAAGCTTGAGGGAGAGGAGTTCACGATTCAGGCGTTCGTTGATGGCAAGATTGTGATGCCTATGCCGGCTGTCCAGGATCATAAACGTGCGTACGAGGGCGATGAGGGGCCGAACACAGGCGGCATGGGGTCGTATTCTGATGCGGACCATCTGCTGCCGTTCCTTACGAGGGAGGACTACGACTCGGGAGTTCACATCATGCAGAAGGTGTGCGACTGTCTCAGGGAAGAGGGCATGGAATATCGCGGGATTCTCTATGGCCAGTTTATGTGCACGAAGGACGGGCCGAAGGTCGTTGAATTCAACGCAAGGTTCGGAGACCCGGAGGCCATGAACGTACTTACGATTATGACCGACTCATTCCTCGAAATGGCGGAAGGGATTGCGGGAGGCTCGCTGTCGAAGAATTGCTCGTTCGCGCCGCAGGCAACTGTATGCAAATACGTCGTCCCCGAGGGATACGGAACGAAGCCGCTTGCGGGCCAGAGGATAGAGATCGACGAGGAGAAGATTCGCAGGACTGGGGCGACCCTGTATTACGCTGCGGTGAACGAGACGGAAGAGGGAATATTCACGACTACTTCGAGATCGGTCGGAATCGTGGGAGTCGGAAGCAATATCGATTCTGCCGAAGCGATCTGCGAATCTGCATTGTCGTTCGTGAGAGGGCGGGTATTCGCCAGGCATGATATTGGCAAGCGCGAACTGATATCTAAGCGGATTGAGCACATGCGAAAGATACGGGGGGCCTCCTCTGCGCGGTCCTGAGAGCGTCGTGAGATCCATTCAGAAACGGCTTGACAGGAAGAACGACGCGAGGGAATCGGCAATCGCTAAATCCCGGCAGATAGTCAGAGAATGTCGTAGCGCTCTCTCCGCAATGCAATCAGGCAAGAGCTACATCGAGCATCTGAAGAAGGCTCGGCGCCTTTCGCGCGAGCTTTCGAAGGTTCTTGCCGACTTCCCGGACATCCTTCATGCCGGTTATGTTCTGGACGCACAGCAGGAGCTCGCTGAGGCGGAGATCATCGCCGCACATATTGAGGAGCGCTCATTCCCCTCGCCGAAGAGCATCGGGGTGTCGGATGAGGCTTTCGTCCTTGGTCTGGGAGACTCTATCGGAGAATTGCGCAGGTTGCTACTGAGCCGGCTCATGGAGGATGATATGAGAGGTGCAAGGAAGGAATTGGAAACGATGGAGCGGCTTTTCAGGATACTCATGATGTTCGACTATCCCGATACGTTGTTGGCATCGAAGAGGAAACAGGACGTCGCTCGCTCGTTATTGGAGAAATCCAGAAGCGAACTCGTCATGTCATCGCATATGCACAAATTGAAACGCGGACTGAAGAAATGATCAAGATTCTTCCATGCGCGTGAGATAGGTTAAAATCCGGTCAATCGATTTCCATTCAGATCCAGCGAAGGACGGATTGATTAATGACTGAGATGAGACGGCTTGATTCCGAGCATAAAGCCTCTGGCGATGGCAACAAGGCCTCCTCCTTCGCGAGCGGCCTCATCGACGATATCGTCTCGCTCTCGTCGGATCTCCTTGTCCTGGAGCATATAGAGGACTTCGTAGAACGGCTTGTGCATATCACCATATCTCATTTCCCCGTTCGGGCATTGATAGTCTATCTGATGGACGAGTCCGGCAACTTTCTTCCCAAATTCGTCTATGGATTTCCGGAAGACAGAGTGAACTCAATAATCAACGGCGCGACATATAGCAGGGCCGAAGTCGAAGAGATGGAATTGACTGTCGCGAAACCTCTTGGAAGATTCTCGAAGTTCTACCCGGCAGAACTTGTCGACATAAATGATGACCGCGAGCTGCTTACCACCTTGGATCTTGACAAGATTCACGAACCCAGGAGATCGGAGGACGAATTCCATCCTCTGGACGCAGCCGTCATAAGATTCTTGGATAGGTCAAGCAGGGAGATCGGCTCGCTTTTCATTTGCGCGACGACGACTGGCAAGAAGTTGGATGATGAGTCCATCATGGGGCTGGAACTCCTCGCCTCGTTCGCCTCGATCGCCATAGAATTCATCGGATTGAGAAAGAGGGAGGAGCGGATGCTTTCCTCGCTCGAAAAAAGAGCCATGCAGACATCACAGATATACTCGGTCACGAACTCGATAATGGCGATTTCCGAACCGAAGGAGTTGGCCACGCGCGTTTTGAAAATAATAAAGGACCTGTTCGGTTTCACGACAAGCTGCATCGCGCTGTACGACCCCTCCGAAGAATGCTATCGTTGGCAGGCCTTCGAAGGATATTCTAAGGAACAGGTCGAAAGGGCAATGCAGCTGCGCGTGCCGAAGGAAATCGCCCATCACGACATCAAGCCGGAATTCAGGATTGGGTATCTCGCGCATTTCAAGCCCGCAGAGAAGACACTGCCCGAAGATCTCCCGTACCATTTTACGTTTGCCAGCATCGAGGAGGCCGAGAGGGCGATGAACACCCCTAGGAGCAATCCCAACACTTGGCATCCTTTGGACGACCTCACGTTCCCAATCTACGACAGGAACGGACAGATAATCGGGCTCATCTCCCCGGACATGCCGCTCGACAATCAGATACCTGACCGGGATTCTCTCGAGCTCATAGAGGTGTTCGTCTCGATGGTCGCGATAGCCTTCGAAAACGCCGCGATATATCAGGAGGCCTCAGATGCGAGAGACGAGGTCAGGATGCTGAACAGGTTGATGTTCCACGACCTCATGAACTACAGTATGGCAATCCGCGGGTATCTCGACCTATCCCTGAGCCAGTCGTCGGAAGCCATGATTGATAGATACATCGACCGCGCGATGAGGCAACTCGACCAGATATCCGATCTGATATCGAAGGTCCGAAAGCTTTCGATCATCAAGAGTGCGGACAAGCGCAACCTGATGAGGATAGACTTGGCCACGACGATCATCAATCAGGCGCACAGGACCGCCGGGCTGTTCCCGATAAAGAAAGTGTCGTATAATTTCGATATCGAGAGCAAGGAGGCATACGTGATGGCGAACGACCTCCTCCCTGACCTTTTCCATAACATATTCATGAACGCAATCAAATTCGACGCGCACGAGAGCGTCACGATAGATGTTTCCTTGAAGAAGATAGTGGATGACCCTTCGGACCCCAAGAGCGCATACTGGCAGGTGTCGGTAGCGGACAGAGGCCCCGGGATTCCGGAAGAGAGAAAGCAACAGATATTCTTGGGGTCACAGAGGATGACGACATCGGAGCCGGGCAGGGGCATGGGGCTCGGGCTCTCGATCGTGAAATCGCTCGTGAACCTATACGGAGGCAGAATCTGGGTCGAAGACAGGGTGCCAAGAGATCATACCAAGGGTTCGGTCTTCAAGGTCAAGCTGCCTGCAGCGTGAGCATTGGTGGTATCTCTCAGGTCTTTGGTTTTTTCGCCGATCTCTGCAAAAGTGTCATGACCAGCACGAAGGCGATGAACATTATGCCTATGGCCAGGAAACCCCTGAGCCAGTTGCCCGAGGTCGCGTAATATATCTCCTTGATGAGGACGTTGTTTCCCTCATGGAACTCCGCCACTTCCATGGGGTCATCTATGATGATCATTATGACGTGTCTTCCTTCCGATATTGAACTGAAAGTCCAATTGAAGGTCACGTCGATTCTGCTAATGGGGTTGATCGAGATTCGTTTCTCATCAATCAGGGCACCGTCGACTAGCATCCTTACCGATACATTGGTCACCGGCGCGTACCCCTTGTTCTCGATTGACGCTCTTATGACAATCGAGTTGACGATTTCGATGTCGAACTCCTCGACCTTATACCATTTCTTGCCGAACTCCTCCGCCGAGGCGTTGATTTGAACCGTCATCGTGCCGGGTTCGCTCGCTCCAGTGATAGTCAAGTTGAACACGCCCTTGCTGGACGTCCCGTTGTTCGGCGATACCGCTCCCCCTGAGATGTCTTCCCCGACGATGCTAGCCGTATAACTGTAGTTGTCGATCCTCTCCTTGAAGAAGTAGGATATTCTGAGAACGAATTTCCCTTCGACGCCGGCACCGAGGACGCCGGGCCCTTCGAGCTTGACCGTGAGGTACATCGATTCTGAGGCGTCATTTCCTGCTCGGGCGTCAGTCGCCGAGAGAGGGAGCGCGATAGCAGAAAGGAATAGAGCCATGATAATGCCGACCGAAAGGAGCATCCTTCGAGAAATCATCTGAAGAACCTCCCGAACTTCAGCTTCCTCACGATGAAAATTGCCGCAGTCATGAATATCATTACCAGCAGGAGAACGGTGTTCTCGAGATCTCTCTGCGAGAATATGTCCTCGAACTGGATGTTGTCGCCGCTTACCGTCATCCCTTCCTGGGAGAATTCCAGCTCAGGGAGCGTCGGTGTCACGAAAGCGAGCGTCGAGGTCGAAGGGGACGAGTTTGAAACGGTCAGTACCGCGATCGATACGTTCCCGTTCGGCACTCGCCTGTTTGCGACGAGCGTGATGTTGAAGGAAGAAGAGCTGCCCGCGTCTATTTTTCCGGTTCCGAGTTCGAGCGACCCGGTCTTTTCGAAACTCACGTCCCAGCCGTTTATCTCGAGTTCGTGTGCGTTAATGATCCGCAACGTGTAATTATCTTCGATATTTCCCATGTTCTTGACTTCGACGTATGAGAAGTACTTGTCGCTGGTGCCCGGGGTCGTCTCGGCCTTGGCCGCGACTACGGAATAGATCGGCACGATGTCGACCTCCACGCTGACGCTCTTCCTCACATTCGAGCTGTTGAGAGACCTGACATCTATGTAGATGCGGTCGTGTGCGACTTTGACTTCCGCGCTGGCGATTATCTTGACGGGCACGACGGCTACATTGTTCGGGGATCTGTAATCAAGAAAGACAGGGTCTTCGGGCACTTTGTAATCGAAGCCCCCGCCGATGCCGCTCAATCTATACGAGTCCGGGGCCGTGCCCGTGTTCCTTATTGTGATGTGGTATGTTATCGAGCCTCCCGGAAGAACCGATTGTCTCTCGGCGCTATCCCAAGTTGCTTCGAACGAATAAGTTGCGGACCTTGCAAGCCTCAGTCTGACCACAGTATCCGCGCCGATCGATGTCGTAACAGAGCCAGAATAGGTCAGCACGCGTTCATATTCCATCCGAGTGGTCTCTCCCGATATCAGATACTCCCCTCTCGGGAGCATGAGGACAGCGGTGTTGTTCACCTCAGAGTTGATTATTCTGATGAACGCCGAGGAATTGGTGCGCGATATCTTCAGGCTCAGATAGTCCATATTCGACGAATCGTCTGTACTGGCGATTATCTTGGTCATGAACCCCGCGGTCACCGTCACGTTGAGGAACGCCGGGATATCGTGCGATACATTGAGTTCGCCCAGGTACGATAGCCCCGTGGGTACATCGGCGACATAGACCGCATACTTCCCCGGGTGTATCGATGCGATTACAGTGCCGTCGCCGGCCGTCATATAATCGTCGTCAATGGCATATTCGTTCAGCGACCCGAACATGACCCTTGTCTGTACCGGCTTGCCGCTCTGATCCCTCACGGATATGGATAAGGTCGAGTTGTCGAGACTCGTCTTCAAGAAGGGCTCGTAGTTCTTGTCGCCCTGCAAATCTATTGTCGATTCGTCGTGCAGCAGATAGTATCTCTTGACCCTGCCGAGATCTTCGAATATCTTCATCTTGAACGAAATACCGTAGACTCCCGCCGGCAAGGCAAAGGAGTACGATCCGCCAGCAGGCATCATCGTCGATGTCGATGCGCCGGTCTCGGCGCTCGTGACCGTGATTTCCGTCACGTTCCCTGCCCTTGGCCCAATCCTCACCCTGCCCGTCAGTTCGAACGCAGGGTACAGAGCAAGGTCCAAGATGCGGTTATCGATGTTCACGTCGCACGAGCTCAGCAGCGCTCGGGACTTACCGTCCCGTTCATACGCGTAAACTGAGTAGCTGCCCTCCTTCAGGTACGCTTCGTAGCCGCCGCGAGCCTCTACCACCTGCGAGGAAGGCCCCTCGAACCTGATGGTCGCATATCTCGATGCTGGGATCCCCGTGATGCTTCCCTCTACCTTGATTCTCCTTTCCGCGGTTATCGTCAGCCCGTCTATATTCGTCCCGACGAACACCGCGAGATAACTGCTATGATAATAGACGGCCTGGCTGTTGTTCGCCACGGGCTCGGTCACCTTCACTTCATATATCCCGGGAATTATCTCCCCTTCAAATGCGCCGCGTTGGCCGGACACGAGCGAGTAGCTTACGGAAGAGTTGATTAGCTGTATAGTAGCAGACCATATGGGTCTCTCTCCATCCGTGAGAGTCCCCTCGATTTTCACCGGAGCGAATTGCAGCTTGACTGTCCTCGAAATATCTGTGCCGCCTGTGTTTATCGTCTGAGGAAGGGATGGAAGATATCCTGACGCTTCGACCGTTAGTATAATGCTCGAGTATCTTGGGACGTACATGCTATACGAACCATATAGGTCACTCTGAGTCCTTAGAGTCACTCCATTATTGAGAACTACGTTAATCCTGGCATAAGAGATGTTCTCGCCTGAGTCCCTTACGCCGTTGTTGTTGTGATCGTGCCACACCTGCCCGGTTAGTTTCACGCCTTCCTCGAGAGTCACGCTGATATCAGATGAGGGCGCTGTAACTGTCTGTGCCGCGATTCTGCCAGCGCTGTAGAATACCGCTTCGTATTCTCCGGGCGGAAGGTAGACAGAGAATTTTCCAGAGATGTCTGTTCCCAACAGATAGGTCGTGAGGCCGTTCGTGAAGGTCACGGTTGCACCGTCGGAATTATCTTCGTCTATGCCGAAAATCTGTCCGGATAACCTCTCTGCGGGGAACAGATTGATCGTCGTGCTCGCCTCACCGAATCTCGGAAGCACGACAGAGCTGCCGCCGATTTCCAAACCGAATCCTGTAGGAACTCTCATGGTCAGCGAATATGTCCCCTCAGGCAAGAGGAACTTCCCTTCTCCGCTAGAATTCAGCTTCACGAGAGTCGCCTCGCTCACCGGCGAATAGAGATTCACTATCTTCACAGTGCCGTTCCTCATCGGTCTCCCGTCGGATCCGAACGCCTTCACGTTGATGAACCCCGAGGGCTTGATGACGAGATCGACGTTCTTTGCCAGCTGGCCCTCGGACGTCTGCACCGCGGTCTGATAGGACGTCGAGATCAGACCTCCGCTTCCCTCCGTACTCGCGACTATCACATACTCTCCGGGAGTGATTTGCGAAAAAGAATAATGTCCGTTTTCGTCCGTCAGCGTCTCCGCATACGCAGGATACATGTTGGACATCTGGGCAATCAGGCTCACGGTGGCACGGGTCGCGGGCTGACCATCATCGTATCTGACGACGCCCGATATCTGGGCCGTCTTTCTGGCGATATCCCTCACTACCAGCTGTCCGGGCTTCACCGTAAAGCTCGACTCGCCCCGCCTCTCTATGCCATTTACGTATGTATCGAGCGCATACCTCCCGGTGGTGACAAGGCCCTCGTAGGCTCCCTCGGGCGCATCGAATCTGTAAACTATGTCCTGATTGTCGAGATGCCAGGCAATGACAGTAGCGTTCTTGATCAGTATATCTGAGCCCTCGGTGTAGTTACCGTTGCCGTCAATGTCCCAGAATATCTTCCCGCTGAGCGTTCCCGCGGATATGGCAACGTCTCTTTCCAGCTGCCAGTCCAGCCTGCCGTCCCCGTCCGAATCGATGTTCTTTCTGGAAGCCATGTCATCGGTCACTTCGAACGTGAAGCTCGTTATCTTCGACTCTCCGACCAGTTGCTTCGCATCGAGCTTGCCGCTCGATATCTGCACGGTGACGTCTCCGGGCGGCAATATCACAGAGTAGCTTCCGTCACTGGCTGAGTATACCGTGTGATGCGGTATGCCGTACTTGTCCTGCACGGTCACCCATATGCCGGGCGCGGGATCGCCTTCCTGGGTCGTTATCTTCCCGGAAAGCACGGCGCCCTCGTAGTACTTCAATACAACGGCTCCCGCCTGATACATCGTTGAGGGCGATACGTCGACTATCCCATCCATCTCCTTCGCGTTTATCTTCTGCCGGTATTCGAGGGCGGTATCGTAAGGGATCGCCCGCCAGACGCCCGATCCGTCAGACATCGGGTTGAAATACGCCGTCCGGTAGACCATTATGAAGTGCGTCAGGTTCCAGCCGGGCATGGCAGGTATATCCCTCACCGAGCCGCTCAGTCCTGGCAGGCCGTCGTTGGATTCTCCCGCCTCAACCGGAGGTATTCCACCTGTCGCACGATACAGCATTGTCTTGAAGAACGCGTCCTTGTAAACCAGCTTGTAATCGACAATGTTGATATCCGTTCTGCCCGCCAATTCCGAGAAAGAATATTCTATTCCGCTGGAATCGACGGCCTTTATCTCGTAGTAATCGGCAGGATTGCCGTCAATGTCGAGCTCCCTGTCCGTCAGCTTGACGGGTGCATAGAACACGCCGACACTGTTCGCAGATATCGGTATTAGTCTCGCGTCAATGCTGAGGTATCCTATCGAGTGACCCGTGAAATCCTTGATGTCTTTGTAAAGCGACGTTTCATTCTCAAGTCCGAGGTCAGCGAAATACATCCCAAGGTAGCGCCAGATTATGTTCATGTTCGAGATGTCGCTCGATACCGACCCGTACCTGTCAGGATCGGATAAGATTGCGTTCCTGTATGATGATGCATTGTAGTATACGTCCAGAACCACGTCTGGAGATGCGTTGTACTTGACAAGGATCTCCGATAACTGTTCAGGCAATGCCCTGTCTTTGATTGTGTGTAATATTAGCCTTGATATCATCAGCCCAACCATCTCCTCCTCGGAGCTGGCCAAGAGCATGTTACCCGCAATTTCATATCCCTGCTGGAAGTTGTCGGCGACGGCCGGATGTTTTCCCGCCTGAATGGCCTCGAACCCGTAGTCCCACCATGAGACGTATGCTGGTCTGTCGGAATACGGCAGTATGTCCGCATCTTGGTCCTCGAACCAGTCCCAGAGCGCAGGGAAGTACTGTGTCGGCAGCGGCAGGGAGAAGCCGAACGATCCCAAATACCAGAGCGACGACCCGGGAGTGTACGACGCTGGCTTCAGGAAATCCGGCATCGCATTGTATATCTCCGTGTCCATTGTCCGCTTGCTCTCCTGGGGTATGCCAGCATCCAACGATGACCAGGCGTTTGGCATGATTAGAAGGAACACGACGAAGAGCGCTCCAACGACGTGTCTTATCTTGATGCTCTTGCGCAGGATTTGAAAGATGTTTCCGGACGAGCTCATGAGCAGCTTGCCGACCTTTCTGAAATCGAGCTTATCGATTATCAGCACAGTAACCCAGGCACTGGATATCGCGAACGCCGGGGCCGCATTGAACATGAATCGACCGGCAGAGGTTGCCATGAATATGGCGATTGCCAGCCAAATCGACACTATGATGTAATCGCCCGAAATCCTCTTCGGAATCTTGATGAACATCATCACCAGTCCGATCAACGAGAGGAAGAACGTCACGATACCGAACGATACCGCAAGGTTGCTGAAAATCGGAGCCCTGGCCTCAGCAATCGTCTCGTAGAGCTTCGAGGTCGCGAAATATCCCTGCCCGGTGATAATGGCTTCCCCGATCGCAGGATTTATCACGGTTATCGCAAAAACACCTATCGCAAGTATCAGCGTCAGCGTTGGCAGTACGAGGAGCCAAGGATAGTCTCTGCTTATCGAGAACATTAAGCCGACTAACACAGTGCCCAAGAAGAGATACAAAGGCACATCGAATCTTGTCACGAAAATGTTCATCTGCCAGTAAACCGGGAATACGAAAAAGAAGGCGAACGAAAAAGCCATAAGGAATAGAAAAGTGATTGTAGTCGAATCTATTCCCTTCAGCTTGTTTATGAGTATCAGTATCAGGAAGGAGACGAGCAAGATGACCTCGATATAAGCGTATCCGACCCAGGCGAGCGCAATGGCAGAGAAAGACATTCCCGCGAGAAGCGCGAAAAGAATCGCCTGCTTGTTGTTTTTCGCGAACCCTTTTAAACCTGCAAGTATCGATTTCGCGCTACCCCAGTCCTCAACCCATTTTGAGCTATTCGATACCTTCAGCGCTCTCATAATGAAGAAGATTGTCAAGACTATGAAGAACAGGGCGAACGAGTCGTGGTCAGCGAGAGACGCCACGCTTCGCTCCACGTGCGCGGGAACAATCGCGAGAAAGAGCGCCGATACGTAACCTGCCCGGCGGCCGAACATATCCCTTCCGATGTAGTATGCCGGGACTACCGTAAGCGCCCCCCAGAAGGCCGTGGACCAGATCAGGAAGAATCCCAGAGCATCGCCCAGGCTGGAAAAGAGGCCACTGAATACCACTGCGGGAACAGCGACCGAGAAGGTGAACAATGGCGGTCTCGGGTTCCTGGCGCCGGCCGGGTAGTTGAGCATATCGTCCCAGTGAAGGTGTTGGCCTTTCTCGGCGGCGGTTTCCATGAGCCTCTGGTAATAATACGAGTCCGACCCTCCGGACACGATCCAACCGTTGCTCGCAGACAAATCATAAGCGAAGTAGCTTCTAAGGAAAAGGGCGAAGAGGAAAATCATTGCGACTATCACTATCGGCGTCCATTTGCTCTTGTCGATGTTCTTCAGTCGGAGACGCATCGCTGAGAGCCTGCTAGCCGAGTTTTCAGACTGATCAGAACTACCCCCTGTCTCCGCCAAAGAAGTTCACCTGGGATGTGGCCACCCATTACCGCGGTCATATAAATAGCTTGTTCAATTTGATGAGTCTAAAGACTCATCAATTGCCTGCCTGGAAAACGACCCATTTCTGAAAGCGATTTGCCACGATTTCCGAAGGAAAAAGACTCGGATTTCAAGGCTTCCTGCGCATCCGTAGAAAATCCCGTATCTCGTTGGCGATTTCCGCCGCGGAGGACTTCGGTGTCGATGACTCGTAAATAGCCCTTCCTACGATGACGAAATCCGCGCCGGCCGCAAGAGCATCCGAAGCTTTTCCGCCCTGTGCTCCCACGCCGGGGCTTATTATCTTCAAGTTCCCAACGATTTCTCTTAGCCTCGAGATTCTCTCCGGTCTTGTCGCTGGAGCCACTATGCCCATCGCTCCTGCTTCCTTGGCCATCGATGCGATTCTCTCCGAGTTAGGAGCCGTGAATTCCTTTCCGCCGGGATGGCTCATCTCCGTGACCACGAACACCTTGCCTCCGCTGGCGTCGACGCACGCCCTGAGCGAGTCCATGCCTGTGAATCCATGGACGATGACAGCGCTGGCTCCGAGCGCCATCGCCTGTTCGACTATCAGCCTGTTGGTATTCGGTATATCGGCTATCTTGAAATCGCAGATTACCGGCGAGCTTTCCGCGATCTCCGTGATTATCCTTGGTCCGGCACCTAGCACCAGGGGCCAGTTTATCTTGACTGCATCCAGGAATTCACCGGCTTCCTGCACGACGCTGATAGCCTTGGCGCGTTGCGTGACGTCCAGGGCAAGTATTATCCTCGTGTTTTCTCTCATCGATGCCGAGGATAGCCATTTGGCTCTATGTATGTATCGCTCGAATCCTCGTCCGAATCATTGCATAGTTTATTATTCGCCCCTTCCGATTTTCCGTGCCGTGAAGGTCAAGAAGTGGCTGAAGGGTTCGGCATACACCGGGCGCCTCCCAGAAGGGTGCATCCACTGTGCTCGGGGAGGCAAGCTCGTTCTTCTCGTCACGGGCAGGTGCAGGGCAGGCTGCTACTACTGCCCATTGTCACGCAGGAAGCGAGGGAAGCAGGTTGTATATGCCGACGAGATGCGGGCGAAAGATGACGCGGATATCCTAAGGGAGGCCGAGCTGATACGCGCCACCGGCACCGGCGTGACCGGGGGAGACCCGCTCATCCAGCCAGCGGAGACTGCGCGACTGATCAAGCTATTGAAGGACAATTTCGGGCAGCGCCATCACATCCATCTGTATACCGCATGCACGGAGCGCCATGCGCTCGACATCGTCGCGAAGGCAGGGCTGGACGAAATAAGGTTCCATCCTCCCTGGACAGCCTGGGGGGCGCTCGAGAACACGGCCTTTCCTGAGGCGTTCGAGCATTCCAAGGATCTCGGTCTCGAAGCCGGCGTCGAGATACCGGCACTGCCGGGCACGCGGGCGAGCATTCTCGAGCTGCTAAGAACGGCGGAGCGCTCGGAACTGTCGTTCGTGAACCTCAACGAGCTCGAGTTCTCGTATACCAACTGGAAAGCCCTCAGGAAAAGGGGGTTCGATGTAAAAAACGGCGTCTCGAACGCCGTGAGGGGAAGTCAGGCGCTCGCTCTTTCGATTCTCAGGCGGGCTCCTCAAAACGTATCCGTGCATTACTGCTCGGCCTCGTTCAAGGATTCGGTTCAATTGCGGCGGAGGATTTCTCGGAGGGCTAGAAGCATCAAGCGGCCGATAGACATCATTACAAGAGACGGGACGATCAAAATGGGGATAATAGAGACGAGAAATCCGGACAAAATCATTACAAGGATTGTTGCCGAGTTCGGGGTTCCGAAACGATACATCGAATTCAACGAAGAGATGAACAGAATCGAAATCGCTCCCTGGGTGCTCGAAGATATCGCCGACGAGCTCGGTGAAGACGCATTCCTGATAGAAGAATACCCGACCGCGGACAGGCTGGAGGTCGAAAGGGAGCGCTTGTCCTCTAGGCGACACTGATGCTCTGTATGTTGTGATGCCTGCTGACCATCTCGCGGGCGATCCTTAGGTTCTTCCCGTTCTTCCCTATCGCCTTACCCTTGGATTTCGGGTCGACCTTGACGGTCGCGTGAACTATCGAGCCGCGCATCTCGAGGGTGACCGACTCGACCTGATATGTATGGAAAACGTTCCTGACGAATGTCTCGGGATCGTCCGAGTACTCAATGACCTGGATGTCCTTTCCACTAATGTTCTTGAGGCGTATCACGTGCTCCCCCTTCTTGCCGACCGCTCGGCTGCCCTGCCCGTGCTCTACGACGAACACGAGCTTATCCTCGGTCTCCATGCAGTCCTTGACGCGGGTCTTCGTTATCCTCTCGAAAAGCGAAATGTGCCTCAGCGTGTCTCCGGTAAGGGTAATTTCGGGCATGTTCCTTCCTGCTCATTGCGCGGACATTATATCCGAGGAGCCCGGGTCCAGCACGGCCATGCAAGAGACCGCGAACGGCTTTCCGCACGCGGCTCCCAAGGCCCTATTATCGCCGGGATACACGACTCTCCTGACCTTCGTTGTGCCAGCTAGCAGCTCTCTGTCAGGGCAGTTCTCAGCCACGACCACGAGCTTGGCGGTTCCCGCGGCGATCGCTCTCTTGGTCTCCTCGAGCCCGAACTTTGCCTTTCCCGTCGAGACGACGGTCTTCAACGCTCTCGCCAAATCAACTGTCATGCCAATCAGTCCTTTGTCCATTCAGCCCGCCTTCGGCGGCGCCCATACGAGCTTCACGGCCCCAGTGCCGAGTGTAACCGGCTGGCCGACTATAATATTTTCCGCGACTCCCTCGAGCCTGTCCTCCTCGCCGAGGATAGCCGCGTGCAGCAGATGCGCCGAAGTTATTTCGAACGCGGCTCGCGCGAGCACGCTCGACTTCCTCCCTGAGATGCCGTGCCTTCCGATGGCCTTCACATCCCCGTCGCTCGTCATGAGGTCGGCGACGAGCATGATGTGTCTTATGTTCACCGTCAGACCTTGCTCCTCGAGAGTCCTCGACGCCTCGCGAATGATCGCGCTTCTGGCAGCCTCGATACCGAGGACCTCGAATATCTCGAGTATGCTGTTCGTCGAAGTTCTCTTCTTGTCGACCTTGTCTATCTTGAGCACGTCTGCGAGGTTCGACCCTTCGGTGTATATGACGTACTCCTTGGCGTCCGTCCGCTTGATGACCGCCCTGTTGATTCCGGGTATCCCCTTCAGCGACGCAGCCTTGACATCCTCGTATATCTTCTGCAGCTTCCTGAACGAGCTCTCGTCGCACTTCACGATCACCGAGGAGCCGTCCCCGCCCATTTCCGCAAGGCCTTTCAATCCCCTCGAAGCGTTCAAGCGCTTGAACACTTGCTCGACCGTGAGATCCTTCTTCTCGAGCTTCTTCGTGTCGATATGTGCGATTACTCTCATGTTCGTGATGTCGGTCTCTATGTCCGCGACGTCTATCAGCTTCGTTTCCTCGATATCGGTGGCGATTTTCCTGACCTGATCCAGGTTGTCCCTTATCGAGCTGTCCAGGTGTATCTCCATTATCGGGGTGCTCGGAATCCTCCTCGCATCGACTATCTCTATGAGCCTCGGCAGACCGAGCGTGACGTTCATCTCCGCCACCCCTGCGTAGTGGAAGGTCCTCATAGTCATCTGCGTCCCGGGCTCCCCGATGCTCTGGGCAGCGATGATGCCCGCGGATTCGTTGGGGTCTATCCTGTGCTTCTCGAATCTCTCGCACGCCTCGATGACAATCGATTTCACTATCCTATCACTCATCTTCCTGTGCTCTATGCGCTTCGCGATGTCCGAGACGACCGACATCGGCAGCGACCTCTTTTCCGCGGATAGTATCTTCAATATCTTCTGCTCCTGCTCCGTCGGCTCCGATATCTTCTTCGGGAGCGCCATCTTTACGGGCTCTTTGGAGCCCTTCTTCTCTTGCTTCTTGGGTTTTCTTGCGCCCTTCCTGGTCGAAGCAGAGGAGGTCAGCGCCTGCATGACCTTCTGCATCCGCTTCTCTCCCAGGAGCTTCTCGAGCTCGAGCCTGACCTTGCGGTCGCTTGTGACCTTCCGCAGCTTGGATATCGTAAATCCTCCCTCGACGAGTTCCGCGGCCGTCTTGTCATCGATGCCCTTTTCGACGAGCGCCTCTACGGATTTCTGTGCCCCGGTCATGTCTTACTCCTCCTCGAACTCCGTCTCTTCCATCTCGATCTCCGACTCCTCCGGAGTCTCGAGCAGGTCCTTGTCCTGGATACCATAGCTCAATATGCCCTTGTCCGTGACCTCCGCGAGGCTCTCGCCTTCCTTCCCGAGGACCGTGAGTATCACGTCGTCAATGTCAACGGGCTCTCCCTGGACGCTCCTGGCGGGATCGATGCCGTCCTCGCCGTACGAGAACTGTATTATGGCGCCCGCGGTGTTCCTCACGCTGCCGTCCTGCATGACCTTCAGATCCTCCATCGCGTTGATCAGACGCCTCTGCATGTAGCCCGATCTGGAAGTCCTGACGGCAGTATCCACGAGTCCTTCCCTGCCTCCCATGCTATGGAAGAAGAACTCCGTGGGGCTCAGGCCGCTCTTGTAAGACGATCTGACGAACCCTCTCGCCTCCGCTCCGAGGTCGCCCTTCTTGAAGTGCGGCAGTGTCCTGTTCCAGTATCCCCTCGAGAGCCTCTCTCCTCGAACCGCCTGCTGGCCGATGCATCCGGCCATCTGGGACAGGTTCAGCATCGAACCTCTCGCCCCGCACTTCGCCATGATGACGGCCGAATTCTCCAATCCGAGGTGTCTCCCGGCTATCTCTCCCGCCTGGTCCCTGGCCATGCCCAGGACCTTCATGATCTCTACCTCCAGGGTCTCCTCGAGCGACCTTCCGGGCATCTGCTCAAGCTCGCCCCGCCTGTACGCCTCGACGAGCTTGTTGACCTTGTCCATCGCCTGTTTCAGGACGTCCTCTATCTGGGCCTTCGCGTCCATCGGGATGTCCTCATCATCAATTGCCGTTGTGAACCCGCGCGCCGTGATCGCTCCTATCGCCATCTTCGTGACGGCATCCAAGAACTCCCTCGCGCGGTCGGGACCGTAGTCCCTGGCAATCTTATCGACTATCCTGCCCTTGAACGCCCCGATCGCCTTCTCGTCGATGGTTCCCGTGACGAGCTTCCCGTTGCGTATGACTACGAACGCGTCGTGCTCGCACTTCTCGCGCTTGCACTTGCCCTTCCCGTGCTTCTCGCAGTCCTGGCATATCTTCGCCCTGAAGGTCATGTGAAGGTCCTTCGGCAGCAGAAGGCTGAACAGCTGCTTTCCGGACCAGTAATTTGACCCGCCGGTCCTGTGCGCGTTTGCGGGCTTGGGCATGTTCACCTTCGCGAGTATATGCGTCGTCTGCTCCTCGTCGAACTTCTGATCCCTGTATGTCAGGAGGAAAGCGCCCGTGATATGGTCATGTATGCCCCCGATGACCGGCCCGCCGAATCTCGGCGATAGGATGTGCTCCTGGACTTTCATGATTATCCTGGCTTCGGCGCGCGCCTCCTCGCTCTGCACGACGTGCAGGTTCATCTCGTCCCCGTCGAAGTCGGCGTTGTATGGCGGGCACACGGAAAGATTGAACCTGAACGTCCTCGCGTCCATGATTCTGACGGTGTGCGCCATCATCGACATCCGGTGAAGCGAGGGTTGCCTGTTGAACAGGACGATGTCCCCGTCCATCAGGTGTCTCTCGACTATGTATCCCGGCTCGAGCACCTCGGCGACAGATTCCGCGTTCTTGTCCGTTATCTTGATTCTCCTTCCGTCGTTCCTTATCACGTAGTTTACGCCTGGCTTGTAAGGCACCGTCTTCGGAGACGGCCCGCGCAGTACCAGCTCCTTTGCAATCGGGAGGTTCCAATCGGTCACGTGAACGGGCACCGTAAGCTCCCTTGCAGCCTCTTCTGGAACGCCCACCTCGTTTATCGACAGGTGCGGGTCGGGCGAGATCACGGTTCTTGCGGAGAAGTTGACTCTCTTTCCGGATAGGTTCGACCTGAACCTGCCCTCCTTGCCCTTCAATCTCTGCACGAGCGTCTTCA
>JAWCKK010000007.1:0-92496 GCA_038852105.1 Thermoplasmata archaeon
TCCGGAAGCAGATTGCCCATCGAGTCGAGGACTTTAATGCCGGTGTTCTTGGATGTGAACAGGATCTCGACCGATCCATCATTATTCACGTCGGCTACAACCAACGGGCTCGCAAGGTTTTCCTTCGAAGGGGTCTCGTAGGTCCACAATAGACTGCCCGAGAGCGAGTAGGCGGCTATTCTCGGATTTTGAGGCAGGCTGTCAAACGCGATGATATCGAGTACCCCGTCCCCATCCAGATCCGCAACTGCCGGGCTGCAATCGACATCTCCGACCTGTTTGTGCCAGATCAGGGTCGGCGAGAGGCTGACGTTTCTATAAAACGGAATGGTCGATGACGAATCGAGCAATTTCAATGCGAAATATTTCGATTCAAGCGGCCCGATGCTGACAGGGAAACCGAGCTTGATTAGAATGAGATCTCCGGCTACGACCGTCCAATTGAGGATTCTGCTGGGATACTCGATTCCTTGGCCGTCATATAGGATTAACTGCGCATCGGGATCGGTGATACTGATGTTTCGAACGGCGATTTCGACTATTACCGGTTCGTTCGTTCGCTTAACCGCTTCGGTTTCGTTCACCCATATATTCGCGAGGGTGTCGTTCCAATTTCCGTTGCCCTCGGACCAATTGGCCGTCCCCGCACAGGCGGTGATGCTTCCGGAATATGTGCTGCTCTCCTGATATATCGACAATTTTGCGCTGACCAGCTGCGCGTCCCATGGGATTTCGGCCAAAAGCGATGGGTCGATGGCAAGCAGAGCTCGGTATGAGTGATTCTCAGCGTCGTTTCCCACCATCAGGAAGTGCTCAGAGCCGTGAGATATCTCAGGAGTCTCGTTTTCAATATAGCTATCCCTCGAATTGGCATCATCGAGGATTTCGAACAATTGAAATACTTCGGGTGCGAGCTTCTGCATAATCAGACTGCCAGGTAAGGTCGTGGCATCGAGGTTCACAAGCGTTCCGTTGTTGAAATCCTGCTGAGTCGATATCGAGTACGAGATATCCGAATGGATGAGCCGAAGGGAGCCGTTCTCTATCGTTACGCCGTTGAGAATGTAATCGGAAGAATTCGAGAAGTCCCAGACGAATTGCTTGTCGTTGGGACCGACCTGGACAAGCGCGGGATCGGATGTCGCGACAGGAGGAAGTATCATGAGGAGCAGCAGAAAAATCGAGACATACACTGTGGAGGCCGTTGATTTCTTATGTCTTCTCGAAATCTCAAGATGCATCAATACGAATCTCCCCGATGAATAGGCACAGCTGATTCTCCTATGGTCTGCGCAATTAGGGTTATCAGTCAGAGGTTTCTATTTAAGGCGAATCGCATGACTATCATGCCTGATAACACGCCTGTCGGATGCGCGTAGGTTGGTCGATAAATCGCGCCTGTGCCGAGCCCTCATTTCCGCCCTAGCCTTTTTTATAATGGAAAGCGGTCAGATAATGCCGGGAGCAGATGATCAAGAGACGCGCCCTCGAGATAACCTTGGAACGACTGGCGAGACCGGAGAAGCCGAAACCGGAACTCGAGCAGTATACGACTCCCGCGGACGTTGCGGCCGACATGTTATGGATCGCCCTCTCGAACGGCGACATACAAGACCGCAAGGTGGCGGATCTGGGTTGCGGGAACGGCATTCTCGGCATAGGAGCAGCTCTCTTGGGGGCGTCCTCGGTCCATTGCTATGACGTCGATCCTCGAATGGTCGAGCTCTGCAAGCAGAATGCCGCTGCTGCCGGGGTCAATGTGATTGCCGACGCGGAGGACGTCCTGCTGGTCAACGGCGAGTTCGACACCGTCATCCAGAACCCGCCTTTCGGAGCCCAGAACCCCGGGGCCGACCGCCCGTTCATAAGGACGGCCGTCAGGATATCGAATGTTGTCTACTCGCTCCACAACGCCGAGACGATCGGATTCGTTGCGAAGTTCTGCGACGATTTGAACGCAGAGGTGCTTCACATCAAAAACTATAAGTTCAAGATACCTTACATGTTCGAGTTTCACAACCAGAAAGCAGAATTCGTATACGTTTCGCTGATTCGCATCGTGCCGAGAAGGTGACGCTTCTGTCGGAAGAAAAGAAATCTTGCAGGAAGGTTCTCCCAGGAGAGCCGGTGGCCACGGCGGAGGAATATATGGCGGGCTTCGGGACCTATGAGCATGACGGCGTCATTTACGCCAGCGCGATTGGTGTTCTAGATCTCGACGAGAAGAACAAGGTCGCCAGGCTGAACTTCGACAATCCCCCGATGGCAGTCGCGGTCGGGGACAGGGTGTTCTGCGAGGTCACGGACGCAAGACCGGCGATGGTCGGGTGCGAGATAATCGCGATAGAGGGCTGCCCGCGCGGAGTCACGGGCGAGACCGAGGCGACCATACACGTCAGCAGGATATCGAACAAGTACGTCGAGGACGCCTCCAGGGAGTACAGGATAACGGACATCGTCAGAGGAGAGGTCGTCCAGGCGAGGCCGTCGATACAGCTCACGACCGCTGGGGCTCATTACGGGGTCGTATTTGCTAGATGCCGCAACTGCCGGGACCCGCTCGAGCGCCAGCAGGGGAACAAGCTCTACTGCCCGAAATGCGACAGGACGGAGTACAGAAAAGTCGCAGACGACTACCGCGAGGTCAAGTTTTAATCACGGTTTCCTTCGTGCCGATGGAAAAGGCTTTAAGAAAGGCGGGGTATTAGCACAACAGAGGCATGTGATGCCAACGGATAACGCAGAGCTTCTCGCGGAGATCAAGCGGCTCAGGGAAGAGCTGAACCAGATGCGAGACATCGTCAACATGCTGCTCAGCGTCGTCATGGACGAGTCCGAGGAAGAGGACGAGTACGAGCCCGTCTTCATGAATGACGATTCCAGAGGGCGCTTCAATTTGTACAACTGAACACCTTTGCCGCTCGGTCTTCAGGTCAGTATTTTGGTGGAATAGCTTGCGGAATGCATGCGAATGGTTTATTCGATGACATCGGATTACAATGACTGATAGGATGGCCGCACGCAAGATGGTCCTGCTGATTTCCGGGGGCATAGACTCTCCTGTTGCTGGCTATTTGATGGGCCGACAGGGGGTGGAGCTCTCGGCCCTGTCGGGATTCGTCAATCCGATAGGGGACAAGGAGCACATCGAGAAGATCTCAGGGCTCATCAAGCAATTGTCGAACGTCTTGGACCAGCAGATACCTCTTTACACGTTCGAGCATCGGGAAGCGCTCGAAAGGTTCGCCAAGTCTCCGAAGCATAAGCTGACCTGCGTGCTCTGCAAGCGCATGATGTTGCGTGTGGCAGAGCGCCTGAACAACCGGCTGGACGGTTCGGGGATAATCATGGGCGATTCGCTCGGCCAGGTGGCTTCGCAGACTCTCCAGAACTTGAACGTGATAGAGCAGGCCGTCGCCGTCCCGGTCATCAGGCCCCTGATCGGGTTGGACAAGGTCGACATCGTCCGGATCGCGGAGAAGATAGGGACCTATCAATTGTCCAACACGAAATCGCCCGGCTGCGCTTTCTTGACATCTCGACCAGTCACGAAGGCCGACCTTACGGAGGTTCTCGAGACGGAGAAGGCGCTCAAGGCCGAGAAGCTCACGGAAAAGCTCGAGGAAAGCCTGAAGAGGGTGAGCCTCTGAGATATGTCCTAGACACGACCGCGCTGTTCAACGCCAAGGACTTTCCGATTGATTTCGAGATCTCGGTCCCTCAGGGGGTCCTCGACGAGCTCATAAACTGGGGGATGAGCGAGAGAGTGAGGATGCTCGTGGGCGTGAGGATACACGTGGAATCCCCGACCAGGAATGCCATCGACAGGGTCGAGAAGGCCGCCGAGAGGACGGGGGATATAGATCGCCTGTCTCCGACGGATGTTCAGGTGCTCGCGCTCGCCCTGGATTTGCAGACCCCGTTGATTTCCGACGACTATTCTATTCAGAACGTCGCAAGCTCCCTTGGAATAGAATGCGTGCCGATGGAGACGCGCGGGATCAAGAAGATATACTTCTGGAAATACGCCTGCCGCGGCTGCGGGAAGGAGTTCGACAGGCGCCTGTCGGAGTGCGACGTCTGCGGGAAAGAGCTTGTTCCCAGGAAATACAAGGCCGAGGAGCTCGGGCATCAGAAGATGTAGAAGACCCTCTTGCAGAGTATCGCTCTCTCAAGGCCCTTGGAGCCGAGGATTTTCATTGCTAGCCTGAGCCTTCGGTCGGTCTTGAAAAACAGGTCCGCCATAGCCTTCGTCCTCGCGGAGTTCCTGAGAGGGGACAGTATCTGCCTCTTCCATTCCCTGTCGTAATCCGAGATTTCCCCCGAACCCCTGAGGCAGCGCGCGATGGTCCTCCCGGCGATCCTTCCGCATATCATCGCGATAGGTATCCCTCCGCCGTTCGTCGCCATCACTTGGCCTGCGGCGTCTCCGACCACGAGGCAATTCCCCGAACTCGTCCTCTCGATAGGTCCGGAGACGGGTATCTGCCCGTAGGCGGTTTCCGAGGCTTCGAGCTCGAATCCCGTGAGGAACCGCCTCATCAAATCCGATAAGGGCGCATCGCAGAATTTCCGCTGAATGCCGAGACCGACGTTCGCACCCGATTTCTTAGGGATCATCCATGCGTAACCGCCGGGAGCTATCGTCCCGAAATACATCTTGACAGTATTCTCAAAAGCGCCCTTCGCCTGCGCGGAGACCGCCTGACTGAGCTGTCCCAACTCCGGAAGGCCGACGGATTTTCTCACTCTCGACAGCGGGCCGTCCGCGCCGACGAGATACCTGAACTCGATTTCTCCTGCTGAGGTGTTCGCCCGATTCGCGCCCGATAGACCGATGAATTCCGTCTCGAGCGTCAGCTTCGCACCCGCTTTTTCCGCCCTTTGCCAGAGGCTCTTGTCGAAGTCTCTTCTGTTCAGGGTGATGCCGTCGAACTTCAATCTGTAGAACGTCCCGGCCGGACCGAAGAGCTCGATGTTTTCCGTTTCCCTCTCGATGAGGGACGTTTCTATCTCGAACAGATCCCCGTACGCTTCGCTCTTCGGCAGTATGCGTCGCAGCTCGTCCTGCGTCGGCAGGAACTCTCCGCATTGCACGGGATAACCTATCTCCTTCCTCCTGTCGATTGCCAACACGGAGAATCCCGCTTCTGCAATCTCTCGCGCTGTGCAGCTTCCTGCAGGCCCGGCACCGACCACGAGGACGTCGACCTTCAACCGGCCTCACCACGGCCTACGCGACCCTGTTGACCACAAGGTCCGTCAGCTCGAACAGCTTGTCTCGGTATTTCGACGACGGGACGGATTCGAGATACTCCTTCGCGCCCTCCGCATATCCCCTCGCTATCCTGATCGCATCATCGACGGCATCGCTGCTCCTGATGATCTCGATGCACTTCCTGATATCTTCGTCCCCCGGCTTCTCGGACTTGAACAGCTCCACGATTCGCTTCGCGAGGCCCTTGTCCTTGTCCCTCGCGAGTATCACGGGCAAGGTGAGATTCCCCTCGCGCAGGTCCGAGCCGATCGGCTTTCCGAGCTTGTGCTCGTCACCCGTCACGTCGAGGATGTCGTCGACTATCTGGAACGCGATCCCGAGATTGAGGCCGTATTCCCCGAAGTTCCTGATATCCTCCGAGTGTCCCTTCGCGAGTATTACGCCAAGCTGCGCGGCCGTCTTGATCGGAGCAGCGGTCTTTCCCTCGATGATTCTCAGGTATTGATCGACGGATAGCTTCGGGTCTTTCCGATGGTCGTACTGCATCATCTCGCCTTCCGCGACCTGCGTCGTCGCGTTCGCCACGAGCTCTACGATCTTCCTGCCAAATGTTCCGCCTATGTAGTACGCTCTCGCAAAAAGGAAATCGCCTGTGACTATCGCCTCATGCAGCCCGAATTCCTTATACGCAGCCTTCTTTCCCCTCCGGGTTTCCGCTCCGTCGTTGATATCATCATGTACTAGAGTTGCGGAATGAATGAGCTCCATCGCCGAGGCGATGTCTATCAGTCTATCGAGCTCGTTTCCGTTCATCGCATGATGAGAAAGAATTGCAAGAGTCGGTCTGAGTCGCTTTCCACCGGCCTCGATCACGTAGAGAGACGCATTAGTGAGAAGATGTTGCGATGAGCTGACGAGCTTCTTCATCCTTTGCTCGACCATCTCGAGCTCTTCGTTTATTCCGAGGTCCCAGGAATTCGCGCTCATGCAAGTCCCTCTTATGAGAGATTTTGTACTTAACACTAGCTTCCGTCCCTGCTATCTATCCAGTATGCCCTTGCAAAGCCGCAATAGACGAACTAACTTCCGAGCAAGGCACCAGCCGCGCCTAACGCGGCCTCGAGGAACGGCTCGGGATACACGCCTATCAGGACGGTCGCTATCATCGCTATCAATATCACGATTCGAACCGAGGTCGGGATTCTCAACTTCTCAGGCTGTTCCGCCGGGTTCACGTACATGTACTTGATGATTTTCGCGTAATAGAACAGGCTCAAGGCACTGTTCAGAATACCTGCGATGGCCAGCCAAATTAGCCACGAGTACGCTCCCGATGCACCGAACACCGCAGCAGAGAACAGCACAAACTTGCTGTAGAAGCCCGCGAGCGGCGGTATCCCTGCGAGCGAGAGCACGAATATCGCCATCGCGAACGCAAGGAACGGAGCGCGCTTGCTCAGGCCGTTGAAATCCTTCAGGTTCTCTCCGAGCCCTACGACCGTGAGCGCGACGAGCACGAAGAACGCGCCCGACTTCATCGCCGCGTGAGTGATGACGTGCAATATGCCCCCGGCGACCGCGTAGTCCGCTATTGCCGGGACCGCGGCTGCGGGGATGGCAATAAGGATGTATCCCGCCTGAGCGATGCTAGAATATGCGAGCATCCTCTTGACGCTTGTCTGCTGCAGCGCGATGACGTTGCCGACGGTCATCGTGAGTACCGCGATGATGCCGATGGCGACCTCCCATTCGATTTTGACGGCTATCAGCGCAACTAGGAACAGCTTGAATAGCGCGGCTACTCCCATCTTCTTCGAGCCCGCAGCGAGAAGGGCGGTTATCGTCGTCGGCGCTCCCTCGTAAACATCGGGCGCCCACATGTGGAACGGCACCGCGGCTATCTTGAACCCGAGGCCGACTATGAGCAGGGCGATTCCGAGCAGGACGATCGGGTCGAACGCTCCGCCCGAGGTTATCAGCGTTCCAAGCTCGCGCAGGTTCGTGCTGCCGCCCGCGCCGTAGATCATCGAGAACGAGAACAGCGTAATCGCGGAGGAGAAACCGCCGACGATGAAGTACTTCATCGCCGCTTCCGTAGACCGCTTCACGGATTTCTGGAACCCTGTCAAAGCGTACGAGGATATTCCCGCGATCTCCAGACCTACGAAGATGACTATCAGGTCCGCCGCGGACGCAACGAACGACATCCCCGTGACGGCTATCAGCAGGAGCGCGTAGTACTCCCCGTGATGCTTCTCTTCCTTTATGTAGCTCGGCGACGCGTACGCGACCATCGCGCCGACGAAGATGAACATAATCGTGAACAGCTGCGAGAACGCTCCTATCTCGAGCACTTCGGTCGCCGGCGGAGATGTCCAAAAGAGGAACCCGACGAGATTCCTCGTCTCGGGCATGAGCGCCAACGTCTCCATCACGCCGACGATGGCGAATCCGATGATTGTCCAGTACGCGATCCCCCTTCGCATCTTCAGCCAGAGGTCCAGCGCCGGGCAGACGAGCGCGAACAGCAGGAGGATTATCTGCGGCATGAGGACCGAGAAATACTCGACCGTCGTCGCCACTCATCCCACCCCCAGGCCGCTCAGTATGATGCTGACCGCGTCCCCTATCCTGCTCATGATTATCGCGGGGAATATTCCGAACAGCGCAATAAGTGCGATGAGAATCGCCATAGGCACGGATTCGTACCAGTTCGCGTCGTGGATGTGAGACGTGTCTATCTTCTCCGTCAGCGGGCCGAACATCGACCTCTGCAGCGCCCACAGGTAGTATCCCGCGGTTATCGCGACGCTCGCGATAGGCACCAGAATCCACAGCCCCCAGCTCTGGAAGACTGAATAGAACACGAGGAACTCCGAGGGGAAGCTGACAAGCCCTGGCAGGCCTAACGATGCGAGGAAGCCCGCGGTCATCAGGGTCGCGAGCACGGGCATTTTTTGAGAGATTCCCCCGAGGCTCTGAATGATCCTCGTTCCGCAATGGTGCTGCACCACGCCGCAGGACATGAACAAGACTGCTGTTACGAGCCCGTGGGCAAACATCTGGAACACTCCGGCTATGATACCTATATCGCCCAGCGTGGCGAAACCTACCATTACGAACCCCATATGGCTGACCGAAGAGTACGCAACCATCTTCTTCAGGTCGCGTTGCGCGAGGCAGACGACGGCCGCGTACAGGATGCTCACGATGCCGATCACAGCCATCAGGGGCGCGAGCGCCGTCGCGCCATCGGGAAGGGTCGGAATAGCGACCCGTATCAATCCGTAGCCGCCCATCTTGAGCAACAGGCCGGCAAGAAGCACCGAGCCCGCGGTGGGCGCCTCGACATGCGCGTCCGGCAGCCAGGTATGGAACGGCACCATCGGCATCTTCACGCCGAACCCGAACAGGAACGCGCCGAAGGCGATTATCTGGAAGGTCGTAGCGAAGCCGGGAGCGATGTGCCCCAGCTCGATCATGCTGAACGTGCTCGCGCCTGCCTGGAAATAGATGGCCATAATGGCCAGGAGCATCACGAGGCTCGCGACGTGCGTATATATGAAGAACTTGATCGCGGCGTAGTCCTTGTTCGGCCCTCCCCAGATGCCGATCAGGAAATACATCGGTATCAGGACGACCTCCCAGAAGATGTAGAACACGAAGTAGTCCATCAGGACGAACACGCCGGTTATTCCGACCTGCATGATGAGCATCAATCCGAAGTACTCCCTCGGCCTCGTCGTGACGTCCCAGGAGAAGAGTATCGACAGGAAGGTCAGGAGCGGCGTTATGAGGAGCAACGGCAGGCTTATGCCGTCTATCCCGACGGTGTACGAGACGCCGAGGCTCGGGATCCATTCGTACGACTCGTAGAACTGCGGGTCCGCGAAGGTCTCTCCGGCAGGCAGCGCGCCTCCCCACTGGAACGCGAACAGCAGCATGATGCTCAAGACAACTGGAATCCCGGAGAATATCAGGCTGAGCCATCTCACGATAGTCATCGACCTGCCCGCGATGAACACGAGAATGGCGCCTATCAGCGGGAATAGGATCATTAGGGAGAGCACGGGTACTCCTTGCAGGACATCCTCGAACATCTCTTACCTCCCCCCTCCGAACAGCATGAGGAATATGATCAGAAGGCACGCGCCGAGGAGTATGACGGCGATATACGTCTGCACGTATCCCGTCTGCCCGCGCCTCAAGACGTCGCTCGACTTCCTGCTCAGCCAGGCGATCCCGTTTATCGCGCCGTCTATGACGTACCTGTCGAATATGTCCGCGACGAGCGACATCCCGTAGACGATGTTGTAAGCGAACGCGTCGTAGAACCAGCTGATGTAGTATCTGTTCGCGAGGAGCCTCTGCATCTTCCCCGCGACGCCCTTCGATAGGTTCGCGACCGACCACTTGCCCTTGTAGTAAATCATATACGCAGTCAGCAGCCCGACGATTGAGACGATCAGGGACGCGTACGTGAGCGGGCTCGCGAAGATCTCCACGAGCTGCTCCAGCGGATTGACAGCCTCGACGACCACGCTGTGACCGATCGAGGCGATCGACTCTGACATGAACGAGAAGAAGCCTGTGCCGATGAACATCGCGAACCCAGAGCCGACGGCCAGGCATGCGAGTATCACGAGAGGCCAGGTCATGACGCTAGGCGATTCGTGCGCGTGTCCTTCGGATCTCTGTTTTCCGGAGAACGCCATGAACCACATCCTGAACATGTAGAACGCCGTCATGAACGCGGTCGCGACACCCATTATCCAAAGTATCAGGAAGACATCGTTGTATCCCGCGCTGTTCTCGTACGCATGGAAGGTCGTCGCGAGCACCTCGTCCTTGCTCCAGAAGCCGCTGAAGGGCGGAATGCCCGCGATCGACAGCGAGCCGAGAAGCATCGTGACCGACGTGACCTTCATCACCTTGCCCAGGCCGCCCATCTGCCTCAGGTCCTGCGTGCCGATCCCGTGTATCACGCTGCCCGCGGCGAGGAACAACAGCGCCTTGAAGAACGCGTGGTTCATGAGATGGAACATGCCGGAGGAATAGCCCGCCCCGAGGCCTTCGTGCGCCCCTTCATGGAGGAACGCCGTGATGATCAATCCGCCCGCTCCGAGCGCGAGCATCATGTACCCCAGCTGGCTGATTGTGCTGTACGCGAGCACCCTCTTGATGTCGTTCGAGACAAGTGCGTTGCTCGCGGCGATAAGCGCCGTCACGCCCCCGATTATCGCGATCACCGCAAGGGAATCAGGTGCTTGGACGAGCATGGGGAAAGATCTCGCGACGAGGTACACGCCTGCCTTGACCATCGTCGCAGCATGGATAAGCGCCGAAACGGTTGTCGGGCCCTCCATCGCGTCCGGCAGCCATTCGTGCAGCGGGAACTGCGCGCTCTTGCCGATCGCGCCTCCGAACAGGAGCACCATCGAAAGCGTCGCCATCTCGGGCGACATGGACGCCAGGCTGTCGTTCCGGAACAAGGAAGCGAAGTCGAGCGACCCGATCGACTGCAGCAGGATTATCAGGCTCGACATCAGCATGATGTCCCCGACCCTCGTGACTATGAACGCCCTCTTCGCGGCGCTCGCAGCGCTCGGCTTTTCTTTCCAGAACCCGATAAGGAGGTACGAGCACAGGCCGACGAGCTCCCAGAAGATGAACAGGAGAATGTAGTTCGACGCGAGAACCAGCCCGAACATTACGCCGATGAAAAGCGCGATTTCGGCGTAGTATCTCCTCTTCCGCTCGCCCTCGGCGTGCATGTATCCGACTGAGTAAATCACGACGAGCGTGCCGACGAGGCTGACGACGAGCAGCATCACCGCGGTCAGCTGGTCCACCCAGATGCCGAACTTTATCTCGACGTCCCCCGCCACAATCCAGCTGATGCTTGGCGACGCGCTTCCCGTAAGCGTATGGCCGTTGAGCACGTCGATTATGACAAGTATCGAGATGATGAACGATGCCGTCGATAGGCCGATGATGTACGGCGCCCCGCCCTCGTATATCAGCCATTTCTTCGGCACGAGGGAGATGATGAGGAAGGCTATCAGCGGGAATACCGGGATCAGCCAAGCGCCATCTATCCACATCGGTTACCACCTCAGGATGTTCATCTTGTCCACATCTATCGTTCCGTATCTCTTGTACAGCACCAGGAGTATCGCGAGCCCGACCGCGACCTCCGCCGCGGCGACCGCAATCGCAGCGAGGGCTATGACCTGCCCCATGAGGTCGTTGTATCCGTGCAGCTCGCTGCTGTAAGCGGAGAATGTGACGAGGCTGATGTTCGCCGAGTTCAGCATTATCTCGATGGACATCAGAACGATGATCCCGTTCTTCGACGTGAGCACGCCGTAAGCGCCGACTATGAGGAGCAGGGTGGCGAAGATCAGCCAGTCTATCATCGGTATCATCTTTTCGCCTCCTCCTCCTTCGCGAGGAAGACCGCGCCGAGCAGAGCGACCAGAAGAAGTATCGCGATCATTATCAGCACGGCGCTGTACCCGGGGTCAGTCTCGTCCCCGAACAGGGCCAACCCGAGGTCGCTGTTCGAGTTATGGTCGGGGTCTGCCACCGGCCAGGAGATCTGCGCCATCCCGAGTATCATCAGGAGCGCGAGAACGGCCACCAATACCACGGCGATGACTTTGTTGGCCATCATTTACCCCCTCCCGGCAACTCGCGCTTTGTCAGCATGATGGCGAACAGTATGAGCACGACTATCGCTCCGACATAGACGAGTATCTGGACGATCGCGAGGAACTCCGCAGCGAGGAGAACGAACATCGCGGCTATCCCGAGGAACGCGGCGGCGAGGTATACCACGCTGTGCGTTATCTCGCGCGCCCTGAGCATCGCGAGCACGCACAATATGATAGATATCGCCAAGAACCAGAACACGATTTCGTCCCAGCTCATTCCTTCTTCCCTCCCTTCTTCGGCCTTCCCTTGGGCTTAGGTGCCGCCTTTGCCTCCTTGTATTTCGATTCGGGGATCATCTCGAGAGCTCCGAACCTGCAAGCCTTCGCGCACCTGCCGCATCCGACGCACTTCTCCAGCGCGAACACCGCTCTCTTCTTGTCCTTTCCGACCTTGCCGTCCGCGCTTTTCTTTCCGGTCCCGGGCATCTCCAACAGATAGATGACATCCGCAGGACAAGCGCGCGCGCAGGCGCCGCATCCTGTGCAGTTCTCGAGATTGAACAAGGGCATCGGGCGCTCGAACATCACGACGAGCTTCTTCGACATCGTCAGGGCCTTCTCGGGACAGGCCTCGGCGCACTTCCCGCATTGCGTGCAGATCGAGAGGTCGATTGTCGGCATCCTCCTACCCGTCTTCTCGACCTCGACCATCGCGATGCACTTGACAGGACAGATTTTGACGCATTCCTCATGTCCCTTGCACTTGCCGACGTCCAGCGCGGGGATCGAGACGGCCTCTTTCGGCTCCCTGACAGGATAGTCGTCGTTCCTGAGCGCCTCGGGCTCGTATCGCATGCCCTGCCTATCGATGGAAGACAGCTCGTATTGGTCCGTCATGAGCAGCGCGTCGGTCGGGCATATCTCGGCGCAGAGGCCGCAGAACAGGCATCTCGAATAGTCCACGCCCGGGCGCTCGATCTTCCCGAGCACCGGGTCTTCGAGCTTCTTCATCCACATGCACTCGTTCGGGCAGATATCGACGCACTGGCCACATCCGATGCATCTCGTGAAGCTGAGGGCGTGCTTGCCACGGTATCGGGGCGGCAGAACGAGTCTCTCATGCGGGTACAGGACCGTGTTCGGCCTCCCGCCGAAGGAGTCCCTGACGGTCTGGACGAACGTGGCCCAGAGAGGCTTTATCACCAGCCCCGTCAGCGAGACCTTCTCCCTCTTTCTTTCGCACGTCTGCTCGGCCACTCAGAACCACCCCATTGTCTTGATGGCGACGGCGATTAGAAGGTTCAGCACTGCAAGAGGCAGAAGGCGCTTCCAGCCGAGGTCGAGTATTTGGTCAGTGCGTATCCTCGGGAGCGCACCCCTGATGAAGACGAAGACCAGGAACACGATGTACGCCTTGATGAGGAACCATATTTCTCCGGGCAGGAAGTCGGGGCCGATCCACCCGCCGAGGAACAGGGCGGTCGCAATCCCGCAACCCGCGTATCCCCTCAGATATTCCGTGAACATGAAGAACCCGAACCTCATGCCGCAATATTCGGTCGTCCAGCCCTCTACTAGCTCCGACTCCGCTTCCGGCAGGTCGAACGGTATCCTCTCGACCTCCGCTATCATGCAGGCGATGAAGAGTATCAGGCCGAGGAAAAGAGGGATGCCGAACCAGATGTTCTCCTGGGCGCTCACTACGTCGCCGAAGGAGAAGCTTCCGACGAGCAGGAAAACCGATGCCACGGTCAGCAACATGGGTATCTCATAGCTCATCATCTGCGCCGCGGACCTCATGCCGCCGATCAACGTGTACTTGTTGTTCTCCGACCATCCGGAAACGAGGATCGACAGGGGCGCAATGGCGAAGACCGCAAAGGCGAACAGTATCCCGCCGGGGATGGTCGCGCCGTTCGCGTCCTTGATTGCGAACTCCGCGCTCAGGGGAATCGCGGCGAGTATCAGCAACGATGACCCGACGAAGATGATCGGCCCGATCTGATATCCGAACCTGTCGGCCTTCTTCGGGATGATTATCTGCTTCACGAACAGCTTCGCGCCGTCCGCGACGTTCTGGAAGAATCCCAGCGGACCTACATAGAACGGCCCACGGCTATCCATGATTCTCGCGAGGACCTTTCGCTCGATCCAAATGAGTATTATTACGTTGAGCAGCGCGACGATGATGACTATCAGGGCCTCGAGCAGCATCGTGATGAACGCGACGACTCCCGGCGAGATGAACCAGAGCCCGATGCCGTCGAAGAACGCGCCTACAGGGTCGGGCAAGAGTCCGAGCACTCCGGAGAATATCCAATACAAGATGTACATCAGGACGTCGGATATCGCGTATGATATTCCCCAGAGGTCCATTCAGATCACTTGTCCGTCTCTCCCATGCAGACGTCTATGCTGCCCATTATAGAGACGACGTCTGCGACCTTGTATCCCAGCAGCATCGGCTTCGCGGCGGATAGTGTGACGAAGAGGGGGCTCCTGACCTTCAGCCGGTACGGCTTTTCGGTCCCGTCTCCTATCAGGTACATCATGCCCTCGCCTCTCGGGTCCTCGACCACACCGATGGCGTCCCCCGGGGGCGCGCACATCGGCGTTTTCACTCTCACAGGCCCCTTCGGCATTTTCTGAAGCGTCTGCCGGATGATCTTGCAGCTCTCCTTCATCTCAGTCATTCTGACGACATATCTTGCCCAGCAATCAGAATCGGTGTGGCACGCGACCTCGAAGTCTATCTCGTCATAGACCTCGTACGGCTGCTCCCTCCTGATGTCGAGCTTCGCGTTGCTCCCCCTGAGCGTCGGCCCAGTGACTCCGAGATTTATCGCATCCTCGCGCTTGAGGACACCGATCCCGACGGTCCTCATCTTGAATATCTTCGACCCGGTGTAGAGTGCCTCGTGCTCCTTCAGCTTCTTCTCGAAGTATTCCACCGCCCTGAGGCAGTCTCTTTCGAAATCCGGCGGCAGGTCCGCGGCGACGCCGCCGATGCGCGCGTAATTGTAGGTCAGCCTGGAGCCGCTCAGGGCCTGTAGCAGGTCGATGAATATCTCCCGGTCGCGCATTGCCCACACGAACCCGGTGAGCAGCCCGAGGTCGGCCGCATATGCCGCGAGCCACATCAGGTGCGAGGCGATCCTCTGTATCTCGATCGCCATGACCCTTATCCACTTCGCCCTTTCCGGTATTTCGAGCCCCATGAGATTCTCGACAGTCATGCAGTAAAGATGATTCCAAGTGAACGAGGAGCCGTAGCATAGCCTGTCGGTTATCGGCCCCACCTGCGTGTACGTCTTGTTCTCGAATATCTTCTCCATGCCCCTGTGCAGGTATCCGATCTCGGGCATCGCATCCGTGATGACCTCGCCGTCGACTTTTATCCTCAGGTTCCACAGCCCGTGCGTCATCGGGTGCTGCGGGCCCATGTTGATCCACATCTCGGCCAAGGTCAATCCTCCTCCGCCATCTGGAAGTCCTTCCTGAGCGGGAAGTATTTCACGTCCTCCGGCAGCAGGATCCTCCTCAGGTCCGGGTGTCCCTTGAATACGATACCCATCATGTCGTACGCCTCGCGCTCGTGCCAGTTGGCGCCCTTCCAGATCGGCGCCACGCTGTACACCTCGAGGTCCTCCTTGGGGACGGGCACCTTGATTTCCATCATGCAGTAGTTCGCGTACGATCTGACATGATAGACGAGCTCGAACCTGTCGCGCCAGTCGACTGCGCTTATCAGAGACAGGTGCTCGAAGCCGTACTTGTCCCTCAGTACCCGAGCGAGCTTGAGAATCGATTTCTTGTCGCATCTCGCCGTGACGAGCCCCTCCTTTTTCACGGCGATATCGCTCAGATTGGGGCCGATGATCACTGGCAGCTCCCTTTCGAGCTTTTTCTCGAAGCCCGAGACGAGCATGCTCAGCTCCTTCTTGTCCACCGGTTCCGTCCTCTCCCAGCCGCCCTTCAATCAGACCATCTCCTCGGTCAGGACGCCCTTCTTGGTGGCTCTTATCTTGTCCTGCAGCTTCATGAACCCCTCGAGCATCGCTTCCGGCCTGGCCGGGCAGCCGGGGATGTACACGTCGACAGGGATGAACTTGTCAACGCCTTGGACGATGCTGTAGCTCTGCCAGAACGGCCCTCCGCTGATCGCGCACTCGCCCATCGCGATGACCCATTTCGGTTCGGACATCTGATCGTAAAGCCTTCTGAGGTCTGGCCTGAGCTTCTTGCTCACGGGCCCGTTGACGAGCAGCATGTCGCACTGTCTCGGCGTGGACCTGTAGATGACCCCGAGCCGTTGCGCGTCGAACCTCGAGGCCGATGCCGCGCCCATCTCGAGCGCGCAGCACATTATTCCGAAGTGCAGCGGGTAGATCGAATTGACCCTTGCCCAGGTCCAGAAATCCGTGAGCAGGACGTCCAGGCCGCGGCCAATCGCGCCCTTCTTCAAGACCCTGCCGACCCAGTCATCGAACCATGCGAGGAAGTCCTTCGACTTCATCAGCATGACAGTGCCGATCTTCCTGCTCATATCCATAGGATTTCCTCTTTCTTCAACGCGTAAGTGACGCCGACCATGAGGACCATGAGGAACGCGATTACCATCGCCTTGGCGACCTCTCCTATGTCGGAGAACACCAGTGTCCAGAGTATTATGAAAACGCTGACCAGGTCGAAGGCGACGAAGATTATCGCGAACATGTAATACTGGAAATGGAACTGGATCTGCGCTTCACCTATCGGCTCCTCGCCGCACTCGTACGTCGTCTCCTGCCGGTCTTCGACTTTCAAAGGCCGAAAATATCGCGATAGCCAAAACACGAGCACGGGCACCGCAAGGGCGAGGACGGCAAACAGCGCGATCGGCAGATATGTATCCGACAGCATTCGGCTCGGCTCAGAATATACTCAATCTATTTATGAGTTTTCGGCGGAAAAGTGTCGAATTCCCGCACCTTTCCAGTCGTATATGAATGGATTGAAGAACACTTATTGCCATATTTAGCAGAACGCGCCCCTTTTTCAGGACGGGATCCCGTGCGCGTCTGCGTGCCTTCCGAACATATCACGTCCGCCCCGACAGATTCATATATCTTTCTCTTGCCGCGGGGTCGTGTTTCTCGAGAGCATATCTCAACATCGTGCGCGGCATGACGCTCGCATGTCTGTCAAGAAAAGAATCAAGGGTATCAATGCCGCAGTTCTTCCCGACCTCGCGGAGCATCCAGCCGCAAGCCTTGTGAATGAGGTCGCTCCGATCCTTCAGAAGAATCTCGCAAATGGAGAATGTATCTTTGCTCTCCCCGCTCTTGAGGAACGCCCAGGTGGACATGATAGCGATTCGTCTGTCCCAGAGCGATTCCGACTTCGCAAGCTCATGCAGAATGCTTCTGTCTCTATTCAGCAGATGGTTGCCGATGATTTCCCTGGCCGACACGTCCACCAGATCCCAATTGTTGACGTACTTCCTATCCCTGAGATACGCCTGATAGATCGCTTCTTCCCTCTCATCATCGCCTTTCTTGACGGCTCTCTTCCTCAGTTCAACCATCAAGATGCAGGCGGCGAATCTGACTTCGTGCCAAGGAGATTTCAGAAGTCTCACGGCATCATCGAGCCCCGCGTCTCCTATGTTCTTCTTGACGATTCTGCGTATCTCGGGAACTTTCACTCCTAGGAATCTGTCTCCCTCTCCGTACGCGCCCTTTTCAGTCTTGAAGAACCAGGTGCTCGTTTTCGCCCGTCGGTCGTTCCTCAGCTTCATCAATTGAGATTCGATGATGTCCGCTGCCGTCGTATTTCTACCCTCATCAAGATATCGAATCCTTCTTTAGATGCTTGCAACTTGGGCCCGCTATCGCAATCGGACCAGATTCAGATTGCATCAATCGCCGGATATTTTACCAGAATATTCTAGTACATCGATAGCTCTCCGATGCCCCTGCAATGGGAAGATACGATTTGGTTTTGGTGCACGCTCCGAGCGTCTATGATTTCAGGAAACGCGGGTTCCTGTACGGGCCGATGGCGGATCTGATTCCGTCAACGCCCGTGTTCGAGATGTACCCGATAGGTTTCACGACCATCGCATCCCTACTTGCGAAGAACGGCTATAGAGTGCGCGTCTTGAACCTCGCGACGCACATGCTCGCCGATGAGAGATACGATGCGGACAGGGCAATCTCTCGTATCGAATCCGAAGTCTTCGGAATAGACCTTCACTGGCTGCCGCACGCGCATGGAAGCCTGGAGGTCGCCAAGATGATAAAGCATCATCATCCGGATTCGAAGGTCGTCCTCGGAGGATTCAGCGCGACGTACTATCATGACGAGATAATGAGGAATTACCCCGATGTCGATGCAATCTTCCTCGGGGATTCAACGGAGCTCCCGATGCTGCAATACCTGAAGGCATTGGGTTCATCTTCAGGTCTGCAATCGGTGAAGAATCTCGCCTATCGCGAGGACGGCAGGATAAGAAGCAACGGGATCTCGCACTTCGTGGAGGACTTGGACTCCGTCGATTTCGATTACGGGCTAATGGTGAGGAGCGCCATCAGGAGCATGGATCTCACGGGACACATGCCGTATCTCGACTGGAAGCGCAATCCGATGCTTCTCGTAAGCACCGTCAGGGGGTGCTCGAACAACTGCTCCACCTGCATGGGGGGATGCATGTCCTTCATGCGCAACTTCGGCAGGTCGGAACCGGCATTCCGAAGCCCGGAGCGGATTCTCGAGGACATCCGTCAAATCGAGGCATATTTCCGCGGTGCCATCTTCCTGCTCGGGGATATTCAGCAGGCTGGCAAGACATACTGCGAGAGGCTGCTCGGCCTCATCAAAAAGGAACGTCCGAGAAATGAAATCGCATTCGAATTTTTCTCGCCGCCTCAGGATGAGCTAATAAGGGACATCGGCGGTTCGGTCGAGAGCTTCGATGCACAGATTTCGCCTGACAGCCATGATCCGAGAATAAGGGAGATACAAGGCAGGCGATACTCGAACGAGGAGCTGGAGAGAGCCGTCAAGAGCCTCATCGAGGTCGGCGCGAGACGCGTGGACATGTTCTTCATGATCGGTCTGTCAGGACAGGACCGTCAATCAGTCATGGATACGGTCGAATACGCGGGCAATCTGATGAGGAAGATGAGAGCGAACGGGAAATTCCTACCGTTCATATCGCCCCTGGCGCCGTTCATCGACCCAGGGAGCGACGCGTTTGAGAATCCTGGGAAGTTCGGGTACAGGCTGTTCGCCAGAACGCTCGAGGACCACAGGTCTTTGCTCCTTGGGCCGAGCTGGAAATACGTCCTCAGCTACGAGACGAATTGGCTGTCGCGGGACGACATCGTCGGCTCGACGTACGATGCGGGGTTGAGGCTCAACGAGCTCAAGCTGCAAGCCGGGGCCATCACTCAAGAATCCGCGAATGCGGTGAGGGAGCGGATAGAGAGCGCGAAAAGGGCGATGGAGTTGATAGACAGCGCTGTCAAGTCCGGGGAGGCGGAGAGATCGATCGAGAGCCTCCGGGATAAGTTGCTGTCCCTGAGCGAATCCACGGTGTGCGACAAGAGGGAGCTCGATTGGAGCAACAGAAGCTTCTACTGGAGCGTCCCGAGGGCCCTGTTCTCCGCGATGTTCCGACGATGATGTGTTGAAAGGATTTATCTGTCATATGCGGTCTTATCGATTGAACCTCGAGAAGGAAGTGAACAAGGGTTGATACTCGGAGTATACGGATATCATGATTCCGGAAAGACGAAATTCCTCGAAAGCCTGATGCGCGAACTCAAGAAGCGAGGGATATCCGCGGCCGCGGTCAAGCATCTCGGAACGCACTACGAGCCGGATCCGAAGAAGGACACGACCAGGCTCGCGAAAGCGGGATTCGATCCTGTCGTGGGAGTCGCCGACGGAGAGCTGATGATAAGATTGTCTGGACGCGACGACCTCTGGCAGGCGATATCGCTCATCCAGCTGCTATCCTCGCCAGACGTCATTTTCGTCGAGGGGTTCAAGAACGAGCCCATTGAGAAAATCGCCGTCGGAGAAATCGAAAAGCTACCGGGGACCGTCTTCAGGGCAGAAGACATTCCCCAAATAATAGAATATATATCGAGACGCGTCAAAGAAGAAAGGTCTTATTCCTGCAAGTGTCGAGATGAGCACGGCAATAAACCATCGAAATCGGCGCTTAAGGAAGGTGGAAAAATGACGGATGTGGAACTGAGATTGGTAGTGAACGGCAAGAAGCTGGCAACAAACGAGTTCGTCCAGAACATGATCTGGGAGACGCTCTGCGGCATGATGCGGTCTCTCAAGGGAGTCGAGGGCGACGTAAAGAGCATCGAGATATCTGCCAAGAAAGTGTGAGCGAGAATTGAAAAGCAGATCCGTTGCTGGGATAATCCTCGCGGGTGGCAAGAGCTCGCGGTTCGGCCGTGACAAGGCCCTGTTCGACTTCCAGGGAAGGCCGTTGGTAGCGTATGTGATCGATGCATTTGCAGGGGCGGCGCGGCGGATCATCATCTCAGTATCTCCTGGCAACTCGACGGCGTTCGCCGAGGCGCTCGGGGATTCCGTCGTGCTCGTGGAAGATGACGCGCCGTTCGAGGGCCCCCTCGTCGGGCTTTCAAAGGCGATGGAGCTCGTCACGGAGGATATCGTGTTGCTCGCGCCTTGCGATATGCCATTCCTGGATGCCGCTCTATATCGGCTGCTTCTGATGAGGATTGACGAACACGAAGCAGCGATGCCTTTCTTGAACGGCTATCTGGAGCCGATAGTCGGAGCATATCGTGCGTCCTCGTTGCGAAAAGCAGTCAAGAGCGCAATCTCGAGAGGCGAAAGAAGATTGTCGAAATTACTCGAAGGGTTGGATGTCATCAGCGTGAGCGAGCTCGAGCTCAAGGGAGCGGGGATAGACAGGATGTCGTTCATGAACATTGATGCGAATCTTTGAGCCAGAAGATGCCTGTTTTTCGAGAATTATCTGACAAGATGCCGTTGGAAATCGTCAGAAATCCGTCTAAATCTATTTATCAAACTAGCAGAATCACTGCATCGAAGATAGCGCAATCAGGGGCGGGTCAATTGTCTGGGCCTATCCAATCGAGTTCTCAATCGGCGCATGTTTCAAATATGAACGAATTGCAGTCGATTCTCATCGGATGCCGAGATCGCGGGCAGCCGGTGGTAACGATAGATTCGCCCATCCTCAGGACGAGCAATTGGATGTCCGTAGATTCAGCACTGCAGCTCGATCTCTCGGGCATGAACTCGGTTTTCGTGGATGCGGCCAGAAGGCTTGCCGTCGTCGGTCCCGGGGCGAAATACTCGGCGCTTCGCAACGCGGCTCAGACCCAGGGGATGATTGTCGACATCGAGCCTCTCGCGTGCATCGACTTCACCTTTGGCGACTGGGCGCACGAGTCCCTCAGGATGCTGTCATCGATCAACTCGGGAATAGACGGCGTGCTGAGGAACGTGAAGGTCGTCGCTCCAGATATGCCGTACCAGACAGGCTACGACGATTTCCCCGCGAACGGCGGCGGTTACGACCTCACAAAGATGTTCATGACCTCCTATCTCACGCTCGGAGTTCCTTATGAGTTCGCAATCCCTGTCAGACCTGCTTCTGACGTCATGGCCAGGAAGACGTATTCGTTCTCAAAGCTGGAGAAGGCCGTTCGAGCGGGCATCGCGATGCACAAGTCCGGCTTTGCGTCAGTCATAAAGGCAGCTTCGAGCAATATCGAGTCGACGCTGTCCTCCGGTGAGGTTGAGAAATCCGATGATTTCGAGCTGGCCGTGAAGTTCGAAGGGATACCCGCCATTGTTGAGGCGGCCGAGAAACTCTTCGACGAGATAGCGAAGAAGGAGGGCGGGAAGGAACGAGAGAACTCGACGGAGCCGCAGAAATTGATCGACCCGTCCTCGATCAGTACTGCCGTGTGGCTGATGGGCGTATTCCCGTGTGACACGCTCGGCCTGGCATCAGTGGTCGAAGAGATTGTGGACAGAGCTTCGAAAGCCGGCCGGGCGGCGAAATTCTATGTCTCCGATATCGACCCGAACGTGTCGATCCTTGTACCGATCCTCCAAGGTCCTCCGGCGCCGGAAATAGTCCGGTCGATAGGCTCATACCTGGTCGACCGGAGAATCACGCTGAGAGGGAACGTGGCGTGGAACTCCTTGCTGGGGGATTCGCGTAGCAGGCCGCGGCTCGAACTTCTGCGGCGCGTGAAATCGCATCTGGATTCACGAATGATACTCAACGCTCACATGATGGGGGCGATCTGATGATCGAGTCTGATATCGCGAAGCGGAGCCTGAGCGCCGCCGTCAGACCCGGGCGGTTCAGCGATTCGCCCCTCGAGAGGCTCGTCACCTCTCATGACCTCGCGCCGATGCCGAAGGTCGCCGGGCTGGCATTCAAGATGATGCCCGATGCGGTCATCCGGCCGAAAGAGCCGGAGGAGGTCGCGGAGATCGTCAGGATAGCCAACAGCTGGGATTGGCCCGTGACGCCAAGGGGCGCCGCGAGCTGGGGGTTCGGCGGAGCCGTCCCGAACAAGGGCGGGGTCATGCTCGACATGGCCTCAATGGACAGGATAATCGGCCTGGACGTGGAGAGGGGCATAGTCAGGGTCCAGCCAGGGGTCGTCTGGTTGCGCCTCGATGAATGGCTGAACAGGCGCGGGTACTTCGTTCCTTACTATCCATCATCCGCCCCCGGTGCGACAGTCGGCGGCTGGATAAGCACGGGCGGGGTCGGCGTCGGCAGCTACAGGTACGGAGCGGCACGGGACAACGTGCGCAACCTGCAGATAGTCCTCCCATCAGGACAGATCATCAACACGGCCCATCATCTCGACAGCAGGCACCCGTCGCAGTTCGACCTGACGAGCCTGTTCATCGGCGCCGAGGGATCTCTCGGAGTCGTCACGGCAATCGACCTCCAAGTATATCCGAAGCCCGAAGCGTTAGTCCCGACCACATACTCCTTCCCAGACATGGATCACGTGTTCAACGCGCTCGTCCAGATATCCCAGGCAAAGCTGAAGCCGTATCACGTCGCGTTCGTCGACGGGAACTACTTCAGGTTCCTCAGGGCGATGGGCAGGGAAGCGATCGAGACTGGAGGGATTGTCAACATAGTATTCGAAGGGCCGAAAGCAAAGGTCGACGAGGAGATCAGGTACTTCGATGCGCTGCTGACCGCCATGGGAGGCGTCAGATTGAGCGACGAGATCGCTCAGCATGAATGGAAGGAGCGGTCCTACGAGCTCAGGAGCAAGAAGCTCGGCACGGGCGCGGTGATAGGCGAAGCATTGGTGCCCGTGGACAAGGCGATACTTGTCACTCACGAGACGCTGGAGCTCGTCAGGAAGATGAAGATGAACGTTTCAGTCATGGGGTATCTGATCGACAGGAGCACGGTCGCGTTCCTGCCGTTCTATCTGACCGACGAGAGGAGATGGATAAAGGCGATATCGTCCCTGTCTTTCGTCAAGAAATTCCTTGACATATCGAACAAGCACGGCGGCAGGGGCGTCGGTCTCGGCCTGTTCATGGCCAACAACATTTACAAGATGCGCGACCGGAGCACAATCGAGTTGCTCAAGAAGATTAAAGAGACGATCGACCCAGAGGGAAGGATAAACGGTGGCAAGACGACGATGTTGCAGCTGAGATTTGGTATCAGAGTCGGGCCCCGATTGTTCAGGTTCGGGATGAACGCCCTCGCGTTCCTGAAGAGGCTGTATCCGAGAGACAAATACGACAGGCCCGTTCCTGGCGGCTTCCCCGGAGGTGAGCACGAATGATCAAGATACCGGAGGAGCGGGAGCTGTACGCCTGTCTCCAGTGCGGCTACTGCCGGGCGGTGTGTCCTGTGTACGGGGAGACCGGCTGGGAGTCCGATAATCCTCGCGGCAAGCTGTTCGCGCTCAAGCAGTTGGCGAACCGCGGGCCGATGGACGTCATCCTCCGCAGGAACCCGAAGCCGAGCGAGGAGTACAAGCAGAGGCTCTACCACTGCACTTCCTGCGGCGCGTGCGACGAGGTCTGCCATGTCAATATCAAGCTCGCGCATCTCTGGGAAGAGCTGAAGGAATGGATGCTCAAGCAGGGATACGAGCCGCTCGAGGCGCACAAGAAGATATACGAGCGGGTCAAGCGGGTCAGGAACCCTTACGACGAGCCGATCGAGAAGCGAGATGCCTGGCTGACGGATAAGTCGGTGCTCTCGCCCAACCCGGAAGTTCTCTTCTTTGCGGGTTGCACGGCGAGCTACAGGGTCGGATTTCTGGGCCAGGCCGTCGCGAAGATACTCAAGGCGGCAGATGTGAGGTTCAACATACTCGGCCCCGATGAGTGGTGTTGCGGCTCCCCCTTGTTGAGGACGGGCCAGGCGGACATAGTCAGGAGCGAGCTCGCGCCTCACAACACGCGCGCCATAGAGACCCGGGGAGTGAATGCGCTGGTGACCGCCTGTGCGGGATGCTACAACACGATAAAGAACGATTATCCGAAGATCATCGGACGGCCGACCTACAAGCTGTATCATCTGACGGAGTATCTCGAGAAGCTGCTCAAGGAGAAGCGCCTCGTGCTGAGCAAGGAGTTCAAGAAGAAGGTCACTTACCATGACCCGTGCCACCTCGGCAGGCACGCCAGGGTGTTCGAGGCTCCCAGGAACGTGATTAAGGCGATTCCGGGCATAGAGTTCGTCGAGATGGCGTACAACAGGGAGATGGCTCACTGCTGCGGCGCTGGCGGAGGATACAAGTCCGCGTTCAACTACTCCGCAGAGAGCATCGCGGCGAAGCGCGTCAGGGAGGCGGAAGAGGTTGGAGCCGAGCTGATCATCACCTCCTGCCCGTTCTGCCAAGTGAACCTGAATGCTGGAGCGAAGAACATCGGCAGCAAAATCAAGACCGTCGACATAGTTCAGGTGCTCGAACAGGTCATCTGAGACTGCGATTTGCCATAGCTTCCCAATATCTATAAGCCCTCGAAGCCCTTGTCGATTTGACGAGATTGCATTTATGGAGAGCACTATTGGCGTTTTGAGGCCGTTGCAGAAGCGCTTCGAGAAGGAAGCAGCTAGAGACGTCCTCCCAATGGCCGAAAGATTCGGGCAGTTGGTCGGCATAGTGTTTATCGTTATCTTCGTTCTTTATTTCCTGTCTCTTCTGTCAATGAACACGGGCTTTTTCAAGTCAAATTTCGGAGCTCCAGAGGCCGCTTTGTTCTTCGGGGTCGCTATTTTCGGGATGTTCCCCGCCTTATCCAGATTCATTTTCGGCAGGAGAAACAAGGTGAGGCCGCTCGATTTGGTCAACAACGTTCTCGTCATAATCGCCGGGATGTATTTCCTCTCTACATGGCCGTTCGATTTCTCGCATGTCGCCGATGCGCTTCCCATTGATATTCAATTCATAATCGCATGGTTGAGCGATCCGTTCATGCAGATATTGGTGATAATAGTGATAATCGCGCTGCTCATCGCTTCTATCATTGAGATGTTTACGTATTTCGGTGTCAAGAGAATTCTCGAGGAACCCGGCCCGCAACCAGCGGCCGAGCCGACTCAGCCGCCGCAGTAGCCGTTCAGATTCCGGTCCACGGGACGCCCTTGAGCGCGCTCATAACAATTTGCGTCTGCGTCTCCTTGACGCCGTCCATTTTCAGGAAGCTGTCGATGAACTCCTGAAGTTCGCCCATGCCGACGAACAACGAGACGACCAGAAGATCGTATTCGCCCGTCACGCGATAGACCGCGACCACCCTGTTGTGCTCGACTATCTTCTTGACGACTTCGTCGAGCCTGTCGGTCGCGACCTTCACCTGAATGTATGCCTTGACGGTGTTCTCTATGAGCCTGTAGTTGATGTGGATCGAGAACTTCATTATGATGCCTTTCTCGACCAGATTCTTGATCCTTCTTCGCACGGTCGCCTCGGTTATCCCGAGCTTCTGCGCGATCTCGCTGTTGCTCATCCTCGCGTTCGAGAGCAGCTCGCAGAGTATCTTGATGTCCGTCTGATCTATCGGCAGCAGCTTTAGGTCCAACCCCTTCCATCGCTCGTAGATGTCACAGGGGAAGTTGTCCGTCGGGTCTTGGTTCATAGAGATACCGGGGTGCTAATCGCCAAAATAGTACTTAAGATAAACGGAATCCGACACGAAACATATAAATCTTGCAAAAATTCGACTGAAATATTGCGTTTTTTGTAAATGCGTGTTTTTCAGCCGGCTATGCCCCAAAACGTCGTACCCGTCTCTGGTAACTGCGGATGGCCCTGAGAAAGTCGATCTTTCTCAGTCCCGGCCAATAGACGTCCGTGAAATAGAATTCCGAGTATGCGAGCTGCCAAAGCAGGAAGTTCGATATCCTTTCCTCTCCGCTGGTTCTCAGGATGAGATCTGGGTCCGGCAGATCCCTCGTGTAGAGCATCTTCGAGAAATTCTCCTCTGTTATGTCTTTGATGTCCATCTCGCCGCTCTTCACCTTCGTCGCGATGTCCTTTATGGCATGAAGAATCTCCTCTCGTCCTCCGTACGCGACCGCGAGGTTGAAGAAATATCTGTCATAGTCTTTCGTTTTCGCTTCTGCATATTCTATGGCCTTCTGGACTCTCTCCGGCAAGGTCCAGCGCTGCCCGATGACCCTCACCTTGATCCTGTTATCGTGCACGCGTCTGTCCTCGGCGAGTTTCTTGAAGTTCTCCTCGAACATGTTCATCAGGTACTCGATCTCCGCGGGATCGCGCATTATGTTCTCGGTGGAGAACGCGTAGACGGTGAGAACCTTGATATTCAGTTCCATGCACCAGTTGAGCATCTCCTCCAGCTTGTCCTTTCCCGCCTGGTGCCCCTCGAAGGTTCCCAGACCCATCTCTTCGGCGAACCTCCTGTTGCCGTCCATTATCACCGCCACGTGCCTGGGTATCGAGCCGCTCAGCACCTGTCTCAGAAGGCGCTTCTCGTACATTCGATAGATTCTTCCGATTAGCGCGTTCCTGAGTCGATTTGCCGTGGAGAATCACCAGCCTCTCATGTGAGACTAAGAAAAAAAACTATCGGGCGATCGTGCTATCATCACTTCTGACCTCTGCGGTCTGTCTGAGGAGCGTATTCCCTGAAATCCTCCATCAAGCCAGCACTCAGAAGACCGAGCTCGAAGCATCCTATGGCGGCCAATGCGCCTATCTTGCCTCTCGGCCCCGTTATCTGTTTCAGCTGAACGCTCGCCTTCTTCGCGGTTTCCTCCGCCTCCTCTATGGTGAGGACGACTTCCTTCGCTCGTATCCCGAATCTCATCGCCTCCGGGGGTATCTCAAGGCCGCAGTACACCGCCATCCCGGTCTGGTCGGATACGGTCTCGTCCGCGATGAAATCCTCCGCGAACTTCACGCAGCTGGATACCTTGTTCGGCGGGACGGCGAAAGACACCGCAGTCGAGGTGCAATTCGTGGTCTTGTGAGGCGCGTGGTGGTTCAATTGGACAATCTTGTGTTGAAGGAAGACCGCATCGGGCATCTTCAGGCCGAGCCTCAGACCGAGGGACCAGGTTGCGCCCTTCGTGCTGTTGTCCGTATCGTCCATTCCGATAATCAGGTGTCGCATCTCTGGTGTGAAGATTTTCACGTGGACCTCCGATGAGCCTCCCAGTTCCGTTATGTCCTCATACTCAGTCTTGATTACCCCCTTCGCCTGCGGGAGACATGCGCCGATGCCTATCGATGCCCCAGCGAGCCCCGCCCATGAAGTCTCGACAATCCCGTTCTTCACTCTCACTGCCTTCAGAGCCTGTCCGCCGGTCTCCGTAGACACAGGCCCGAATTTGACTTCCTTCTCCCCCAGCAGGGTGTCCATTATCAGCCAGTTGCCGTGCACATCTATTCTCTCTATTATGCCTCCGGCTCTCCAGCGGTTCACAGCATCCCATTCGACCGGTCCGAGGGCGGTGCACATCTCGATGATCCTCGCTTTGCCGGCGCTCTCGTCGATCATCGTGATGAGGCGGTCCGAGAACATCTGGCCGAACCGTTTCTTGACTTCATCTGGGGTGAGGGTTTCTGGCATTTGGCACACTCGCAATTCTCAAACGGTCAGGCTTTCGCCGGGTTTGAGTATCTTGACTTGGGTATTCGTCTTCTTCTCCACGAGGCTCTTGAAGGCAACCGGGTCCGCCTTTATCGGCGGCCAGGTGTTGAAATGCATCGGTATCGCGATCTTCGGTTTCAGTAGCTCGACGGCTTTCGCGGCCTGCACGACGTCCATCGTGTAGAACCCTCCGATCGGAAGCAGGGCGACATCCAGTGGATACAATTCACCTATCAACGACATGTCGCAGAACAACCCGGTATCTCCCGCATGATATACAGTCTTCCCGCTGTCGATGACGTACCCTGCCGGCGTCCCGGCGGCCCCTTCGAATCCCTGCTCCTCCGTCCCTGAGGAGTGGGTAGCAGCCGTCATCGTGATCGTGGTCTCTCCGATTTTCACGCTTCCGCCGACGTTGAAGCCGGTCGCATCGCATCCCGCCTTCTCCAGAATGCCGGCGAGCTCTACCATCGCGAGAACCTTCGCCTTGTTCTTTTTGGCGATCTGCACCGTGTCGCCTACGTGATCGCCATGGCCATGAGTGACGCAGATTATATCGCACCGTATCTTGTCCGGAGTCGAGGCAGCCATTGGATTGCCGGTCAGGAAAGGATCGATGACAATCCTGTTCTTTCCTTCTACCATGAATGCCGAATGCCCCAGCCATGTAATCTTCACAGTTGACACCTCTGACTGCCGTGATATCTCGATTAGATACATTTAAGTAGCGATTTGACGCCGCGATGAGCGAGAAAGCTATCAAATCGACCTTCAAAAGCGTGCCTGACTCTTATTCTTGCATATTTGTCAGGAATATATGATATCTCTACGATCGATCAAAAACCCAGGCTGTGAGGAAAAAGGTCAAAGACCGCAATTTTCCGATGGGTGATACATTACAGTTTTTTCGTATATCTATGACCTGCAAATCGTGATTATTCTATTAGTGAAAAGCCATGATAATTATTGCATCATCAAAATAAACTACGATCCCATCTGCCGATAAATTGTCTGCATGCTCGGTCTGTTAATTATCAATGTTATCTACCTATTTTATATGATACGCCTCATTGGAAAAAAGTGCCGAGATGGCACGAGTTAGAAACCGTATTTATATATGTGCGCAAGATTGATATATTCCGCGACACATTAAAAACCATTGATGCCTGAGAGGGGGTAAGGAATTGAAAATGGATATTCTGAAAGAAAATAGAATCTTTGTCGGAATCGCTATAGGCTTTTTGACATCTATTTTGATATTGTTTAGTCTTTCACAAAGCGGTATTCTGCATCCCGACTCAGAAGAGGGCGGTTATGGGAACACCACAATCGTCAGCATTTATCGTCAAATTGTGGGCATGGAAATATATACGATTTATTATTATATGGATGTCGAGCATAGAATTTATCCGGACACTATTACTGTCCCCGGTTCCTCGTCCAAGGTTCTATATCTGGAATTCACAGTCAACTTCGATACGCCTGGCGATTGGAACGTTCAGCCGTCGGATAGTCTCAAATTGGAGATCGAGGTTCCACGTATGCCGTCGGGTTGCTCTATTGAGAGCTACCTGGACTTCCTGTCAGATACCGGCAATCGGGAATTCGATCTTACTGTCACATTCCTTAACACAAATGCCGACTCCTGGAGCGTTGGTAGACCCATGATCAAAATCAGTAATATCGAATTAGGTCAGCCCAATGATCCGACGGACAATTCGACTCCTGAGGTCGAGCTCTTCGTCGCGATGAACATCATCTGAATAACTCGGGCGTTCGGTAATGTGTTGATATGTTGCGAAGAGAGGAAATCTTTAGGAAGGTCGCGGCATTTTTAGTAATTATAGTACTGATTTCCTTTCTCATATTTCTTCTATTGATGGGTAATGAATCAGCACCGATAAGGTACAAGCAAGAAGGCATTCCAGAAATCGAATCATGCAACGAGACAGGCGATACGACCGATCTTTTCGATTTTGGCGCTCCTTTGTATGTCAAGGGTAGTTCGCTTGACCCGAGCGGCGTGTACAATGTCTATATCGTCGAGGACTTCGATTCCTGGGAATTTTCATGCACCCATATTTCCGATCTTTCCATCGTCGAAGGCCCGATAACCATTGATGTCGACCCTCAGGGTCATATTGAAGATCAGCCTCTCTTGATATGGGATTCGATATACGCAGGAGAATACGATATTTGGGCAGACTGTCTCACGGATGGCGAGGTCGGCTATTTTGATGAGCGCGACGCACTGGACGACCTCGATATCAACGACGCTGGTTTCTCCATAATACCGGAAATGAGCACGATCTTGGTTCCGATTATTGCCGTGTGTCTAATCGTCATTGTGATGAGGACGATAAACTCCGGACCGAGAAAACGGAATTGACCAGTCTCTCGCTGTTGTTCAAGAGAATCGCCATGCTTGTTGAAATTTCAAAAAGCCTATTCCTGTATTCTTTGAGCTCAAACCCGTGACTCGTTCAAAGCGTGGCAAGGCAATTACGACAGAATCGTTACCATCACATGGAGAAGTCGAAGTACAAGGTTTTCTGGAGCGAATGATTTCTCCAATCACATAGAGCTATCATAGCTGAACCCGAGGCAATGTCGTCATCGAAAACATTTATCAACCATAAGTGTTTGAGCTCAGCGTAGCATGAAATTGCAATCGCTTTGGTGATAGGTTGGGAAAGACGATTTCTGAGAAGATTCTGAGCGCCCATTCTGGAACGGATGCAAAGGCGGGAGAGATAGTTCTCGCAGACGTCGATTATGCGATGGGACAGGACGGCACAACACCGTTGGCGATTAAAGCATTCCAGAAGATGAACGGCAAGGGCCTGAAGCATCCCGACAGGGTATCCCTTGTGATAGACCACAGCGCTCCGAGCCCGAACGAAGGTGTTTCCGCGCTGCACAAGATGATGCGCGAGTTCGCCTCTCAGACAGGCTGCAACCTCTACGATATCGGCGAGGGGGTCTGCCACCAGCTGATACCCGAGAGGGGACACGCAGTCCCGGGAGATCTGGTCGTGGGCGCGGACAGCCATACCACCACGTACGGCGCGCTCAATGTGTTCTCGACCGGGATCGGCTCGACAGACCTCGCAGCCGTGCTACTGACAGGGAAGCTCTGGTTCCGTGTGCCTCAGACCTGCAGAATCATCTACTCCGGGCGTCTGCAGAAGGGCGTCTATTCCAAGGACCTCATGCTCTATACCATAGGCAAGATTACCGCCGACGGATGCACCTATCAGACCATGGAATTCACCGGGGCGACAGTCAAAGCCATGAGCGTCGATGCGAGGATGACGATGGCGAACATGGCCGTCGAGGCGGGCGCGAAGGCCGGGATATTCGAGTGCGACGAGAAGACGCTGGAATACGTCAAGGGACGAACGACGAGGACGCCGAACCCGGTGAGCTCCGACCCGGACGCGCGTTTCGAGACGATTTTGAAAATCAAGGCGTCGGAGGTCGTTCCGATGGTGGCCAAGCCGCACGCAGTGGACAATGTCGCTCCGGTGACGGAGCTTCTCGATGTGCCGGTCCATCAGGCGTTCATAGGGACGTGCACGAACGGAAGGTTGGAGGATCTCAGGATCGCTGCGAAAATACTGAAGGGCAAGCAGGTCAAGAAGGGAGTGAGGCTGATAGTCGCACCGGCATCGAAGCACATCTACCTCGATGCGATGAGGCTCGGAATCATCCAGACGCTCGTCAATGCGGGAGCGGCGGTCGTGACCCCGGGCTGCGGATGCTGCGTGGGGACGCACAACGGTGTGCCTTCGGACGACGAGAACGTGATTTCGACCGCCAACCGGAACTTCAAGGGACGCATGGGGAACAACAAAGCGTTCATCTATCTTGCTAGCCCAGCAACAGTCGCGGCATCGGCTTTGAAAGGCGCTATTTCGGACCCGAGGGAGGTGCTGTCATGAAGCTCCGCGGCAGGGCGCACAAGTTCGGCGATTCCATCAACACGGACTACATCATCTCGGGGAAGTACAAGTTCAAGACGCTCGACATGAACGAGCTGGCGAAGCACATCATGGAAGACCTTGACCCCAGCTTCTATTCGAAGATCAAGCCTGGAGACTTCATCGTCGCGGGGAAGAACTTCGGCCTCGGCAGCAGCAGGGAGCAGGCGCCGTTGGTAATAAAGCACGCAGGGATATCCGCCGTGATAGCGAAGTCGGCGGCCAGGATATTCTTCAGGAACGCAATCAATACGGGCCTGCCGTTGATCATCTGCCCGGACGCCGATAAGATTGATGCGGGGGATGAGCTGGAAGTCGACCCGCAGGCAGGGATAGTGAGGGATATAACGAAGAACATCGAGCTGAAGGCCGAGGCCTTGCCTCCTGTGATGATAAGGATATTGCAGGACGGCGGGCTCGCGGAGCATATCATCAAGCACGGCGGGTTCCAGATATAGGTATGGAGGAGCACGATTCATGACGACCTACAGAATCACGCTACTGCGCGGAGACGGTGTCGGACCGGAGGTCACCGCGGCAGCAGTGAAGGTGCTAGAGGCGACCGGCGTGAAATTCCAATGGGATGCTTTCGACATCGGCGAGTCCGCAATCAGGAAGTTCAACACGCCTCTGCCGGATGCGGTTCTCGAGAGCCTCAGAAAGAACAAGGTCGGGCTGAAAGGGCCCGTGACGACGCCGATAGGCTCCGGTTTCAGGAGCGTCAACGTCGCGTTGCGGCAGAAGCTGGACCTTTATGCCTGCGTGAGGCCTGCGAGATCCATCGCCGGCGAGGGAACGAGATACGACAAAATCGACCTCGTCGTGATAAGGGAGGCCACCGAGGGTCTATACTCGGGGGTCGAGCGTTGGCTCGATGACGAGCACAGCGGGGCGATAACGGAGAACATAATCACCCGGAAGAAGACGGAGCGCATCGTCAGGTACGCGTTCGAGTACGCGAGGCGCGAGGGCAGGAAGAAGGTCACGGGAGTTCATAAGGCGAACATCATGAAGCTTACTGGAGGGCTGTTCCAGGATGTGTTCAGGTCGGTATCGAAGGAATATCCGGACATCGCCTCCGAGGAGAGGCTGATCGACAACATGTGCATGCAGCTCGTGAAGAAGCCCGAGGAGTACGACGTTATAGTCACGACGAATCTGTTCGGTGACATACTCTCGGATCTGACCGCAGGGCTCGCGGGAGGGCTCGGCATTGCGCCCGGAGGTAACATCGGCGACGAGATAGCGTTGTTCGAGCCCGTGCACGGCTCGGCACCGAAGTACGCAGGTCAGGACAAGGTGAACCCGGTCGCAGAGATACTTTCCGGGGAGCTGATGCTGAAACATCTGGGCGAAAGAGAAGCGGCGAGAAAGATTTGGGAGGCGACCTGCGAAGTCATCAAAGAGAAGAGGGTGGTGACCTACGACCTTGCGCTTCCCGGGTATACCTCGAAACCGGTGAAGCCGTCCAAGTGCTCGGAGATGGCCGAGGAGATAGCCAAGAAAGTAGAAAGAATGTAGGTCTCACAGCCTGTCTCTTGTAAGATACCTCGAAGGCAGGTCTGAAAGGTTCAGCGCCATGATCTTGTCCTTCTCGTATATCAAGAACTTGCCCTTGATTCCGACATTCTTGCCGGAATGGTATCCCCAGCTCTCGGTCGGTTTCGGGATCGCGGGCAGAGGCTCCTCGAGAGGGTACGAATCCAGATACTCTAGTCCTCCTGGGTTCATGGCGAAATTCTCCTGCAGGGCTCTCGAGATCCACTTCCAGCCGTCCTCGATTTGCGACTTCCTCCTCGGCATTCGGAGCGATTCGAGGATGATTCTCGCGTTCGGCCGATCGGTTATCCGAAGCTTTTCCGATACGGCCTTCTCCGCCTCTCTCGCGCTCTTCCTGGTCGGAAACACGTCGGCGACGAAATACGCGTCTGCGCCCTGCTCTATCAGCCTGCTGCGTATCCTGGTCTTAGTCGTCATGCCCACCTTCGGCCTGTTGCCGAAGAACGCTATGTACACGGCGTGTTCCTTGCGGCAGAGCGGGGAGTCGCACAGGTCGCCATCGCACTTCGGCTCGAATAGACAATCTTGAACCGGGATGAAGCTCTCGGCGCATTCCGCGCACTGGGTCAACCTCTGCACAGGGAAATTGCCGGGGCAGGGCACATACTCCCCGTCGACATAAGATCCTACGCACGTTCTCTTCTTGCTTACCGAGAAATCCACATCGTCAAGGTCGAACTCTTTAAGCTGCCCGTCATCCAAATCGAAATACACGAGCTTGGGCTCGAACTCCTCCCAATAAAATTCGATTGCGTGGAGCCTGAAGCTTTCTTCTATCTCCTCGATTCGCAGTTGGTCTGCTCTCGCAAACATCCTTCGTTTAAGTCATATCATCATTATAAAATTCTTTCCGATGGAATTCCGATAATGCTCTGGGCAATCAGGAATCTTTTTCCCGATTCTCAGGAAGAACTTCGGATTCCTCTTCGGCCGGTGGCGGCGCGGGAATTTCCGCTCTGGAGATTGCCTCAGGAGGTACGGAATCCGCGATGTATACCGTCTTTCCGGCTTTTTGAATGACGATTCCAGCAGCTTCCGTCTTCCTCGCATCTATCTCCAGAATGATTGGGGTCGGCGTCCTGACCATGCCCGCATTGGTAGCATCCTGATATGTCTTGCTGAGATGAACCTTCTTCCTGTCCGATGGTCTGAGTCCCGTCTCAAGCACGATATCGACCTCTTCCTGGGTCGTCGGATAGTATAGCTTGTCCGGGACGCCGCTGGACGGAAGGTCAAGGTCGACATCAATCGAATGCCCGTAAGTCGCCCGGATTTTCCCGTCGCGGTATTCGTATCTGCCTTTCGGGTCGGTCTCGATAATTGCTATTATATGATGAGGCCGCAGCCATCTCATCCTCTTCCTCTTTCGCTGTATCGCGCCGACGAATTCTCTTAAATCGACGAAACCCTGCGGGTCCATCTTGAGATCGAATTTCTCCGGGAAGTGTCTCAGCGCTCCCGCCATGGTCCTACCGAGAGCTTCGAGCTCCTCGGTGTCCATCAAGAATCTTCCCTCCTCGCCGCAAAGAGGACAGGTCGAGTCCCTGAAATAGCCGTGGTCTTTGCATTCTCTTAGCATCAGAGCTACCTTTCCGACGTTATGCAACCTCTTCATAAAAGCTTTCTGACGACTTTCTGGGCAATGGAATATCTATATGCCAGCATTCGGCATGAGGAAGCGACATTCTTGTGACGAACGAAGAATGGATTATCGCATTCGCTCGGAAAAGATTTTTATTATCGTTCCTCTTCAGACGACACGACGATGTTCGCAGAGAATTTCGACAAACTTGACGTCTGTGATAACGTTTGTCATTGAGCACGCTAGTGCCGTTCGGTTCTCTGCTGCACTGGTATCACGTGCCTTGAGGTCAAGGTGGGGGGCATCATATGAGCGACAGGGTAGTTGTGATAGGCGGCGGCATAGCTGGAATACAGGCCGCGCTCGATCTCGGCGATATGGGATTCGAGGTCCATCTAGTCGAGCGTACGCCGTCCATAGGCGGGCACATGGCTCAGCTCGACAAGACCTTCCCCACGAACGACTGCTCCATGTGCATCCTCTCCCCGAAGATGATAATGTGCGCCGACCATCCAAACATCGTTCTTCATACATACTCGGAGATCGACAGGGTCGAAGGCGAATTCCCCGAGTTCAAGGTCGCGATACGCGAGAAAGCCAGATACGTCGACGTGACTCGGTGCACGGGCTGCGGCGACTGCGTTGCGAAATGTCCCGTGAAGATTCCGAGCGAATTCGAAGAGGGTCTGACGACCAGGAAGGCGATCTATCTGCCTTTCCCTCAGGCGGTACCGCGCAAGGTCACCATCGACGCGTCCCAATGTCGCATGATAACCCAGAAGAAGTGCGGTGTCTGCAAGAAGATCTGCAAGGCAGGAGCAATCGATTACGATCAGAAAGACAGGGTAGTCGAGATAGACGCCTCCGCAATAATAGTCTCGACCGGGTTCGAGGTCATGGACGTATCGACACTGCCCCAGTTCGGATTCGGCATCTGCAAGGACGTCGTCACATCGATCCAGTTCGAGCGCATCCTGTGCGCCTCGGGACCGACGAACGGCCATCTGAAAAGGCCGTCGGACGGCGAGGAGCCGAAGACGCTCGCTTTCATCCAATGCGTCGGATCGAGGGACGAGAAGACGCACCCGTACTGCAGCAGCGTATGCTGCATGTATGCGACGAAAGAGTCGATCCTCGCGGGAGAGCACTGCCCGGGAATAAAGAGCACAATCTTCTACATGGACATGCGCGCGGTCGGAAAGGGCTTCCAGGAGTTCGTATCGAGGGCGCAGCGCTCGTACGGCGTGAGATATGTGCGCTCTCGGCCCGCAAAGATACAGCCGGGCAATGACGGAAGAGGGGTTCTGATCAGTTACGAGAGATGTGGAGTCGGCGGCGAATCCGTGACGGAGGAGTTCGATATGGCCGTGCTCTGCCCGGCGCTCGAGCCGAGAAGCAATCCCGACATCGCCTTCAAGCTCGGTCTCAAGCTCGATGCTGACGGATTTCTAAGCGGTTCAAGCGCGGCACACCCCGTCGATTCGACCAGGAAAGGCGTGTTCATGTGCGGATTCTCGAACGCCCCGATGGATATCCCCGATACTGTCTCCCAGGCGTCTTCCGCGGCCGCGAGGGTGGCCGAGCTGATATCCGGAGGTGGCCGCTGATGCCGCGGATAGGAGTCTTCATATGCCACTGCGGGCACAACATCGCCTCCGTCGTGGACGTGGAGAAGGTCGTCGAGTTCGCCAAAAGCCTGCCGAACGTGGTCTTCGCGTCGCACAATCTATACTCGTGCTCCGAGGAAGGTCTCGGAGCGATCAGGAAGAGCATCGAGGAGAACAGGCTGGATAGGGTCGTCGTCGCCGCTTGCACTCCGAGGACCCACGAGCCGCTCTTCAGGAGGAACTGCGAGAGAGCGGGCGTGAACAAGTACCTGTTCGAGTTCGTGAACATTCGTGAGCACTGCTCCTGGATACACGCGAAGGAGCCCGAAGCCGCCACGAGAAAGGCGATGAACCTCGTCGCGATGGGCGTCGCCAAGGCGGGGCTGCTCGATCCGCAGACGGAAGGAGAATCGAGCGTGATTCCCGTCGCGCTTGTCATCGGCGGCGGCATCGCGGGACTCGCGGCGGCGGCTTCGCTGGTCTCCCAAGGCATAGAGACGCATCTCGTGGAGAAGCAGCCGATGCTGGGCGGGATGTTGAACGAGATACCTACTGTGGGCCCAGAGATGGTAGAGTCGAAGAAGCTCGTCGATGTCTACAGAAAAATCGTGGAGCATTCCCCTAAGGCACACCTGCATCTGTCCTCCCGGGTATCGTCGCTCTCGGGCTTCATAGGGAACTTCGAAGCGACGATTCGCGGTGAGAAATGCGACGAGAAGGTCAAGGTCGGAGCGATCATCGTCGCGACCGGAGGGCGCGAGTTCTTGCCGAAAGGCGAGTACGGCTACGGCTCGCTCCCCGGCGTCATGACCCAGCTCGAGCTCGAGAGGAAGCTCGCAAAGGGCGAGGTTCCCAGGAAAGTCGTAATGATCCAATGCGTCGGCAGCAGGCAACCTGGTAGGGAGTACTGCTCCAGGGTTTGCTGCAATGCGAGCATCAAGAACGCGATTAGGATACTGGAAGCCACTCCGGATGCGCAGGTATCCGTCCTTCACAGGGACATCATGAGCTACGGCACCGCGGCGGAGCGCGCGTACAGGACTGCATCAGAAATGGGAGCGCGGTTCTTCAGATACACTCTAGAGAAACCCCCATCTGTCAAGAGTAAGGACGGCGGATTGGCAGTCGAGTTCTTCGACGAGACCTTGGACGAGTTCGTCTCTCTCGATGCCGATGCCATCGTGCTCGCGACCCCGATAGTGTCGGTGGAGGATGTCAAGGAAATCGCGAAGATGCTCAAGGTCCCCGTAGACAAGCACGGATTTTTCCTGGAGGCGCACGTGAAGCTCAGGCCTGTGGAGTTCGCCACCGAGGGGATATTCATCTGCGGCTCGGCGAGGTGGCCGAGCACCGTCTCCGAGTGCATAGCGCAGGGACTGGCGGCGGCCGCGAAGGCGTCGATACCGATACGCGAGGGGAAGGTCATCATCGAGCCCATCACCGCGTGGTCTGACCCGGAGAAATGCATCGCCTGCGGGAACTGCGTCGTCGCTTGTCCGTACGAGGCGATAGAGCTGGTCACGGTCGAAGGAAAGCGCAAGGCGAAGGTCAACGAAGCGAAATGCAAGGGCTGCGGGAACTGCGTTGCCGCGTGTCACAACGACGCGATGCAGCAGAAAGGCTTCGGGACGAGGCAGCTGGGGGCGATGATAGACGCCCTGATCAACAATGCGCTGGAGGTGTCGCAATGAGCGATTTCAACCCGACGATACTCGCGTTCTGCTGCAACTGGTGCTCGTACGCGGGCGCTGATCTTGCAGGCGTCAGCAGGCTCCAGATGCCGCCGAACGTGCATGTCATCAGGGTAATGTGCAGCGCTTCCGTCAAGCCAGAATACGTGTTCAAGGCTCTCTCGCAGGGGATCGACGGCGTGCTCGTCCTCGGTTGTCACATCGGGGATTGCCATTATCTCACGGGAAACCACAGGACGGCGAAGCGCTTCCCGATCGCTCAGAGGATCCTCAGGAACATGGGGATAGACGAGCGGCGCCTGAGGCTCGATTGGGTGAGCGCCGCGGAGGGCGAGAAGTTCCAGCAGGTCATCACCGAGTTCGTAGACGAGATAAAGAAGCTCGGGCCGAACCCTCTGAGGGAGGTGAGATTCTGAACGACCTCGGAGAGAGATTGTCTCGGATAGCCTTCGATGAGCTGAAGGCGGATTATCTGCTCGCCATGTCCGAAGAGCACGGGAACATCGGCCCGGTGCTGGTATCGAAGGGCGAAGATCTGGGAGAGGTGAATCTCGATGTGCCGTACCAGCTCGTCACGGTGCTCAGCAGGCTATATCCGTGGCTGCCAAGCGGCAGGATAGCCATCGTTGCGAGGAGGTGCGACGAGAAGGCGCTGAACGAGATTGTCAAGCGCGGAATATTCGACGCTGAGCGCATCGCCATCATCGGCCTCGCATGCAGCAGCGAGCAGGTCGCGAGATGCAGGTGCTCAGACCCGGTTCCGTCGAGAGTGGACATCGGGACGCCGAGCTCGCCTGCTCGGACGGACGATCTCATGAACCGCTTGCTCGCGATGTCCCCCGAGGAACGTCTGGATTACTGGGTCAGGCAGCTCAGGAAGTGCAACAAGTGCTTCGCGTGCACCACGAACTGCCCGGTCTGCTTCTGCGAAGACTGCGTGCTCGAGGAGAGGACGTTCGTGGCCGAGAAGGGGATACCTCCTGGGCTGTCGTTCCATCTTGTGAGGGCTTTCCATATGGCGGACAAGTGCATAGAGTGCGGCGAGTGCGAGCGCTCCTGTCCCGGGGACATCCCGCTGCTGACCCTGCGCAAGATGGTGCTCAAGGACATGAAAGAGCTGTTCGGCTTTTCTCCGGGAGATCAGAAATCGGTCAGCCCGCTGCTGACCACTCTCGAAGGCGAACTCTTGGAGGGTGACGATCATGTCTGTTAGGCACGTTCTGACGACCTGTCCGTACTGCGGGTGCGGTTGCCAGTTCTACCTCCAAGCGGTCGACAACCGATTGGTGGGCGTGGTGCCGTGCAAGACCGACGAGATAGGACAGGGGAAGCTATGCATCAAAGGATACAACGCTCATGCGTTCGTGCAGCACCCGGACAGGCTTAAGCATCCGATGATAAGGGAGAAAGGACAGCTCAGAAAAGCCTCTTGGCAGGAAGCGCTCGATGTCGTCGTTTCGAGGCTCAAGGAAATAGTCGCAAAGTATGGTCCCGACTCGGTGGCAATATTCACATCTGCGAAGTGCACGAACGAGGAGAACTATCTGATGCAGAAGTTTGCAAGGGTCGCGATAGGCACGAACAACGTGGACCATTGCGCAAGGCTGTGCCACGCATCGACCGTCGCGGGACTAGTATACTCGTTTGGCAGCGGAGCGATGACGAACTCGATTCCTGAGTTCGAGAATGCGGACTGCGTGCTTGTAACGGGCTCGAACACCCTCGAGACGCACCCGATGATCGGTGCAAGAATAGCAAAGGCCGCCTATAAGGGCGCGAAAGTCATCGTCGTCGATCCCCGGGAGACGCCTCTTTCCAGAATAGCTCATCTGAGTCTTCGTCAGAAACCGGGGACGGACATTGCCTGGATAAACGGCATGGCAAGGGTCATGATCGAAGAGGGCCTGATAGACAAAGAGTTCGTCGATACCAAGACCGCGAGGTTCGAGGAGCTAAGGAGCGTCGTCAGCGAATACACGCCTGAGAAAGTGGAGAGCATTACGGGCATTCCGAGGGATAGACTCGTCGAGGCGGCGAGATTGTACGCGAAGTCGAAGAAATCGATGATCGCGTACGCCATGGGCGTCACGCAGCACACTAATGGGACCGATATTGTTCGGGCGCTTGCGAACCTCGCGATGCTCGCGGGCCATATCGGAAAGGAATCCAGCGGCGTGAACCCCTTGCGCGGGCAGAACAACGTTCAGGGCGCGTGCGATGCCGGAGGGCTTCCGAACTTCTATCCGGGTTATCAGCAGGTCGCCTCGCCCGAGATGAGAGCGAAGTTCGAGAAGGCCTGGGGCGCGCGGCTATCCGACAAGCCCGGCTTGACGATGACCGAGGCGCTCCAGAAGGCTCTCACCGGCGAGATAAAAGCCATTGTAACGTTCGGGGAGAACATGATGGTCTCAGATGCGGACGTTTCGCACGTAAAAGAAGCGCTCGAGAAGCTGGAATTCCTGGCTGCGGTCGATATATTCCATACCGAAACGACCGCCTTCGCGCATGTCATCATGCCGGCCGCGTGCTACGCTGAGAAGGACGGCACGTTCACGAACACGGATAGAAAAATACGGAGGGTGAGGAAAGCGGTCGACCCACCGGGAGAGGCTTGGCCAGACTGGAAAATCGTGTGCGAGCTCGGGAAGCGGTTCGGTTGCCCAGGGTTCGACTTCGATTCGCCTGCACAAGTGATGGACGAGTTCGCGTCTGTCGCGCCAATTTACGGTGGCGTAGACTATGATCGGCTGGAACGCGAGATTCTCACCTGGCCCTGCGCATCGAAGGATCAACCGGGCACGAGGATACTTCACGTCGGCGGGTTCAAGATGGGCAAGGGGCAGTTCGCTCCCGTATCGCATCATCCGCCGGCGGAGGAGCCCGACGCCGAGTACCCGCTAATCCTATCGACGGGCAGGAACCTATTCCAATATCATACTGGAACAATGACGAGGAAATCGCCTAAGCTCGAGCGGGAGGCTCCGGAGCCGTATGTCGAGATATCTCCGGAAGACGCGAAGAAATCAGGCATTGAAAGCGGCGATCGAGTCAGGGTCATAACGAGGAGAGGTAGCATCGCGCTTGTCGCGAGGGTATCGGACAGGATATTGACAGGCACGATTTGGGTGCCGTTCCATTATGCAGAAGCCGCCGCGAACATGTTGACAAATCCCGTCCTCGACCCAGTTGCCAAGATACCGGAATTCAAGGTGTGCGCCGCGAGAGTCGAGAAGGCGTGATGTAAGCGGATACAAAGATAGGTAGAGGAGGGATTGCGTTCAAACCGCCTATGTCCTCCTCATACATTTCTATGGTTTCTTTTCGTTCGTTGCCGCCGAGCTCTCGGCGCTGCAAAATCCGGCAGCGCTGAGCGCTATTATCCAGAAAACCAGCCAGCAGGACATCATCAGGCTGAGACCGGCGTTCGCGCTCATACCTGCATCCACGAGCCGCTGCTCTCCGACACCGCTGCCTATGGCCTCGTTGCTGGCGATTTGCATGATATAGAAGCCAACGATCGTCAGCACGGTTAGCACTATCATGAGCACGATGCCCCTTGGTCTCTTCCCGAGCTTCCAATCGCTCGGGTAGGTCCCGAAGTGCGCGATGAAGATCACGCCCCAGATCAGCCACACCGAAGCGTCGACCGCGACCTCGGGGATTGCCGCGTTGGCAAGCTGGAAAGCGACTTCGATCAGCGATGTCACGACAAGAACCAGCATCAGTCCGTAGAATTTCTTGTAGAAGCCAGCGTTCGCCCTTGCGCATCCCGTGCCGCCCAAGGCCGGCATGAGCGGTGCGCCAGGATTCCTGACGCCGACGCCCAATCGGTGGAATATTATGGCCATCAATATGCCCGTGTTGTTGAGCGCCAGCGATAGATGCCCGGTCGTGTTCTTAACCACAGAGCCCGTGACCGTCGCATCCGCCACCGCCCTCAGGAACACGAGGTTCAGTATTATTATGAGCAGCGTGATGCCGACCAATCCTGCTATCCTTTCCTTCTTCAATTGGATGTTGCCGGGGAATCCGAGGAACACGCCGAGCCAGACGATCCACATCACCGCGGCTATGGCCGAGGTAATCCCAATGACCGCACTTCCGACGTAATCCCCGGGCGCGGCCCAAATCTTGTCACCGTTGGCCAAAGCCTCCGCCTTCGAAACCGTTTCCAGTTGAGGGATCAGCCCCATCGTCCACTGTTCGTTGTACTGACTGTCTGTCACGATGACTTGCACATTGCCGGCGCCGATGCCGCTGTCGATGCTGTACAGAATGGCCTGCTGTATCGTGACGATCACGAAGACCGTGATGACGAGGATTATAGCATTTCTGATCTTCTTGTCCATTTGCGCATCCCCCTCTCTAAGCGTCGCTCCAGAGATACCCGATCGCATTCGCTATGAGCAACGCGTACAATAGCGTGGTATTCCAGGCCGCGCCGAAGAAGGTCGAATATGTCCCCGCGCCTATCACCGAACCGACTATCGGCACCGCGAGAAAGGCGACGAAGGCGATTATCGTGGTCACGGCCAGTATCTCGCGGATCACGTGCAGCTTTCCCTCTACCTCATCCAGTCTTTTCTCTTCATCAACCATTGTATCACTTTCGCTCTGAGTGTATTGATTGTTGACCGATCCCGAAAAGCTCAGTCTCGTTCAAGAGTCGATGTGTCTCCGATCGGAAGGCCGAGTTCCTTCGCCTTGAGGACCCTTCTCATAATCTTCCCGCTCCTCGTCTTCGGGAGCGAGTCGACGAACTCTATCTCTCGGGGATATGCGTGGCCCGCAAGCTTCCCCTTCACGAATTTCTGTATGTCCTCCTTGAGCGCGTCTGACGGCTTCTGGCCGGGCTTCAAGGTCACGAAGGCCTTTATGATGTTCCCTCTCAGCGGGTCCGGCTTGCCGATGACACCCGCTTCTGCGACAGCCGGATGCTCGACCAGTGCACTCTCCACCTCGAAAGGTCCGACCCTCTCTCCGGAGGTCTTGATAACATCGTCGGCCCTTCCGACATACCAGAAGTATCCGTCCTTGTCGATCGTTGCGGTATCTCCCGTGATGTACCATCCGTTCCGGAAGTATTCTTTGAACCTCTTCTCATTCCTCCAGATCGTCCTCATCATGGATGGCCAGCCGGGCCTGAGCGCGAGGTCGCCCTCGGCGCCCTGGGGCAGCGGCTTGCCAGACTCGTCCACGACAGCGGCTTCGATCCCCGGGAACGGCTTGCCCATAGATCCGAACTTGATCGGCATGCACGGGTAGTTCGTTATGAGTATGCTTCCTGTCTCGGTCTGCCACCAAGTGTCGTGGAAGGGCAGGCCGAAGACCTTGATGCTCCACTTGACCCCTTCGGGGTTCAGAGGCTCTCCGACTGAGCACAGGTGTCTGAGCGAGCTCATGTCGAACTTCTTCGGTATTTCATCGCCGGCGGCCATAAGCATCCTGATCGCCGTCGGTGCGCTGTACCATACGGTCACTTTGTACTTCTGAATGATGTTGTACCACGCCTCGGGCTTGAACCTGCCTCCATAACCTACCTGCGTGGCGCCGCAGGCCCACGGCCCCATCAGCCCGTACACGATGCCGGTCACCCATCCCAGGTCGGCCGTGCACCAGTAGGTGTCGTCCGGCTGCAAGTCCAGCACCCACTTCGTCGATAGGTACTGCTGGACGATACCCGCGTGCGCGTGCACCACTCCTTTCGGCTTTCCGGTCGTGCCCGAGGTGTACAGCATATAGCAATATTCCTCGGGGTCCATGTGGACTATGTCGAACTTCGAGGAGGCCTTCGACATCTCGGTGTTGTAGCAAATCTCGCCTTTCGAAGCGTCAGCGCCGTTCTTTATCACGACTATGTGCTTCAAGTCCGGCAGCTGGTCCTTTATCTTGTACACCCTTTCTTTCAGGGCGGATTCCGTGACGAGGATTTTCGCTCCGCTATCGAGCAACCTGTCCCTGAGAGCGTCCTCTCCGAACGCCGGGAACATCGTGCCCGCTATGCAGCCCGCCTTGAGCGTCCCCAGGAACGACACGTAGAGCTCCGGGCATCTCGAAAGGAAATAGAACACCCTGTCCTGTCTCTGCACGCCGAGCTTGACGAGAAGGTTGGCGAACTTGTTCGAAAGGTCGGCGAGCTCTCCGAACGTGTATTTCTCGGACACTCCGTCGTCGCCCTCGTAATAGAGCGCTATCTTGTTCTTGTTCGCGTTCTTCGCATGAACGTCGATGACGTTGTATGCGGCGTTGATCTTTCCATCTGGAAAGACCTCAAGTTCCTTCCAAATCTTATCCCAGCTGAATCCATTGCTCGCTGCTTCGAGGTCGGGCATATTCGGTTTCTTGATCAGTTTCTTGTCCGTGTAAATCGCGGTATCGTACATCTGATGGCCTTTCTCGGACATCTTAAGCACCTTCTATTTCGATTTTGCAGCAGAAGAATCAATCGAGGTGTCTGTCGTCTGTAAGCCCCGACAATACAATACATCGATGCGGTCAGGAGTCAGGAGATCAACAGCAGACAACAGGTATCCCTCACAATCCGAGGTCGTTTCGCCTCTATGCGATGTTTTTCTGCCTCTGGTGTGCGCGTATCAATAGGTCGGATAAATACTTTATGAGATTATCTATGATTATTCATACGGCCTGGGATAATCGAAAATGAATCAAAAGGCGAGGGTCAAATTTCTTCATTCTTCATTCTCCCCCTCACTTTTGTCGGCTTTTGACAAATATCAGGATAGTTTGAATTTTGAGCGAAAAGAGGGCGACTACCGATATCCCTGATTTTCCCTAAATCTTCAGCTCCCCGGCCCTTATCTGAGCGGATCTGACGGTGTTCTTCATGAGCATCGCGATCGTCATCGGGCCGACTCCGCCTGGGACAGGCGTTATCGCGCTCGCGATGTTCTTGACCTCATCGTAATCAACGTCTCCGACCAGCCTTGTCCCGGACTTTGCGCTGGGGTCCTTTATCCGGTTCACTCCGACGTCTATCACTACGGCCCCAGGCTTGACCATGTCCTTCTTGACGAACTGCGGCTGGCCGATCGCCGCGATCAGTATGTCCGCCTGGCGGGTGATGTCTCCGATGTTCTTCGTGGCCGAATGGCAGATGGTGACGGTCGCGTTTGCGCCAGGCGCCTTCTGGACCAATATCATCGCGACTGGCTTGCCGACGATGTTGCTCCTCCCGAGAACAACGACGTGCTTGCCAGACGGGTCGTTGCCCGTCCTCATCAAGAGCTCCTGAATTCCCCAGGGAGTGCATGGCAGGAACCTCGGGTTCCCGATGAACAATCTGCCGACATTTATCGGATGGAAGCCGTCGACGTCCTTGTCAGGATCTATCCTCAGAAGCACGTTCTCCTCGTTGATGTGCTTCGGCAAGGGCAATTGCACGAGTATGCCGTCGATCTCCTCCTTGTTGTTGAGCGTATCGATCAAAGCCAGCAGCTCCTCTTCGGTCGTCTTCTCCGGAAGCCTGTAGCATTCCGAGTACATGCCGAGCTCCTCGCACGCCTGCTCTTTCTTGCCGACGTACACTTGCGATGCGGGGTTCTCACCGACCAGTATTACGGCCAGTCCCGGCCTGAACCCCTTCTCCGTTAGCCTCTTCACTTCTGCTGCCAGTTCTGCTCGGATTTGCTCAGAAATCGACTTACCGTCTATTATCTGCCCGACCATACGCTCACCTTCGCTGTTTGCCCAATGCTCACCGATTATAAAAAGAGAATTCCTTGCTCCGAACCATCGATTTTCTCGTGCGGAAGATTGCAAGAGGAAATCAGCATATCGCTCGCCTCTGCCATATCGTGTGCACAATCATATCCCCGATGTTCAAAAGAAATTTTATCGAACAACCATGGAGAAGCTTCAAGTTTTCTTGTCGTATTTTTCGATACGATTTCTATGAGCAATCTGCGCGCTCAAAACGCTTTGAATTCGGCGTGAAAATTCTCCTAACGGAGATAAAATTAGCCAAGTATTATTTTTTGATTTTATTCAATCCAGATTTTCCAAAACGGCTTTATAATTGTTCGGCTTTCGCTTGGACAGAGAAAGGAGGTGGGGTCCGATGAAGCCCGACATTCAGATTGCCCAAGAGGCGAAAGTTCAACCGATAGAGAAAATCGCTGCGAAGATTGGCCTGACGAGAGATGACCTGGAATTCTACGGGAAATACAAGGCGAAAGTGCCGCTTGCGGTTCTCAAGCGGTTCGAGAAGCGGAAAGATGGCAAATTGATACTAGTCACGGCGATAACTGCGACCAAGGCCGGCGAGGGGAAGACGGTCACATCGATAGGTCTGGCGCAGGCCATGGGGCTATTGGGCAAGAAGGTAATGCTATCGCTCAGGGAGCCGTCGCTCGGCCCGGTTTTCGGAATCAAGGGAGGCGCCACCGGGGGTGGATATTCGCAGATATATCCGATGTGGGAGATAGATCTGCACTTCACTGGCGATTTCCATGCCGTCAGCGCGGCGCACAATCTCCTGTCCGCTTGCCTCGAGAATCACATCGCTCATGAGAATTCTCTCAACATCGACCCGACGAGGATTGTCTGGGGCAAGGTGATGGATATGAACGCGCGCGAGCTCAGAAAGATCATCGTCGGGCTGGGAGGCAGAGCATCAGGAGGCGTGCCGCACGAATCCCGGTTCGACATCACGGTCGCATCGGAAATCATGGCGATACTCGCGCTTGCGAAGGATATGAAAGATCTGAGGGAGAGGCTGTCGAGAATCGTCGTCGCCTACACGTACGACGGGAAGCCAGTGACCGCTGACAAGCTGAAATGCATTGGTGCGATGTGTCTACTTCTGAAAGATGCGATTAACCCTAATCTCGTACAGACACTGGAAGGGCAACCCTGCTTCGACCATACAGGCCCGTTCGCGAATATCGCGCACGGCAACAGCTCGATCATCGCGACGAAGTACGCATTGAAGCTCGCGGATTACGTGATAACCGAAGGCGGGTTCGCGGCCGATTTGGGTGCCGAGAAATTCCTGAACATCGTTTGCAGACAAGGCGGCTTCAAGCCGAACTGCGTTGTCATCGTATCCAGCGTGCGTGCCCTGAAGATTCACGGCGGGATGCCAGAATCGGAAATGAACAATCCGCCGACGAAGAAGAACATGAAGCAGCACCTTGAGTGGCTATCAAAAGGATATGCAAATCTGGACAAGCACGTCGAGAACATGAAAAAGTTCGGGCTGCCTGTTGTCGTGGCCCTTAACAGGTTCCCGACGGACACTGATGAGGAGATGAAGGCTTGCATGGAGCACTGCAAGAAGATTAAGGTCCGCGCGGCGTTTTCGACAGTATTTACAGATGGCGGCAAGGGCGGGCTGGAACTCGCAAAGGTCGTTCTCGAGACGCTCGAAAAGGAGAAAGCGAATTTCAAATTCCTGTACGACGTGAACCTGCCGATCAAGAAGAAGATCGAGATCATCGCGAAGGAAATCTACGGCGCGAAGGACGTCGTCTATACCGGAACCGCCCCGAGGGACATCGAGGCCATCGAGAAGGCAGGGATGGACAAGCTTCCGATATGCATGGCGAAAACCCAGCTCTCGATTACCGATAATCCGAAAATCAAGGGCGCGCCGAAGGACTGGGTGTTGACCGTCAGGGAGGTCCGGCTATCGAGCGGCGCGGGTTTCATAGTACCGCTGACGGGCGAAATAATGACCATGCCCGGCCTGCCGAAGGTCCCAGCCGCCGAGAAGATAGACATAAGCGATGACGGCTGGATAACCGGACTGAACTAGATGCGCCTGTGAAGTCCTCCGAGCGCATCTCGGGGGATTTCGAAACCTTTTGCTACTTTCACGCTCAATTCGCTCGGGTGCGCTACCACAGTATGTTTCATACTCCCGGGTAGTGATACCTGAGCCATGAATCGGATGTGATGAGATGAAGGACGTCTTGATTATCGGTGGCGGAACCGCCGGGATCGGCGCGGCCGAGACCCTGCTGTCACTGGGAAAGAGCGTTGCAATAGTCGATACGGCGCCTTTCGTAGGTGGGGTCGCCCTCGAGCTTTCTTGCAAGGGCGATGTTGAGTGTACGAGGTGCCACGTCTGTATGCCCCGGGATGCCGCTTTCAGAATGCGCTCATCGGAAGGCATCGAGGCATACACGCTCTCGGAAATCGGTTCCGCCACCCTCGGAACCAAGAACATCTCATTGGAAGTGCGCAGTTCTCCGAGGTTCATTGATACGAAGAAATGTATCGCATGCGGCAAGTGCATCGCCGTGTGTCCTGTCAAGGGCGCGCTGGTCGCACCTCCGCACGGCGCCATTCCGAATGTCCCATATCTGAACCCAGAGCTTTGCAGGCATTTCCAGAGCGGCGAATGCGATCTTTGCGCCAAGGAATGCCCGACGAACGCCTTCGATTTCCAAGAGAAAGAAGAGCGGAGCCTCCTTCTGGCAAGGGCGGTGATTGTGGCCACGGGTATGGACCCGATCGACCCCTCAGGAATTCCTCATTACGGTTACGGCTATTACCCGAATGTCCTCTCCTCTCTGGATGCCGAGAGGATGATAGCGAGCCATGGTGAGCTGAGGCGGCCATCCGATGGGCAGAGACCGGGCAAAATCGCAATCATCCAATGCGTCGGGTCGAGGACAACAAAGGGCGGAGTGGAATATTGCTCCAAATTCTGCTGCAAGTACGCAATCAGGATTGCGCGCTCCATCATAGAGCGCTTCCCGGAAACAGCGGTCGATTTCCTGTACATGGATCTTAGGACGTTCGAGCCCCGGTCGGAGGCGCTCGAATGGGCTGCCGGGAAGAAGAATATCGGAATCTCGCAGGGCGTGGCCGGCATGGTCCAGGAGTCCGAGAAGGGCAAACTGAAAGTCAGGCGGACGGTTCCCGGAGACGCTTCTATCGAAGAGGGCGAGTACGATATGGTCATACTGTCCGTCGGCGCCCGGCCGAGACCAGAATCGAAGGTTATCGCGGCGAAACTCGCTCTACCAGTAGATTCCTTCGGGTTCATTTCCCGGGATGACCGCAAGAAAGGAGTGTTCGTTGCGGGCTCCTGCAAATCGCCGATGGATATCGAAGAGTCGTTCGCGGACGGAAAGGCGACGGCGTTTGCGGTTCTCGAGCGATTGGGGGCGGTAAAGTGAGCGGCAAGATCCTTCTGATACTGTCTCGCTGTTCTGCCTGCTCGTGGCTCGACAAGAACAGCTTCAAGGATTTGGTCTCGCAGATCAGGCTCGACAAGAGAATAGGGAAAATAATCGAGACCGATAAGATATGCGACTCGAAGGGAAAGAAGAAGTTGAAATCGTCTGCTTCCGGAGGTTGCGACAGGGCCATCATCGCCTCCTGGTGTTCGCAGGAATCGCTGGGGAAGATTCCTCTTCCGAAAGGAATCGACCCATCGCTTGTCGAGTTCGTGGATCTCTCGCTTCTCTCTCCGAAGGGGCCGAAGGAGCGCTCGTCACCGGAACTATTGGCTGGCGCCGTTCGCGAGAGCGCCGCGAGGTTGGCATTGTCTAGACCAGTGAAGGACAGACGAATCAGGTATTCGAGCAAATTCGTCGCCGTCATCGGCTCGTCCGATGCTGCAATCCGGGCGGCGAGAGCGTTGGCGCAGCACGGCATCCCAACAAGGTTGATCATCTCACAGAAGGCATCGAAGCCCAAAGATGGGAACATCGAATTGATTGACGAGGCGACAATCAACGGTCTGACCGGGATACCGGGCAATTTCAGGTTATCATACAGGCGACGCGGAGAGGAACTGGAAACAGATTGCGCCGCGATACTTCTGGTCGGCGAGAGATGCATGGCGGATGTGAGGCCTCCGACAAACCCGCGCGTCAGGTTCGTGCCTCTGGAGCGCCTCGAGGACTTCGCAACCTCAGGATTGAGGGTCAAGGGGATCGCGTTCCTCGATGATTTGGGTTCGTTGGCATCCGTTTCCGATGTCTCTGTCCCGCTCTGGCATTTGCTTCTCGAATCGGCCAAGAGCACGGCTGTCGCAGGATATGCGGAGAACGTGACTGTCATCGCAAGAGATGTCAAGGCCGCGGGGCTCCTGGAGCTTTCGTGGAAAGAAGCCGCGGAGGCCGGGGTGAAGTTCGTCAGGTATGACGACAAGACGAGGCCGAGAATCGATAAGAGCGAGCCGATCATACTGGTAAAGGATCTTGTGCTCGGTGAGACGATCGGGATACCGGCGGACGTGGTCGTCGCCCCGGTTACCACGAGGCCCTGGGAACCGGCGTTCGTCGAGAGGCTGTTCGTCCCAGGCGATTGGGACCTGCGCGTCAGATCGAGAGGGCCTCAGAGAGGGCTCGGGCAATCGCCCTGCGATGGCGTCTTCGTCGTGGGATATGCGGGATTCGCGAAGCTTACGGATCAGTCCTACCCCGAGCTCGGCGCCACGGTCTCCGAGATAGTCGCGTTCATGAGGCGGGGCTATCACATCGCAAGGGGCGCCATAGCCGAGATCGACGAGGACAAGTGTTCCGCATGCAACACGTGCGTCAGAACGTGTCCTTACAGGGCGGCGAGGATGAACGATAATTGGAAGGCCGAGATTGTCGCAGAGAAATGCGCGGGCTGCGGCAGCTGCGTTGCCGTCTGTCCGAGCAGGGCCATCGAGCTCAAGAACTGCACGAGAGAGCAGATCGAATCGCAGGTAATTGCCACCCAGGAGGCGATATCTTGACGGCGAAATTGAACATCGTCGCGTTCGTTTGCGAGAACCATGCCCTCTCGGCGCTCAGGGCAGCCTCAGCCTCGGGCGAAAGCCTTCCGGAATCGTTCCATCTCGTGAAGCTTCCCTGTACGGGTAGGCTGGAGACGACTCAGATTCTCGACGCCCTAAGGGCGGGCGCGGACGGGGTTGCGGTGATAGGATGCCTCGAGGAGAACTGCTATCACGATGTCGGGTCGATGCTGGCTCGCGGGCGGGTCGAGCGCGTGAAGGAGATACTCAAGGATATCAGGATAGAGCCGGATAGGGTGGAGATGTTCAATATCGCGTCCGTGAGCAGCTCCATTCTGCTTCTGAGAATGAGGAAGTTCGAGCAGAAAATCGGGTCTCTTCCCGCAACGCCGTTCAAGGGGGCGATGAGGTGATAATCGGAGAGAGGAAGCCGATAAGCGAAATCGCGAAGATGCTCACTGGCAAGAAGAAGATTCTACTGAGCGGATGCAAGACGTGCGTCGCGATATGCATGGCGGGAGGCGAGAAGGAGGTCGCGGAGCTCGCATCAGCGCTCAGGCTCGTCTCGGACCGCGATGACCTCGGCTGGGAAATCGAGGAGAACGTCGTCGAAAGGCAGTGCGAGAAGGAATGGGTGCGCGCGATAGAGCAGAAGATACTCGGCGCCGACGCGACCGTATCGCTCGCGTGCGGCCTCGGATGCCAGACGATCGCGGACATGTTTCCGGAAAAACAGATCTACCCCGGCCTCAACACGACTTTTCTCGGGGTCCCCGAGGAGCAGGGGGTCTGGAGCGAGAAATGCCTCGCCTGCGGCGACTGCGTGATGTACTACACAGGGGGCATCTGTCCCGTTGCGAGATGCGCGAAGAGCATGCGGAACGGCCCTTGCGGAGGATCCAGCGACAACAAGTGCGAGGTGAACCTCGAGACGGATTGCGCGTGGGCGATGATATACGAGCGCCTGAAGCTGCAGAACAGGCTGGACCTCATGCTCGCGTTCTCCGAGCCGAAGGATTGGTCCAAGAGCCACTCCGGCGGCAGGAGGAAGATCGTGCGCAAGGACCTCATCATCCAGCCGACCGACAGGACCGACGCGGAGGTGAAGAAATGACGCCGGTCAGCAATTTGCAGAAGGTCCTGGACTCGGGGAAGTTCGCGGTGACCGCGGAGATAGGCCCGCCAAGAGGCGCGGACCCGGAGCACATGATAAAGCTCGCAAGGGATCTGAAAGGCAGCGCGGACGCGTTCAACCTGACCGATAATCAGACCGCGATTGTGAGGCTGTCGAGCATCGCCTCCGCGGTCATATTGATGAGAGAGGGGCTCGAGCCAGTCATTCAGATGACCTGCAGAGACCGGAACCGGATCGCGCTCCAGAGCGACCTGCTCGGGGCTTCCGCGATAGGCATCAGGAACGTCCTGTGCCTGACTGGAGATCACCACACCTTCGGGAACGAGAAATCCGCGAAGGGGGTGTTCGATCTCGATTCGATATCTCTCCTGAGAACCTTCAGGAACATGAGGGACTCGAGGAAGCAGCTGAGCGGGGAGGAGATCGAATCCCCGCCGGTCGTCTATCTCGGAGCCGCGGAGAATCCGTTCGCGACCCCATACGAGTTCCGGGCACTGAGGCTCCAGAAGAAGGTCGATGCCGGGGCGCAGTTCATCCAGACACAGGCGATATTCGACCTCGACTGGTTCGAGAAATGGATGGCGGAGGTCAGGAAGCTAGGGCTGCACGAGCGTGTGCACATCCTGGGCGGGGTGATTCCTTCCAAATCGCTCGGCGCGGTGCGATACATGAAGAACAAGGTTCCCGGGATGAAAGTCCCGGACTCGATAGTCTCGAGGATGAAGAACGCCAAGGACAAGAACCAGGAGAAGGAGGAAGGACTGAGGATCTGCGTCGAGATGATCGAGCGACTCAAGACGATAGAGGGCGTGCACGGGGTGCACATAATGGCGGTCATGTGGGAGGAGATGGTCCCCTACCTCGTCAAGGAATCGGGGCTGATGCCCAGACCGAGCCTCTAGACCTGCAGTGGAAACGCGGCTTGCTTTTTCGTTACCTTTTTATCATAAACCCTTATATCTCGTTGGCATCTCCGCAGTCCGTGGGATGCCAGACGAACTGAACGCGGAGGACTTCAATTGTCGAAGATAAAGCGTGCTTTGATCAGCGTTTCTGACAAGACCGGCCTGGCGGAATTCTCAAAGGAGCTTTCGGCTCTCGGGGTCGAGATACTCTCCACTGGCGGAACCGCGAAAATGCTGAGGGATCAGGGCATCAACGTGAAAAACGTCTCCGAGGTCACGGGTTTCCCTGAGATTTTGGACGGCCGCGTGAAGACCTTGCATCCTATGATTCACGGAGGCCTGCTCGCCCGCAGGGATATCCCGGAGCATATGGAAGCCATTAGGAACCTGAAGATAACGCCGATCGATATGGTGGTCGTCAACCTCTACCCGTTCGAGAAGACGATAATGAAGCCGGACGTCCCGATGGAAGAGGTGATCGAGAACATCGATATCGGAGGGCCATCGATGCTCAGGTCCGCGGCGAAGAATCACGCGAGCGTCGCGGTCGTAGTCGATCCCGCAGATTATCCTGCCGTGATAGATGAGATGAAAGCGCACGATGGAGAGCTCACGCCCGAGACGATGAGACGGCTCGCGGTGAAAGCGTTCTCTCAGACCGCGAAGTACGATTCGATAATCAGCACGTATCTCGGAATGAAGTTCACGGGAGAGCTCTTCCCGGCGGACATGACGCTGGGATTCACGAAGCTCCAGGATTTGAGGTACGGCGAGAACCCGCACCAGAAGGCGGCGTTCTACAAGCTCGCGTCGGAAAAGGACAGGCTGTCGATCGCCGATGCGCAGCAGCTGCAAGGAAAGGAGCTTTCGTACTGCAACATAATCGATCTTGATGCGGCCATGTCCATCGTCGTGGATTTCGAGAAACCGACCGCGACGATCATCAAGCACACGAACCCCTGCGGGACCGCGAGCGCAGAGAGCATCTCGAGGGCGTTCCGCATAGCGTACGATGCCGATCCGATAAGCGCCTTCGGATGCGTTGTCGGGCTCAATAGGACGCTCGACCTCGCGACCGCACAGGAAATGAGCAAGCACTTCATAGAGGCGGTCATCGCGCCCGACTATGACCAGGACGCCCTAGAAGTGCTGAAGGAGAAAAAGAACCTGAGGCTGCTCAGGATGGGCAAGCCCCTGCAGAGGGCTCCCGAAGACGCGAACAGGCGCCTTTACACGAACGTTCGCGGAGGGCTGCTCGTTCAGACGGAGCCGTACATCGAGATCAGGAGAGACCAGCTCAAAGTGGTCACGAAGAGGAAGCCCACGGAAGAGGAGATAGACGCCATGATGTTCGGCGTCAAGGTCGCACGGTACATCAAGTCCAACACGATACTTCTGGTCAAGGGCGAGCGCACCGTCGGCGTCGGCGCGGGACAGATGAGCAGGGTCGATTCCGCGACCATCGCCGGGATGAAAGCTGGACCGGAGGCAAAGGGCAGCGTGCTCGTGTCAGATGCGTTCTTCCCGTTCAGGGACGGCGTCGATGCCGCGGCGAAGGTCGGGGTCGCGGCGATAATCCAGCCGGGCGGCTCGGTCAGGGATCAAGAGGTCATCCAGGCCGCCGATGAGCACGGCATCGCCATGGTCTTCAGCGGCGTCCGGCTGTTCAAGCATTGAGGATATCCTCGGGATTTGATAAGACCTCATCCCGGTCTCTTCACTTTTTCCAGATCAACGAAGTGCCGGAGACGCGCTCAGAAAGGCCCGGCTCGAACGGGACCCAGTTGGGCTTGACCGGCAGATCCTTCATGCGCTTGATCCTTATGTATCTCTCCATTTGCTCGTCCACCATCATCTCGATGAGACCGTCGCATTGCGATGTCAGGGCGACCACCTGTTCTGCCGGATGCATCTTCTCATACAACGTTGCCGTCAGCGACCCCCTCTCCTTGGAAAGCCTTATCAGCTTCTCCAGGAAACCCGTGATGTCCTCGGCGGCATTGTGTATGAAGAGAGAGGACAACGAATCGAATATCACTCTTACCGGTTCTTGTAGCTCCTCTATCGCCGATTTGACCTTTTCAAGGAGGCCGGGGAGGTCGGACAGCTCCGCGTATCGTATCAGGTCGTTCTCCTCTTTCGGCTCGCTATAGCAGTCTATGGTCGTCATGGCCGCTTTCTCAAAAACCTCTCGGGTGACACCGAACTCGGAAATCATTCTGCGCACGAAATCGGCCGACGTATCGGTCTCCACCATGACGACATCCTGACCGTTCTTCAAGTAAAACGATGCGAGATATGCGCAGAACTCGAGCACTCCCGCCTCTGGAGCCCCGACTACGATGACAGAGTATTTCTCCGGAAACATTGGAATCCTGGCTGGAGGTTATAGAACCGGGACCATCTTCGGTCTGAAATCGCCCTCGGCCGGCGGGGTCATCGCGTACGGCGGCGTGAACGGCTCCTCTCCGCTGATAACGGTCACGCCGCATATCTTGTCGATTCTGACATGCGCGTGAGCGATGTCTGCGAGCTTCGTCAGCGACTTTGAAGAGGCTGTTGCGACCGCCAGGAAAACTCCACCGGAGTTGAGCAGCGCGGAGATGTAGTCCATCATGCCGTCCAAGACGTTCGCATTGTAGATGCTCTCGAGCGAGTCGAATCCCGCCGCGGTGAGGTACGGCTGCTTGGTTCCCTGAAGGGCGAACTGTATGTTCTGCCACTTCAGATCGACGCGGACGTCCTCTCCCTCGAGCGCGAGCGTATAGCTCCTGCTGGCCCCCGGAGTCGCGTGCGGCTCGAGTATCCTCACGTTCTTGTCGAACTGCTCCTCTGTGAGGAACCCGAGTATGTCGCTCCTCGCATCATCGGCACCGACCTTCTTCGTCGGAGCCCAAATGACTCCTCGGCCCTGGGATGCGAAACTGCAAAGCATGGCGGCCTCGATTGCGCTGCTGGAAATCGCCGGCACGCCCTTCCCGAGCTCGACCAATATCAGGTTGCCCCTGCCGACGCCGCCGTTCAACATGTTATCAAGGTCCTTGATTCCAGTCGAAATGAGGCCATCGGACGGATCGGGGATCGGCTCGAAGGGCGTCGGTTTCTCGGGCTTCGTGTATCGCCAATACTCGAATGTCCTCACCCTTCCGCCGAGCAGCGTGTAGACGTACTGCGGCTGCTTGATCTCGCATCCTCTCAGCTTGAGGATGTCGAGGATTCTCAACCTCCTCTCGCCCTGCCTGATCAGGCTCAGGTATAGCACGCCGTCTCCCAGGTAGTCCATCATCGGATCGGGGGTCTCGAGCACGTACACGATGTTCGTCCCCACGCCTTCCACGAGATCCTTCTGCAGCGCCGTCACGATTTTGGCCGATGGCACGCCGTACTTCTCGGAGAGCGCATCGATGCTGTCTATCACGACGAGCGTCCTGTCCGGCAGGGCCCTGTCCACGACATCGTATGCCATCTCGATTTCCGGCATCAGGGATCCGACGGTGACGACCATCTCCGAGTCTCCGGACGGGGTCGCCGGGCCTTCCTCGCCTGCCTCGATGTTCCCCTCGAGTCTGCTTAGCTCCTTGCGCGGCGCGAGCTTCTTCTCGGTCTTGAGTTCGTCCTTGATCTGCGCAAGTCCGAGCATAATTTTCTCCATATCCATTTCGGATTCCGCTTTCTTGCGTAGCTTCTTCCTGGCCTTCAGGACGTCTCCTTCCCTGACCTTCTCCTGCAGCCAGGGGAACTGGTTGAACAGCGATTGGTCGGAGACCCTCGTGGACATGTAATAGCTCTGCTGGATGTGCGACATCTCCTCGATGAGCTGGAGCGCCAGCGTGGTCTTCCCGGTGCCTGCCATGCCTCTGATAATCAGCGAGTGTCCGCCCGGGCCAGCCATAAACGAGAGTATCTCCTTCGGGAACGTCCTTGTGCCTGTCATTTCCATCATTTTTTACTCCTCCTCTTGCAGATCAATTCGATGAGCCTGAATCCTCCTTCTTTTCCTTCTTATCTTCTGGTTTCGCTTCTTGCGGCTTGCTCTCTCCTTCCGATCCTTTCACCATGACGAGTCCAGATGTCGCCTCTTCTTCCTCCTCATCGGGCAGCAGCTTGATTTCCTTCCACTCGCCGCCGAAGTCCTGAACCTGTCCGGTCACCATCTGGAATCTCACCCTGAGTTTGCCACCTTCGAAGAATATGTACGCGTTTTTCAGCATCGATTGGTAGAGGACTATCCGCTTACCTTGCTGGGTCAGCGCTCTGCTCACAGGTCTGACCAGACCGGCTCTTTCAAGCACATGGATGCGCCGGTAGCACGCGGCTATCGGTATGTCGAGCCTCTTGCTGAGCTCCAGGGCATGTTTGGGCTTTCTCGCGCACGCGACGAGAATCTTGGCGGCGTATGTGTCCATGATGAGCCGGCACGCATCAATAGGATCCAATCGTGTTCCTCCGTGGTCCTCTCTCAGCTGTTCCCCTGCTTGGCACGCCTTCGTCTTTTGATAGCTTCTTGAGATCGCTCCCGCGTTCGGAGATGGCTATTCGCTCATTTTGCGCTATCTAAAGCAGGACTGTAAGCTGGTTCTCCCCCTTTATTCCTTTTCCCCTTCTTATCATCTGCGATAATAATCGATATTGCAGATGAATCTAAATAGAGGAAAATTGCTCGAACCAGAAAGAATGCAACTGGAGAATCTCCGCCATGAAAGGTTCTGTCTGCAAGTGCGGCTTTAAGACGATTTCTCTTGACATCCCGTGTCCCAGATGCGGAAAAACGATGTCGCCCCAGGAGTTCCCGGACAGCGGCAGAGTTCTGTCGTACGTCAAACTAGGCATCCCGCCGGAGAAGCGCATAAGACCGATGGATCTGGTGATGGTCGAGGTCCTCGACGGGCCAAAGATAGTGTGTTGGACTAACAGTGAAATAACCAAGGATCAGGTCGTGAGGATCAAGATGGAGGACGGCATTTTCCTCTGCGAGCCTTTCTGAGACGCGATCATTCGAATGTGACCTTCTCCGCGAGCTCCACGACGAATTCCTTTCCGAGGGACGCCGTTTTTCGAAGGAGGTTCTCCTTGAACTCCGCGCAGCCTCCCTTGCAGCTCGAAATGTCGACGACTATCTCGAACAGCATTTTCTGATAGTAGATCAATACCTGCGTGTAGCCAGCGAGGATGTTGATTGATTCTTCCGCCATCGCGTTGGATATCTCGTATATCGCTCCCGGCCGATCGGGGATGGTGAACTTCAGTCTCCAGAGGTCCGCCTTGTCTCCGAGGAACGAGAGCGACAGCAGCCACGAGGTCGAGTCGCCTATCAGCATGACCGGAGCTTCTTTCTTGCCAAGGAAACCGACGTACGCCTCGGGCAGTTGCAAGACACCATCCTTGATTATCGTCCCCTGCTTCTCCATTTTCCTCAACGGTCTTGTCAGGACCCTCGTGTTTCCCGAAGCCGAGCCCTTCGTATATCTATCCGCGAGGTTCGAAGGCTCGGTGCGCATGGAATCTATGAGGGAGAGCGAGGGATCGTCGGCGTCCTTCATCTCCTTGAACTCCCTCTCGAGGTTCCTCCTGTCGCCATAGAACGAGAGATCTATGAGCATGACCCACTTCATCAGAATCGAGGGCATGAACGCCACGCTCTCCGAGTTCAGTATGTCGATGTTCCTCGATTTCAGGAACTTCGCGCACTGGGCGAGCGCTCCCGGCTGGTCCTTCACCTGGAAGACGGCGAAGCAAAGCTCGCGATAGTTTTCCGGGCCGAACGGCGATACGACGACCTCGTACGATATCCTGCCATCGCTCTCGTACCTGAACATCGTCATGAAAACTTCGCTGTCGTCCAGCATGCCGAGGAGGTTCGCCATGTTCTCCCCGAGTTCGATCTTGCCGTCCCTCATCATTCTGAAATCCCAGAGCTTCATCTTCTCATCGCTCCCCCGGCCCTCATCATCTTGAATGTTGTGATAGGAGCTTTAGTTTTTCCCGTACGCCCTAATCCTTAGAGGTGAAGATATACCTAACCGGCCTGCGCGATTTCAACCCCGTCCAATACCCGCATCTCTGGCAACGGTAGCCGAGGTCGACCGAGCCGCCGTACACTGTCAGGTTCTTGATGTGCTTCATACGCTTGGAACAGACGGGACAGGTGCTTGAAGAGGTTCTCGCAGGCGTGTCTCTCGCATTTATGCTGATCTTTGCCAGCCCTCTGCTCACAGCCGTCATCCTCACCCTGTCCTCTGCGATAGTGTAGTCGGGATCTACGCTTTTCAGCTCCCGTCGCACAAGCTCCGTCAACTTCCTCTGCGAGTTCACAACCCCGTGTCTCGCCAAGGCTCTTCTGATCGCATCGACAACCTCATCGTCGGTCGGGAGCTTGTACGCCATCGTCGGTAAATTCCTTTCGTGGTAATATTATCTTGGCTGTTCCCTTTAAGTCAAGGAGCGCCGGGATTGAAATACCTCTTGAGAATCCGTTATTCGGAAACAAATAAAGCCGACGGGGGGAATCCTCGTGCAAGGCATCTGAGAGGTGCTGTAATGCCGAAAAGGGTCATCATAATGGGGGCGGCCGGCAGGGATTTTCACAATTTCAATGTTTATTTCAGGGACAATAAGCAGTACGAGGTCGTCGCATTCACCGCGACCCAGATACCAAATATCGAGGGCAGGAAATACCCGCGCAAGCTGGCCGGGAAGCTGTATCCGAAAGGCATTCCCATCTTTCCGGAGAGCGACCTGACCGACTTAATAAAGAAGCACGGCGTAGAGCAGGTGATATTCGCATACAGCGATATTTCGCACATCGACCTCATGCACAAGGCCTCTCTCGTGCTCGCGGCAGGGGCGGATTTCAGGCTAATGGGCGGGAACCAGACGATGCTGAAATCGAAGGTCCCGGTCCTCGCAATCTGCGCGGTTAGGACGGGCTCGGGAAAGAGCCAGACCACGCGAAAGGCAGCGAAGATCCTCAAGGACAGGGGCAAGAAGGTCGTCGTCGTGCGGCACCCGATGCCGTACGGAGACCTCAAGAACCAAGTAGTCGAGAGGTTCGCCAGCTACGAGGATCTCGACAGGTACGAGTGCACGATCGAGGAGAGGGAGGAATACGAGCCGCACATCGACAACGGCATAGTCGTGTATGCCGGCGTGGATTACGAGAAGATACTCCGACAGGCTGAAAAAGAGGCCGACATCATCATCTGGGATGGGGGAAACAACGACACGCCGTTCTTTCGGCCTAACCTGCATATCACGATAGTCGACCCTCATCGGCCCACGCACGGGATGACTTACCATCCCGGCGAGACGAACCTTAGATTGGCGGATGTAATCATAATCAACAAGATGGACACGGCGAACAGGGACGAGATACTCAAGGCCAAGGAGACGATCGCTCAGATAAATCCCAGGGCCAAGGTCATAGAAGCTGCTTCACCTATTAAGGTGAGCAAGCCCGGCATGATTCGAGGCAAGCGAGTCTTGGTCATCGAGGACGGCCCGACGGTAACGCACGGCGGGATGGCGTTCGGAGCCGGACTGATAGCCGCCGAAGATCACGGCGCGAAGGAGATAATCGATCCGAGGCCGTTCGCCGTGGGATCGATAAAGGAGACGTTCGAGAAATATCCGCACCTCTCGAAGGTCCTGCCCGCGATGGGCTACGGAAAGACGCAGATAAAGGACCTCGAAAAGACGATCGAGGCGAGCGATTGCGACATTGTGGTTTCGGGCACGCCAATCGACCTCAACCGGATTTTGAAAGTCAACAAGCCCATAATCAGGACGAGATACGAGCTCGAGGAGATAGGCAAGCCGAACCTCAGCGATGTCTTGGCAGATTTATGACCGGTGCCAGAGAGAAAATTATTTCTGGCACCCCGAAGGATTTATCCGCATAATTCAATTTATCCAGGGCCTGCAACGACGTGCGGGAGTGGCTGAGCTGGACCAAAAGCGCGGGACTTAAGATCCCGTCCCGTAGGGGTGCGTCGGTTCGAATCCGACCTCCCGCACTGCCTCAACTCAATCTGAAAATGACTTTCATCTCTCGTCTCTTTCTTCGCACGGCGCCCCTGACATCTTTCCCGTTGGCCGCGTCGATGAACAGCCCCGCGATTTCCCTCATGTCCTGTTCATCCGCACCGAGCCTGGTGAGCTCCGCGGTGCCCAATCTGCCCACGGAATCGATGATGATGTTCGACCGTTCCATCCTTATAGAGAAATCGTTGAGTCCGAGGCCGAACTTTCTCCTGAGCCTGTTGGCATCGATGAGCAGCTGGTGCGACTTCGTAAAGTTCAACTCTTTGTATTTTACCGGGAATCCACTTTCCGAGAGTTCTCTTCCCAAGGCTTGCGCGTTCTTGACGACCTGTCTTGCGTATCTCTTTCCGAAGCGCCTCATTTCGAGCAGTGCATGGCCGAGCGCGGCGACCCTGTTCCAATGCACGTTGTCGACAATTCTCCAGGTCAGATTCTTCTTGATGGCGGAATGAAGATCTTCGCGTCGGGTCAATATCAGGCCGCCCTGAGGCCCGAAGAAGCTCTTGTGAGTCGATCCGTACAGGATATCGGCGCCCTCATCGAGGGGCGACTGGAACTCCCCGCCAGCTATCAATCCCATGACGTGAGATCCGTCGTATATGAGGAACGAGCCTGCATCTTCGCACGCATCTCTTATCGGGCCCATCTCATAGGGGAACAGAATGAAAGACGCTCCGAGCACAACGACGTTCGGCTTCTTCTTTCGGATGGCAGCAGCGCACCTCTCAGCATCCAAATTGTAGATTTTTTTCGAGAACGGAAGCTCCCACGAGGTCAATCCTAGAATGTCTGGAAGGTACGGCTGCGCGTATCCGTCATATCCGCCACAGCTGACCGGTATTGAGCAAATCGAATCTCCTTTCTTGGACACGGATAGAAGGGCTATCATCGCGGCGATGTGTCCGCCCAAGGGCTGCACGCAGGCGTGCTCCGCCCGGAAGACGGCGCAAGCGACTTTCTCGGCAGAGCGCTCGATCTCCGTGGTTATCCTCGTCCCGCGATAAGAGTTTTCAATGTACTCTCCTGCCCAAAGCGCGTTTACTGGCAGAGTGTATCTGTGCCCGAAATCCGACGATAGGAGACTCCGAACCTCCGGGCTCGTCACGTTCTCGGACGGCAACAGGTTGATCGAATCCTGCAGGCGCCATTTTGCCTGCTCTTTCGCCCTATCGAGGAAGTAATTATCTTTCATAGGGAATGACTCTCCGCAATCTTGATGCCGAACCGATAGCGTTGCGCCTTATAAAAGGAGAATCGTCGGCTTCAATGGATTGCGCTCAGGATGTCCTTCAGCCGGGACTCGAAATTGGCCTCTTCGACGACCGACCCTGTAACCAGAATGTCTGCACCGGCGTCTGTCAGCGTCTTCGCTCTGTTGCCGTTCCTTATTCCGCCCCCGACTATCATCGGGATGGATATCTCATTCCTCACTGCCGCAACCGTGCTAGGAGCCACAGGCTCGTCCGCACCGCTGCCAGCCTCGAGATATATGAGCTTCATTCCGAGGAACTCGGCGGCGATCGCATACGCGACCGCGGTCTTCGCATCGTCCCTCTTTATGAGCATCGCCTCGCCGACCTCTCCGACCTTCATCCCCGGTTCGAAAACGATGTAACCCATGGGTATCGGTTCGATCCCCATTTTCTTGATGACCGGGGCGCCGGCGACCTGCTCGCCTATCACGTTTCTGAGGTTCCGCGAGTTCAAGTAACTCATGAAGTAAATGGCATCCACGGACGGGCTCAGTACTTTTGCGGCAGTCGGGAAATGTATCACTGGTTTGCCTGGAGCGTTCTTTCTTATCTGCTTCACTGTCGCCTCGAGATTCTCCTGAGTAACGCCGGTTGAACCTCCGACCATGAACGCGTCGGATCCGAGACGGCTTGCGATTGCGGCTATGCGACCGGCCCTTTCCTCGCTTTGGCTGGCGGGGTCGATCAACGTCATGTGCATCTTGCGTTCCTTCAGAGTACTCAAGATGTATTCGAGCACCTTCATGTTCTCACACCGACGGCGAAGGCTATGAGGGCGACAACCATGGCTACTTTATAGATTTTCTGTCCCTTGCTCGGGTTCTTGAATTGCGAAAGCGCCCCATAAACGAATAGCGCATCCGCAATGATTACCACCAGCAGATATAGGGCCGTCAGCTGTTCTTGTATGTACGGAACCGGTGAAAGGGCTACAGCGATGAATGTCGGAATCAACGCAACATATCCGGCATTTCTGGCACCTATCCTCTTCGGGAGCGTTGTCCTTGCGACATCTCCTTTCAGATCCTCTATGTCCTTGACTATCTCTCTTCCCAGAGTTGCAAGGCCCGACAGCGCGGCCAACACCAGCGTCTTTTCGGGCAGCTCGACGACCGAGCCCGAGAATTCGAATAAGCCTGCGACGAGCAATGCGATCAATACGTTCCCAGTTAATCCCAAGCTCTTCATTCTGAGCTCGTAGACTATCATGGCGATGATTGCGAGGATGACGATTGTCAGCGATAGCCAGTTTATGAAAGATGCGAGCACGACGCATCCCGCGAACATCGTCGCCGAAGATAGAAGGGCGAATCTTCTCGGCAGTGTGCCTCTCGGCAAGGGGCGATCGGGGTGCGCGATTCTGTCCGTCTCTATATCGAAGTAATCGTTCAGAGAATTGCCCGCACCGACGAAGAGGAGCACGACGAATGCCCCGAGTATAAGTTCCCAGGTCCAATTGCTGAGGCCGGTGATTCCTGTCGAGACCGCTGCCCCCAGGATCAATCCGAGCACGGCAATCAGCCCGTTCCAAAGCCTGAAGAGCTTCATGACCTCGACTAACGGGTTGCTATCGCTCATATCCCGGGCACGAGTAGAGAGTATGTATATTAGCCATTTTCGAACACGCGATGTACGCTTTTCCCGCAACCCACTTGCGGCAGATGTTCAAAAGGATTAAATGCAATGGCAAGAATGGAACGCTCGATGCAATCATCGCCGGTTCCTGACGCCGCCGCAGAGGTAGATTTCATAAAGTCGATCGTATCGAGGTATTTCTCGATATACGAGACCAACCTCTCGCACGACTCCGTGTCGTTTAAATGTCAGGTGAACCAGGATTTGCTCGAGGACAATTTCAAGAGATTGCGCGCGGAGCTTGCCAAGTACAACTACACGCCTGTCATCACATACCGTGGGGGCGAGCATACAATCACTGTCGGCAAGCTTCCCAAGCCGAATCCCAGGGGCGTTTGGGTCAACGTCATCATGATGATTTTCACGCTGTCGACGACAATATTCGCCGGAATGATACTCTGGAGCGGGTATGTCGGAGACGAGGTCGAGTTCTTCTCGGCCGAAACAGTTCTGATGGGGGCACTGACGTTCGGCGTCCCGATACTGTTGATTCTCGGTACTCACGAGATGGCTCATTACCTGACCGCCAAGCGTTCCGGTCTGTCCGCTTCTCTGCCCTTCTTCATCCCCGCGCCTCCGCCGATCGGCACGTTCGGGGCGTTCATATCGATCCGCGAGCCGATTCCAGACCGGAAGACCCTGTTCAACTTGGGCGTCTCGGGACCGATAGCAGGCTTTCTCGTCGCGGTCCCCGTTGCCATACTTGGCCTGATTCTCACGGCCCAGGGGGCGCGTCCGATACCTGAGGAGACCGGAGGGTCGATGTATATCACGCTGCCCGTCATCTATGACATCATCGGGCTTTTCATCCCCTTACCGGAGAATTACATATTGCATCCGACCGCGATGGCGGGATGGGTAGGATTTCTCGTCACTGCGATAAACCTCATCCCTGCAGGGTCGCTCGACGGGGGACACGTCGCCCGGGCGATTCTGGGGCATAACTCGCGCTATCTCAGCTGGGCCAGCGTGTTCATCCTGTTCTCGATAGGAGCGTTCTTCAATGTCGGCTGGATGCTGTTCGGACTGATAGTCCTGTTCCTCGGAATGGAGCATGCGCCCCCGCTGAACGATATAACGAAGATCTCGGGGAAGAAGAAGGCCTTGGGCGCGCTCATGGGAGTCATCCTGGTCACGAGCTTCGTCCTGGTGCCTATGGGATATGTCGAGATGGATTACAGCTTCGATGCGGAGCTGCAGGGTAGCGACGAAGGGAACGTCTCCATGATGTTCAATCACACATTCCCCGTGCTCATCACAAGCACAGGAAACGTCAATACTGAGCTGAGATTCGACCTCGCCCCTTCGAGCGTCAAGAATCTCTTGGGGTACGGAATATCATATTACAACAACCTGACTGGATCGAACGTCTCTTCTCCTTCGAATGAGGCGACAGTGAAGGTAGGCAGAAACATGACTGTGTACTTCACGGTCCATCAGAAGGAACCGGTGTCGCAGCAGGTCGTCATAGATGCCGCGATATCGATTTATGCGAAGAACGACACGCGCTTTTCTCGTTCTCTCCCGATCAAGGTCACCCTCTTGTCCGGGAATTACACGTTTGTCGCGAATCCCTCCTCAACCACGATCGGGAAGAATCAGACAAAGAGTATCTCGATTGAAATCGATAGCAGCTATCAGTTCCTGACATCTGTTGAGCTGCTCGCCGTCTCGCCAGCTGGGTGGAGTGCGTGGCTGTATTCCGATGATCCGGGGAATGCGACGAATCGTCTCATCGTCTCGATGCCGCCGCTTTCGAACATTTCGGTCACGCTCGTTGTGAGCTCCCCTGCCGATGCGATCACGGGCAAGATTGTCACGATCTGGGTTGAAGCATACTCCGCAGGCACGGGGTTGATCGAGAGGATAGCAGTCGAGCTCACGGTTATTTGAATTTTCATTTTCTCCGAAGGACGAAGAAATTTCTCGTGAGTGACCTGTGGACGCGAACGGACGTGCTTCGCAATAAGACGAAATCATCTTCATAGGCGAGCCGTTCTCCGTTCGGCAGTATGATGCCGACCCTGCCCTTCTCGTTCAGGTTGTCGATGAACGAGGAGAGCGCTCTCGAATACAGCTCCCCGAGCGGCTCCTTCCCCGTGCTTGAAGAGCGCCCGTAAGGCGGGTCTGTCACGATGCAGTCGAACTTCGTCCCGAATTCCGAAATCTTGCTGACATCGAGCTGCCTAAGCTCCGATTTCAGCCCTAGATGTCTCAGATTTCTTCTCGCACCCTCTATCATGTCCTCCGATATGTCCGAGCCGAAGGTAGGGAACCCCATCATCGCGGCTTCTATCAATATTGAGCCCGTTCCGCAGAACGGGTCGAGGATTTTCGCGTCCCGACTCGCCGCGGTCAGATTGATCAGCGTCCTGGCGAGCCGCGGGTGGATCGATACCGGGGAGGTATACGGGAGAAACCTGTTCTTCCTCTTCTCGAACTGGCTTCTGTCGATTTCCGCCAGTTGGAGCCCGATGTGTGCCCTGTCGCCAATATAGACCCTGAGAGTGACATCGGGATTCTCAAGCCGTACGCGCGCTTTCTTCGAAATGATGGCCCCGAGACTTTTCATCATCCGAGATGCGTCAATCGTCCTTCTCCTGTCCTCCCTGAGCTTGACTCTGACCGCGACGGAGCTGCATCTCGGGACATCGAGATCGAGAAATGCGGATTCTAGGCCATCTATTTCCGTGCTTTTCAGATGTTCGCTGATGAAATGAGATAGCGAAATCCTGCTGACGATTTCCTTGCATGTCGCATCGGAGGAGAGAATCGCGATTCCTCTTTCCTCTTCTAAAACTTTCATCTTCCCGAAGCAGGACAATACGGATTCAGCTTCCCAGGTTGGTAGCTCTGGGTGCTCCCCAGAAAGCTCGAACATGTACCGCATAGTGAAGGGTCATCGCGGTCTTCCTTTTTTAATCAGCGGAAGAAATCAGTCCCCGATGCCGTCCTCAGAAACGGTGAAGACCGCCTCTGCTTCCGGCAGGTGTGGGGAATCTATCAGTCTTGCTATTCGCTTCCCGCCCTTGCTCTTTCTGAGGTAAACCCTGAAGGTCGCCGTGTGACCGACTATGTGTCCGCCGATCGGTCGAGTGGGATCTCCGAAGAATGCATCCGGTTTCGCCGCGACCTGGTTTGTCACTGCAATCACAGAATTGTTCAGGTCGCCGAATCTCATCAGATCATGCATGTGCTTGTTCAATGCCTGTTGTCTCTCCGCGAGCGCTCCCCTGCCAATATATTCCGCCCTGAAATGGGCGGTGAGCGAGTCCACAACCAGCAGCCGAATGGGATATTCCCTCGTCAGCTCATTTGCCTTCTCGATAAGAAGCATTTGATGATGCGAGTTGAACGCCCTCGCGACATGTATCTTTTTCAGCACGCCGTCTGGATCCAGGTCAGCCGCTTCGGCCATCTGTATTATTCTTTCCGGTCTGAAGGTGTTCTCCGTGTCTATAACGATGGCATGGCCTTCCAGGCCGCCTTCATCCTTGGGTTTTGTGACGTTGACGGCCAATTGATGACAGAGCTGGGTCTTCCCAGAACCGAACTCGCCGAAAAATTCCGTGATCGCCTGAGTTTCTATTCCGCCGCCCATGAGGTCGTCGAGCGCCTTCGAGCCCGTGAGGATCCTTCCGATATTCTTCCTTCTTTCGAGGATCAGGTCGCCAGTCTCGAACTTGCCGACATCCGCTGCTTCTTTGGCCGCCGCGATTATCTTTGCTGCCGTCGACTCGCCTATCTCGGCTATCTCGGATAATCGGCTGGGCGATTCCACCGCTATCGCCATCAAATCCACATAGCCCGCCTCTCTCAACTTCTCGGCGATAGCCGCTCCGACGCCCGGGAGCTTCTCGAGTTCGTCCTCTGCCATTCTCTGCACCGGCCGATATAAACTGAACCTCGTAATATAAGGCTGTCTATTAGAGGTAAACGAAAATGCGGGTTACAGGAGCATATCGACCGAAGAGCTTGTCTCGGAATGCAACTGGCGATGCTACGACCCGACTGAGAGAGTTCCGGTCCGAAGAACTATCAAGAACGATATTCATCTCAGCGAGATCGATTATCTTTTCGGGATCGTCATGCGTCAGGTATTATCGAGACGAGCCTGCTCATCAATCCCTTCTGCTCGTAATATCTCGGCAGGAAGACGGGATGTATCAAACCGAACACGCCAAAGGTTGCAGAGCAAATTGCCAATATCAATCCTAACCCTGGGAGAATGCCAGACATCGAGATCTCCAGCCAGCTTTCAATTGATATCGCACACCCGATAGTCTGCAAGATGCTGCCTGAAGGCGTCATCAGATTTGCGATTGTCCCGATTAAGAATAGCACGGTCGAGATTGCGAGGCTCATCGTGAATTGATTGCTCATCAATGCCAGAAAAGATACGCCGGACGGCGAGCCATCATCCAGCCAGGGCATAGAGATGGCGATCAACCCCAGCGCGAGGGCCAAGACGACGGGCGCGTTCAGATGAACGATGTGTCTTTGCCGCTCGCCCGCCTGTGCGCCTTGTGCCTGAGTTTCCTGATGGGGCACGGTCTTATGAATCGTGAAGATTCTCCGGGATAACTCGGTTCTGAGCACGATTCCGTTCTTATCGATGATCACGAAATAACTCAATACAATCAAACAAATGCCCGACATCGCCACGATAAAGCCTGCCAAGATAAGATCAGTCTCATGGGCCATCGGCTCCCTCGAGAACATGGCGAACAGTGCCGTCGCGCTCGGAACAAGGAAGCCCCCGGATATCGATGAGACGAAGGACAGGCCGATTGCAAGAACGACGATGATAGTCAGGATGATTTCCGTTGTTCCGTAGGCAGGAAGATTCTGCAACACGGTCAGGGGCGAACTGTAGACAGGATGCAAATATGGAGGGTTCAATCTGAATCTCCAAGGGAGCATCGCCCCGATGAGAGCAATCGAGGCCCCTGCGATTGTGAGATAATTGAGTTCGTATCTCGGGAACTTACTGTCACTTGGGGATGACCGGATTGAAAATGTCATCCTGAGTCCTTTCTGAGAATCTGCTTTCCTGCCAAGCATTCCGATTCCCAAAGGGTAGAAGCAAGAGGCGATCACTACCATTGATGAAAGAAGGATGAGCCAGGCGCCGACGTTCGGAACCGCCGTCAGATGAATGGTCAAATGCGACCATGCCTCTTGATACACCTGAATGCTGTCGAACAGTGCGATGCATCCGATAGATCCTATCATCTCGATGAATCCAGCAATGGGCGTCAGCAGAGACAACGCCAGCCCAATTATGACGATTGCAAGCAAGACATGAAGCGCTTGAGCTTCCGGCATCCAAGAATACGCAACCGAATGAATTATGTCGATCGCCGAATGATATGGATTGCAGTAGGGGGGTGGCGGCGGGATAATCGAACAAAAGGCATTTGTCCTGTCATCGCAGCACGACCCCATATAAGATTGAGACGCTGCTTCCCACTCGAATTGCCAGTCGATGAGCGGTGTAAATAGACCGATGACCCCGATTGCGACGCCCGCGATGCACAGCAGGTTCAGACGAAGCCGAGTCGTTTTCCTCCCCAAGGAATGGAGAATCACTTTTCTATAAGAACGATGCGGACAGCCGAGGATTGCTTTCGAATCGCCCGCACATGTGCGAAACCTTTAATTGCATCATCCTGTTCGGTTCTCCGCTATGGCCAAGAAGAGGAAGAAGACAAAGCCCCAAGAGGAGGAGAAGTACGAGTTCGTCCCCCCGGAGTTCGACGAGAAGCAGTTCCTGATCGACGAGATGAACGCCACGAAGAGGACATTGCTCGTCGTGGGCTATGGAATCGCCTTCGGAGTCGTCGCGGGCATGGCTACGCTAACGACCAACCTCGCATACCTGGGGCTGCTCGTTCTGTTGCTCGGGTTCGCGACGCTCAAGTATTTCCTGAGCGGGGTCAGGGTCGACATATCGAAATTCACAAGGCGCAACTGGATCGAGAGCGGCTTTTGGTTCTTCCTGACGTTCCTCGCCATCTGGGTGCTCGTCGTGAATCCGCCGTTCATGGATATCGCTCCCCCGGATATCACGCACGTTAGCATAGCAGTTCATACATCCGCAGGAACGTGGATAACTTACAATTACAGTTATAACGCATCGCAGGGAAGCTATCAATGGGTCGGACCGAGCGGGGCCCCTTCCGTGCAGTCATCGCTCAGGGCGGCCTACGATAACGGGTATGCCGTGAACGTCTCCGCGAGAGTCGCGGATAACGGCGCACTTTCCGGACCTCCATCCATTCAATTCCGTCTGAGCCCAGCGGGCAACGAGATAACCAATTCTATGAGTCCGACCGATAGGACTTACATCTACTCGTTCGTCATCGACGCTTTTGGTCCCAGTTACCTGACGGGCGGATATTTCACGTTCAGAATAATCGCACAGGACGCCTCAGGGCATACCGCGACGTTCAACCTCGCTCAGAACGCGGAGATACTTGTTGCCTGAGTCATCTCTCCCAGGGGCGTTTTTCGTCGAAGTGCTTCGTCAGGGTTCTCCGATATTTCCTGCTCAGGAGGCCGTCCCCCGAAACGACAACGGGTAGTTTCATCTTCCTGAAGCCCTTCCCGAGCCGGACGGACGGGAAGTTCATCAGCAGCACCTCGCTCGGCGTCCGAGCTTCTCTTTCCACCTCAACCTGCCAGCGTCCCTTCTTGATTACCGGTGGCGAGACCCCTCTCGTCGCCCACTTCGCCCTGAATCTATCGACCTCGGGAGAGTTCACCGGAGGGCCCAGATGGGTGTACGTCCTCGGCAGCTCCTCGACGTCGCAGCTTATCACGATATAGTTCCCCTTCGAGTCGGAGTCCAACGTGAGCTTCGACGGCGAGAATCCTTCTCTTTCGAGGATTTCGAACATGGATACTCCGGTCTTTCGGAGCTGGGGCCAAAGAACGTCTTCGACGACGTCTATGTGCGGCAGATCGACCAGAATGGTGCCTTTCCTCTTCGACAACAGCGCTCGGAGCCGGTCGTCAGAAAGCATCTCCTGCTTCTTCGGGAAAAAGAAGGCGAGTTTCGGGCTCCTCAGGTAGCTCCTGCACGCCTCGATGAACAGCCTCACGTTCTCCGCAGAGACGGGGGACGCGACGTTCCTATTGGGGTCGACAGGGTCAACGAATATGAATTGCTCGTCGAATTCTCGGGAGGGCTTCTCTTCCAAAGACAACTGGACCGGCAGCTTCCATTTGCTGCCCGCCTTGACGACCGAGCGGAAGTCCCCGAACCTGATTACCAGAATCTCGGACAAGTATCCGGAGAATCCCTGTATCCTCGCTTCTGCTCCGTATATCCCGATACCTTTCAGGAACTGCTTGAGAAGCCTGACGTCGTTCCTCTGCGAGCTCTCGAGGTTCTTCTTGACGTACTCAGTGTGAAAGGGTGTCCTGTCTACAGCGCTAATCCTCCCTCTCCCGGACGGCACATCATAGCATGGCACCAGATCGGTCCTGAATCCGTGCCAGAATCCAGATATGTACGCGTGCTCCGCGTATCTCTCCTCTGGATTGTCGAGCAACTCCCTCCCGACTTCCTTGTCTATCTTTCCCATCCTCTCCACGGATATGTCGATAGGGAACCTCAGGAACATGTCTATGTCAGGATGCGTGAGGTGCGTCCCTTTCGCTATCGAGCCCACCAGCAACGGCTCGAACGGCAATTCGCGCTTGCGAGCCATCGATTTCAGCGATCTGAACAGCTCGCCGACGGCGTCATCGATTTTCTTCTGCTCCTCCGAAGATGGGAGTATCCGTTTGAGAACCCTTGATTCGATATCCATTCCGAAGGGTTACTGAGCTGCTCGGCATATAATTCCTGTGTTGTTTCTCACTGGCTATCGGATCATTGCCGCAGAACTAAGGTGTCTTCGGTCGGTGTGGTGGGGATAAAACTGTTTAGGAGGAAAGTTGAGCCACCAACCTCAGACACCGAAACTGCGACCTAATTGATTGTATAAATATTCTTTCGAGGATGAAGAAATAGTGTAGGTCCTCCCCGATCCGTTGAAAATCCGTCGGATGCCTTCATGAACACTCCCTTCGAAAATCAAGCCAGACATAGGAAAAACAGATAGTATTCGAAGATGCGATCGAAGGTTCGCGCTTCGCAATTAAACAGTGTTTTATAACGCAAGATTCGCATATTCCGAGAATACCTCTCACCAATGAAGTCTATAAGAGCAATATACATCTCGGAGTTTAGACGAGGCCGTGTATTATTATCATTCGAGGAGCCGAATTTTCAGGCATACGGCCTTGCAAACCGTTCGGGCCCCGGCTCTTCCCGAGGCAGTTCTCGCATACATCCCAGCACACGATTGATGTCTCGAGCGGCAATCCAAAACGCTTTTATATGAAATAGCATTCTGCATTACCGCTCATTCAGGCATGTTCTTGCCTGACATGATTCGCCTTTGGGAATAATTGCCCTTGGAGGTCATTCATTGGAAGACAAGGCCGTCGGGACGGAGAAGCCAGAGAAGAAGCCGAAGGGCTCTTCGGAGAAGGCTGAGAAGGAGAAAGCCCCGGTGGCCGCTGCCAAGAGAAAGGACCTCCCGGATAATTTCAAGTTCATCGTAAGGATGGTCAACACTGACATCAACGGCGAGCTCTCGGTCCTTTTGGGGCTCACAAAGATACGCGGAATCGGCCTGAGGGCCGCGCAGACTATCACGAAGCTGACTGGCATACCGCCGAACACCATGATCGGCAGCCTCGAGGACGCGCAGATAGCAAAGCTCGAGGAAACCGTCACCGGCCTGGTCGAGCTCGTTCCCGGCTGGATGGTCAACCGCCAGCACGACTGGGAGAGCGGGGATGACATGCATCTCGTCGGAGTCGACGTCGACGTCTTCCGGCGGGACGACATAAACCGGATGAAGATGATCAGGTGCTACAAGGGCATCAGGCACGAGAGAGGCCAGAAGGTCAGAGGCCAGAGGACGAAGTCCAACGGCAGGACGGGTCTGCAGGTCGGCGTCATAAGACAGAAGCTCGCCCCGGCGGAAGCAGGCGAGAAGAAGGAAGAGAAGAAGGGGTGAGCTAGGTGGGTGACCCGAAATTCTCGAGAAGGAAATACGATACTCCGTCCCATCCGTGGCGCGCCGAGAGGATAAAGACCGAGACGGAGCTGCAGAAGAGGTTCGGGCTCAAGAACAAGCGCGAGGTCTGGAAGGCGCAGTCGCTCATCAGGAACTTCAGGGCGCAGAGCAGGGACCTGCAGGCGCGCATCAGGACCGGCGAGAAGCAGGCCGAGGTCGAAGTGCAGCAGCTGTTGAGGAGATGCGCAAGGATGGGCCTGCTGCCGATGGAGGGAACGACCTTGAACGACGTACTCGCGTTGAATGTCGAGAACGTGCTGTCAAGGCGCTTCCAGACGATGGTCTTCCAGAAGGGCATGGCGTACTCGCCCGAGCAGGCCAGGCAGTTCATATCGCACGGGCACATCGCGATCAAAGGAAGGATAGTGACGATCCCAGGCTATCTCGTGAAGCGGGACGAGGAGAACGACATCGCGTTCGCCGAGCGTTCGCCCCTCGCCAGCGACCTTCACCCGATGAGGCCGAAGCCCAAGGAGGCCGTGGAGCTCGAGAAGCAGAAGGCTCTGATAGAGCAGGCGGCGAAAGAGGCCGCTGCGGAGAAGCCGAAGGAGGCCCCGAAGAAGGAGCCCGAATTCAAGATCCCGAAGGCGGTCAAGCCGTCCCTCGAGAAGTTGATCGAGAAGGACGCGGTCGTCGAGACAGCTCCTGCCGAGCTCCCGGACATCGAGGAGGAGCCCGAGAAGCCCGAGGAACAGAAGCCCGGAGAGAAGAAGGCCGAGAAGAAGCCGCGTCGAAAGAAGGAGAAGTGATCTCGGATGGGCAAGTGGGGCATCGTTCACATTTTCGCGAGCTACAACAACATCGTGATAACGGTCACCGACATCACGGGCGCAGAGACGATCACGAAGTGCAGCGGAGGGATGGTCGTCAAGGCCGCGAAGGACGAGGCGTCCCCGTACGCCGCGATGCGCGCTGCCGAGAGGGTGGCGGAGATCGCAAAGGAGAAAGGCATCGACGGAATGCATGTCAAGGTCCGCGCACCGGGCGGAAACAAGTCGCTTTCCCCAGGGCCGGGTGCTCAGGCGGCCATCAGAGGTCTGGCGCGCGCGGGCATAAGGATAGGAAGGATAGAAGACGTCACTCCGGTCCCGCACGACGGGACGAAGAAGAAGGGCGGACGGAGAGGACGGAGGGTCTGAGCCTTCGGACTCGGAACCCAAAGATGAGTGATCCGAATGAAAATAGAGATCCAAGAGATGACAAGCACCAAGGGCAAATTGGTTTTCGTCGACACCGATGCGTCCGTCGTGAACGCCATCAGGAGGACGATGATCGCGGACATCCCCAAGATGGCGATAGAGAACGTTGAGTTTCACATGGGGTCCATCATGGACGAGAACAACAAGGAGTACGAGAGCGTCTCGCCCCTGTTCGACGAGATAGTCGCCCACAGGCTCGGAATGCTCCCGATACCGACCGACCTCGACGCTTTCGTCCCGAGGAGCAAGTGCACGTGCAACGGCGAGGGCTGCCCGAGCTGCACGATAATGTACTCGATAAACAAGAAGGGGCCCTGCACGGTCTATTCCGGCGACCTCGAGCCGCTCGGGGACGCGAAGTTCAAGATCAAGGATGACCTGATACCGATAGTCAAGCTCACGGAGACCCAGGCGATCCTGGCTTACGCCACGGCAGAGCTTGGCACCGGGAAGGACCATGCGAAGTTCTCGCCGGTCTGCGGCGTGGGGTTCAGGTACTCCGCGAACGTCAAGGTCGAGGGAGGCAAGTGCGACCTCGACGGCAAGTGCATCAATGCCTGCCCGAAGGACGTCTTCGCCAAAGAGGGGAAGAAGATAGTCGCGGCGCATCCCGAGAGATGCAACCTCTGCATGGCATGCGTCGAGGCGTGCGAGCTCGGCTGCATCAAGGTCGAGGAGAACCCGTCGAGGATCGTCATGAAGTACGAGACGGACGGGGCGCTGTCCGCCAAAGAGCTGCTCGTCAGGACCCTCAAGCTGCTCGAGGAGAGGTTCGAAGGATTCTCCGAGCTCGTCTCCGGACTGCAGGAATGATTTTCTCAGAAGAAGTCGTCCAGGCTGCTGTCCTTCACCTTGTCGGACTCGAATATCGAGTTTATCGATGTCTCCACGAGCTCGATCCTCTGTCGGGTGTATCTCGGGACATCGTACTTGTCCGCGATCTCCTTCGCCTTCTCGAGGTACTTGCTCACGCTGCCGGCCGAGACGGTCAGTATGAGCGCGTTCCCGCAGGCGCATCTGCCGTTCAACGGCATCCTGCGATACTTCGCGTTGCATTTCGGGCACCTGAGCTGCTGCCCGGAGAACTTCCTCAGGCTGCCGACGATGTCGGGCAGCAGGTGCCTCACGATCACCCTGTGCGCGACGTCCCTAGCGTCAACGGCCCTTATCTTGGTGGCTATCTCGAGCTGCGCGTCTATGTTGTCCGCCATCGAGCTCGATGACGTGTACGAGGACGCGATCGGGCCGTGGTCTATCCTCACGACCTCGTGCGTGTATCCGAACCCCTCGTACTGGAGAACGGTCCCGATCCTCCCCCCCGCGAGGTCCATGAGGTGCTCCACGCTCTTGCACGGCCTGTACTCTCTCGCGGCCTCGTAGAGCTCCAGAGGATACTCCGACCGCAGGTCGAGGTTGTGCGCCTCCTTGTCTATCTCGTCCGGGTTCAGGCGAGTGGTGAGGACGAGCGGGGCGTCCATCAGCCCCCCGCGCTTCTCCGGAAGGAACGAGCGCGAGAAGTTGAGCAGCGCGTCCATCAGGAGGATTATGGAATCCTCGTCCCCGTCGCAGTTCCTGCGCTTCGCGGCGTGGAAATACGGGTGCGCGTAGCCTGCCTGGGCCTTGGAGAAGCCTATTATCCTCGCGAGCACGCCTCCCGAGGTGTGCGGCGCAAGCCCTACCGCGAGATGTCCCACGAGGTCCTTCGGCTTCGAGACGTTGTAATACGGCTCCTGCCCGTAGATCTTCTCCAAGGACTCGTCGACGAACCTCGCGGTGTTTATGAGATACTTCGCGCAGCTCGCGGGGACGATTATGTCCTGCACCTTGAGCTCGCAGATCTGGTCCGGCCTTTCGAGCGGCCTGCCGGACGCGTCCCTGTCATATCCGAGCTTTTTTGCCTCCTCGACGGTCAGCCCTATCTCCTCAAGTCTGAAGTGAGTGAGCGGGACATCCGTCGCATCGATCCTTATCGTGCCGTCCTTGAAGACGAACACCTCGTGCTTCGCGCGAAGCATGCCCTTCTCGATCGGCTCGGGTATCTTGTCCTTCGAGATCATCCCCTGCACTGCCTTTATCTCAGGCACGGACTTCATGCCGAGCCTCTCGGCCGCCTTCTCGAGCATGCTCCCCAGGGGTACGAGCGTCTTGACCTCGACGCCCGTGGAGGTCGTGTGCGAGCCGCAGTCGCAAATCGTCGCAAAGGTCGTTCTGCCGCAGACAGGGCATCTTCTCTCGCCCATCGTTATTTCGATCTCGCCCTTCTTCGCGGCCTCGTTCAGCAGCCTCTGGCTTCCGCCTTCAGTTCCTATGGGGAACAGGACGTGCGGCGGGGGGCTCATCTTGCGCTCCTTCGCCTTCTCCGGGCGAGCCATGCGCGCGCCGATCCTCGTGACCGCTCTCGGGGCTATCCTGACGCCGCAGGCTTTGGTCAGTGCGTCGAGGACAGGCAGATTCTCGTCGAGCGGGGCCGACTCTTCGAGCCTGCCCCCTTCAGTCGCTCGGAGCCCCAATACGAAGAGCATCGGCTTGGCGTAAGCTCCTATCACAATCCTTCCGTTCCTGACTCTGTGCAGGGCGCCGAGCAATTCGAGTATCGATTTAATCTCGGGATTGTTCTCGAGAGAGAGAGTTTTCGAATATCTCCCGGTCGATATCAGGTGCTCCCTGAGTCTCTTCAGCTGAGGCATCTGGAGGTCCGACCAGAACAGGTTGAACCTGGGATGGAGCGGGAGATCGTATTTCTTCGATAGCTCGACGGCTCTTTCGAAGGACGGGTATTCCCAATCGTCCGGGAGCTCCTTCGTTTTTCGCAGCAGCATCGCCCTATATTCCTCGACCGTCAGGCCCACCGGCACGAGCGGATGGTTGTTCTCCGCGAACTCGCCGAAAGCTATCAGTATCTCTCCGACATCGATTATTTCCTTAATCCTGTCCTTGAGCCGGTTCGCCTCTTCGAAGGTCTGTATCTGCACCATGTCTCCGTTATCGAGAAGTACGATCGGCCCCTCGATCGACTCGCAAGGTGTCACGGCGCCCGCCTTGCCCGGTCTTTCGAGCTTCATCTGGGTGCCTATCGCGATGTACCCTCCGAGCACCTGCATGGTCGCGGGGTTCAGGCCCACCGCGGCCAGCCCGGTCGCCCTGCTCCTGCCGTACCTGAGCCTGAAGCCGCCGACTCTCGAGGGATGCGAGAGCACAGGCCTTCCGCCGACGATGTCCTTCAGGAACTTCTCGCTGGGCACGATGCCGCCGTTGCCGTTCTCCGAGATGCTACCCTTCTTCCGCAGGAACTCGTCGAGGAACTCCCAGCCGTCGATTTTCAGCCGCTTCACGTGCTTCTGCAGCTTCGGGGCCTTGAGGCACAAGCCTTCCGCGATGACGAGGCATGCTCCTCCCCGGACTCGGTTCGTCTCTATTCTCTGGAGATCTCTGAATCCTGTGATCTCGTCCTCCTCGGTACCCTCGCCGTCTATGCACACGGGGACATTCCGCACGATGAGGTCGATTTCCTCGTTCGTCGGAAGATATTGGAGATGCTGGAGGCTCTTGTAAAGCGGTATCTCCTCCTTGAATCTCTCGACCTCGCCCTCGGTCGGCACGTATCTGCCAATCCCGAGCTCCCTTCTCACGACGTCCGCTATGAGAACAGACATCGCCTGCCCGGTGCCGCCCGCCGACCGGATAGGGCCCGCGAAATATACGCTCAGGTAATCCGAGCCGTTCTGGTTCTGCCTAATCTTGACTCCTGCAATTCCTTCGAGAGGCGCTACGAGTATTCCTTCCGTGAGGACTGCGACTCCTACCCTTATCGCCCTGTCGATCGCCTCCTCCTTGTTCCTCGCGGGGATCGTCGCGAGCTCCTTCGCTATCAATATCGAGACCTCTTCCCTGTCGTGTCTCTTGCTCAGCTCGCGTATCCTCTTCGCGATGCCTTCCGTGCCCCATTCGGAAAGTAGATGCTCCACCCTCCCCGCGAGATCTTCCGCGCGCGGTATCTCGACGTCGGTCGCCGGGTCAATTCCTGTGGCTCTAGCCTTCTTCGCGATGGCGTAGCATCTGTCCGCTTCCTGCTTCAGAGAATTGAAGTACTGGCTCATCGACTCGCTGCAGGCAATCTTGCTCATCTGATAGACGCGCCCCCATCAGGCAGTGCGCGAGAGTACCCTCTTCGCGCAATTTCAATCTTAAGTGCAACCCGTCGTCCGTGAGTGCGATATTTGACTAAAAGGATTTCGACTCCGTTTCCGATGGAAGATATCGCTCAATTTTTTTCTTCAACTCATCGAGTCCTTCTTTCGTCAATGCGCTGATTTTAATATTTTCATTTTCTCTTCTCAAGAAATCTGCCTTATTCTCTATCGTGATGATTTTGATATCAGGGTATACCTTCTTGATTCCCTGAAGCAAAGACTCCTGGTATTCTATGGTATAGCCGCAAGTACCAGTCGGGTCAAGTACGAACAATACGAGATCGGAAAGGTTCCGCAGGGCAATTATCGCCTGCAACTCTATCTCGTTCTTTTCTTCGACAGGCCTGTCAAGAAGCCCAGGCGTGTCAATTATCTGATATTTCTTTCTGCCCAGCGCGAGGATTCCTACTGTTATCTCTTTCGTTGTAAATGGATAGCTCGCCACCTTCGGCTTCGCGGTCGATAGGTTGCTGACGAGCAAGCTCTTGCCCACATTCGGCGCCCCTGCAACGACTATCGTTCTCATCTCGGGGTCGATGCTCGGAAGCTGCTTCACCTTATCTCTCGCCTTGCCGAGGAACTCGAGGTCTTTCCGCACCTGCCTCAGAAGAGAAGCGCATCTTCCGTACGCTTCTTCTCTGACGGCATCCATCTCTTTCAGGCTCTTGCTCCTCTTCACGTTCGCCCGAGCCGCTCGCGATATTCTCTCGACCTGATGAGCGCACCAGTCTATTGCCCCCAAAGATTTCTTCATCTGGTCGATATCCAGCAAGAGGTCGATCAGGTCTCGATAGAACGGAGGGAGTCTCTCCAAATCCGGGAAGGCCTTGACATATCCCTCGAGCGTCGAGCTGATCGAATCCCCCACAGAGGCTATCTTCGCAAGATTCTTCTGGCGTATCATGTCGAGCTTCGTCTTCGCCGGAGGGATGTTGACCTTCGAGGCTTTCTTGAAAGCCTTATCGATCAGCTCATCCGCTGTCAGAATCGTCGGTATCCTCAGCATCCTTCTCGGTGCGATGACACATAGAATGAATGGATAAATCTTTCTGAGCATAACTTGAATAGCGGAGAAGAGCTTATCCAAATCCGATGACCAGCAATCTTGCGAGGGGTGATGCGGATATCTCTTGAGATCGATTTCCGCCCTGTACTGAAAATCGACAAGAAATCAGTAATGGGCGCAGGACGCGCGGAGCTGTTGAGGAAAATCAAGGAGACGGGCTCCCTCTCCACTGCCGCGAAGAGCATGGGTATGTCCTATCGTCATGCCTGGGGAGTCATTCACCACATGGAGGATATCGTCGGAGAGAAGCTCGTGGAATCGAGGCGCGGCGGGAAGAGGTTCGGGGAGTCCGTCCTCACGAAGACGGGCGAGCGCCTCCTTGAGGAGTTCGATTCGAGAACCACGTCTTCTGCGGAAGCGTCCGAGAAATCCCGGAAGAAGCCGAGCCTGACGACGGATGGGATACTTGTCGTCGATAACAAGTTATGTCTCATCAAACGCAAGCACGCACCTTTCGCAGGCATGTATGCCCTTCCTGGAGGGTTCGTCGAATACGGCGAGCGCCTCGAGGAAAGCGTGGTCAGGGAATTCAAAGAGGAAACGGGGCTCGACGTGAAGGTCAAGAGCCTATTGGGTGTGTACTCAGACCCGAACCGCGACCCGAGAGGTCATACCGTGAGCGTCGTGTACGTTCTCTCTCACATCGGCGGCAAGCTCGCGGACAGCGACGAGACGATCGCTGAGTGGGTCCCATTGTCAAGATTGCCGAAGCTGGCGTTCGACCACGAAAAGATCGTCTCCGATTATCTCGCGCAAGTCAAGAAATCGAAGAGGTCATAATTTTCTCAGGATGATCTTCGCGCCATCCTTTGCCTTTCTCAGCTCATCAGGGGATGCATTGACTTTCCCAACGATGTTGCACTCCGAGGCGGCCATTGGCGCATCGCCCCTGCTCGCGGGCGTTCGGCCGAAGAATATCGCGAGAGCCGGTCCTCTCGGCCAGTACGCCACTTCTCCGACCTTCATCTCCTTTCTTGCGTCCGTTTCCAGCGGAGCCTCGAAATCGACGAAGAAATAGATCTCGTCTCCCCAGCGATTCACGGTGCTCTCGATCGGCAGAGCATCTGTCAATCGCCTGATAGTCTGCGAGTCCTTGTCGATTAGCTCGACCTCGAAAGGTCTAAGCCCGTCAATCGCGGCCAATAGCTTCATTCTATCACCCTTCATTCACAGGATGCAGTCTGAACATAATACGCCTTCTTTTAATCGTGCAACTCCCCGATTAATACATGAGAAAATAATCCTGCTTCAGGCACGAAAAAGGAAATAATTTAATTCTAATCGTTTGAAAATAATAATAACTGGCGACTTGCCATAATCTCCGTCAGACTCGGTTGGCTCCCGACGCGAGATATCGAGAGATGCAATCATAGTCTCTTGAAAATCAGACAGCTGGCCTGTCAATTGATTTCGGAATATATCTCCTGCCCAGGCGCTCATCCGCTCTCTTTGAAACCTTTTCAAGAGCGGTCAGGCTTCGAAGCAAACATTATTTATCGGGCGACTCGTGTTCGAGGTCGTTGCGAGCTTTCCGAAAGGCTCTCAACGAGGTGTATTGCATGTCAGCTAAGCTGTCGAAGAAACCCGAAATCAAGACGCCAATTCCGGGGCCGAAATCGGCGGAGTTGGGCAAGCTCAAGGACGCGTACGTGTCCAAATCCGTCAGCGTCGGAGCGCCTGTCTATATCGAGAGAGCGCTCGGATCTTTGTTATACGATGTTGATGGGAACGCGTTCATAGACATGGGCTGCGGGATCGGTGTGACGAACGTCGGTCACTGTCCCCGGGAAGTGGTGAGAGCGGTCAAGGAACAAGTTGCGAAGTTCAATCATCTGTGCTTCATGGTGACGCCGTACGAGTCATATGTCCGGCTCTGCGAGAAGCTTGCGAAGATCGCCCCGAAGCCGTACCTGACGAAGTCGGCGCTGTTCAACTCGGGAGCGGAAGCCGTCGAGAACGCGGTGAAGGTCGCGAGGCACTACACGAAGAAGACCGCTGTGTTCTCGTTCCAGCACAGCTTCCACGGAAGGACGCAGATGGGCATGGCGTTGACCGCGAAGGAGATGCCCTACAAGGCGGGGTTCGGGCCTCTTCCGGAGACGTACAAGGTCGAGTTCGCCTACTGCTACAGATGTCCTCTGAAGCTCGAGTACCCGAGCTGCGGGATAGCCTGCGCGGACAAGATCGACGAGGTGTTCTCATCGCCGCAGTTCCAGGGCAAGGTCGCGGCGCTCGTCGGAGAGCCAATCGCCGGCGAGGGAGGGTTCATCGTCCCGCCGCCCGAGTTCTACCCGAAGGTCTCGAAGATTTGCAAGAAGCACGGAGTGCTGTTGGTGGCGGACGAGATCCAGACAGGCGCGGGCAGGACGGGGAAGATGTGGTGCATGCAGCACTGGCCGGAAACGGAGATCGACCTCCTCACGAGCGCGAAGGGTATCGGCGGCGGCATGGTCATATCCGCGCTGACGGGTAAGCCCGAGATAATGGACGAGCCGCAGACCGGAGGCATCGGAGGGACGTTCGGCGGGCATCCCGCGGCGTGCGTGGCGGCATTGGCCCAGCTCGACATCATCGAGAAGAACCTGTCCAAGGTGGAGAAGATCAACAGATACATGACCAGGCGCCTCAAGGAGATGCAGAAGAAGTACGAGATCATCGGAGATGTCAGAGGCATGGGCGCGATGATGGCGATCGAGCTCGTCAAGAACAGGCAGACGAAGGAGCCCGTGACCGACGAGATCAAGGCCATCAAAGACTACGCGTTGAAGCACGGCATGATTTTGCTCAGCTGCGGGACGTTCGGCAACGTGATCAGGATGCATCCGTCGATATTGATGCCGAAGTCGTTGCTCGTGCAGGCGATGGACATACTCGATGCCGCTCTCGCGGAAGCGACGAAGAAACCGTAGGATATTTTCATGCAGGGCAAAATGCCCTGCAATCACATTGTTTCACATTTCATAGTTTCGCCTTGTCTTCGATCTGAGGATCAGGAAGACGGCTATCGCCCCCATAGTCGGAATCAATAGGGTCGAGAACTCAGGTATAAGCGCAATGGAGATGGGTCCAGAAGAGCCCTTCACATCCAGGTTGAACCACTGGTCGGCCGCATCGATGTATCGTGTTCCCGCGGTCAGCCAGGTTATGTTCGTTCTCCAGACGCCGTTATCGCTCGTCTGCCACGTATGGCTCGCTTCTGCGGGATCCGTGTCCGGGTCCGTGTCGCCCAACACGACAGTTCCATTGTACCAGTTGGGCATTATCGCGCCCGTGGCATTGTACCCGGTGACGGTTATCGTGTCCTGCAGGCCTGTTGTGTGAGGCCCCGTAACGCTGACCGCGTAATATGCGACCGGTGACACGTCGAACATGAACGAAGGGATCCCAGATATCAACACGTCCGTCGTTCCTGGCTGAATCTCGGTAGGGAAATCTATCGGCCCTTCGAGCCGTATCGTCTTCGTTGCAGGATCGTATGCAGCCGCAATGATATCGTATGGCCAGCAGTCCTTCCCAAGGACCATCCTGCCCCAGTATTGGTTGGCTCGGAGGTTGTTCACGTAGGTCGGATCAGCATCAGCGACTCCTTTCCCGGGCCGGAAGCCGATGACATCGTCCGCGTTCAGCTGGATGTTTATGTACTCGTATTCTCCGAGGTCTTTCTCCAGAGGCGCGCCCCAGTAGCTCACATCTTTGCTGAAATTCTTCGTCCACACGGCGCGCGACTCAATCAGCCAATCGGTCTGGTCAGGGTCATAATTGTTGTACGGAGATGGATAGCTCGTGTGCGTGCCCTCGTTTCCGCAGTAATCGATATGGTAGTTCTCCAAGCTCCAGCCTCCGCACCAGACATCGTCATCCTCATCCTCCCAAGCCTCGATCGCGTAATTCGCGACCGCCGACAATGAGAGGTTCATCATGTTCGGGCTGATCCTTACATTCAGGTCCATGTCTTCCATCCAGTTCTGGAACGCGTTCTTCAGAACCCCCGCTGCCTCGAGCCATCTCACCACTAGAATGTCCATGCCCCAGCTCCACGCGTAGACCCTGATGGTCAGCGTATCAGCAGTACTGTTCAGAGAATCCAGCTGAAGAGAGATTACTTTGATGCTGTTGTCGTAGCCGTAGGCGGTGTAAATATCGTATTGACCGCCCGCAGATCCCTCATTCACCCAATCGTTGCGCCAGGCGTTCTGCTCTATGTTCTCTTCGTTAGCCAGGAACCATGTTTGAACGTTGCCCGTGCCGTCCCAGCCGAGATAGCTCATCGCCGCCTGCCTTGAGTATTCTATCTTGCCCATGAAGTGTACGTAGAAGCCATCGTTCTCAGTGCCGCCGGAATTAGCAGGAATCTGGGTTCTGCCTTCGACACCGTATAGCCAAGATATCCAATGTGATTGGAACGCAGTATTTGAGCTCTTGATCCAGTCGTGCTCGTAAACCGATATGCAAGTCATGTAATAGGAGACGTTAATCCATCCGCCGTTCGGCCCGACAGGATTGAGGTCGGGGACGAATATCGCGTCGTTTGTCGTCCTGCAATCAGTTATGTTTCTTGCCCAGACGCTGAATCTCAGAGGCGCGAAAGGTACGGGCCCTACACTGACATCAGGGGTTGTCCTGATGGAATAAGGATTCGGCATGTAATAGAATATGTGAGGATATTCTTCCCGATAGATCATTTCGGAATACCATGCCTGCCTGTCAAAATACCAAGTCGGCATCCTGTCATGGAACTTGTCCGTCGGGTCGCTTTCGTGACGTCCAGCGGTTTCGAACGTCACTCCGCCGCTCCTGTTCCAGTTCCAGTCCTGGAAAGTCATATGGAAGAAGTCGGTAAAATTATAATGCACTTCCCTCCCACCGTTATTTGGCGACGACGACGCTTGGATCTTTCCGATAGGGGCAGGTGCGACCATTCCTGGCAAAGCTATTGCCAGAGTGGATATGGCCATCACACCGCATAACGAGAGCGCCAATAGCTTGATTTTATGATTTCTCAGTTTCGAAAGAGGCACTCGCTCTTTCCCGGGCATGTCGCCTTGCATAATGATTTTCCTCCTATCGACCGAAGATGGACCGATATGAATCTTATCCAGATTTAATAAGATGTCCCCTAATTTGTCCATATGATAACGGAAAATCTCATAATCATCCTCCTTACGCGCTATCTTCTCCTTAATTCTCCCATTGAAAATGCCGAGCCATTTAACACTTCGAGAATTTCTCTTAAGAGTATCGCTTCTCATTGGAGTAGGATGATAATCCGAGGCTTGATGAGAGATTCGAAATAGAATTATGCCTTCGAATGTCATTGCATTAGATGAAAGCTATCTAACCAGCAAGCCAAATACATTTGACTTCATGAGCGTCATCATGGAGATTTGTAGAACGGCCGTTGTTCAAATACCAGTCCAAACTTATTTCTTTAGCCGTTTTTGCCGACAAACAATAGTATTTGTAGGTTGATTGCGCCGGCGTGAGCGAAGAGAAGATCGTCCACGACGCCGTGCACGGGAGCATCTCGTTGAAAGGCGTGTTCCTCGACATCATGGAGTCTCACGAGTTCCAGAGACTTCATGATATCAAGCAGCTCGGGCTTGCTTACCTGGTCTTCCCGGGGGCTCACCACACGCGCCTCGAGCATTCGCTGGGAACCTATTATGTGGCGAGCAGGATGTGCGAGTCCCTAAGGCTGGAAGAAAGCGAGTCAGAGGTCATCAGGTGCGCGGCTCTCCTCCACGATGTCGGCCACGCGCCGTTCTCGCACACACTCGAGTGGTTCCTAAGAGATTGCTTCGGTTTCACGCACGAGGAGCTTACAAAAAAGATCATTCTCGGGAAGGAATCTATGATACCGGAAGAGGACAAGAGGCACCTCGAAGGCGGCAGAAGTATCGCCGAGGTGCTGGAGAAACATGACATCCCTCCGAAGGAGGTGGCGAAGCTCATAGGCGGAAGCTCTTTCGGGCATCATCCCGACCAGACGTTCATCACGCGCCGAAGAGGCCCTGCACGGAAGAAGTACCCGTCACAGATGATCAGCGGGCCGATAGACTGCGACCAGATGGACTATCTCATGAGAGATTCGCATTATACCGGTGTTGCGCACGGCGTCATCGACATGGACAGGATGTTGAACACGTTCGCGATCTTCAACGGGGACCTTGTGGTAGAATCCCGCGGAGTCCCCGCGGTCGAGGGGATGCTCGTGGCGAGGGCATTGATGTACACCACGGTATATTTCCACAAGACCGTAAGGATCGCAGAGCTGATGCTGGCAAAGGCCGCGGAGAACCTGAGCAAAGAGGAGATATCGCTCGCGAGGAAGCAGAACGACTCGGGATTTCTCTCGGTCCTGCGGGGGCACGACGAGAAAAGCCGGGCGATGGTGACCGCGCTCAAGTACCGCAGGCTGTACAAGACCGCATTGCTTTGGAAGCTGTCAGAAATGGACGATGTCGGCGACGAATTGATAGCCCGGCTCTGCAACTACGGCGAGAAGGTATCAATGGAGGACAGGATTTGCAGACGAGCAGGCGTTCCTCATGGTAGCGTCATAATCGATGTTCCTGGGGAGGAGATACTCACTACGGAGCCACGAATGGGCAGCGTCAACATCGGCGTCCTGGAAAAGAACAGAGTCAGACGATTGAGCAGAGTGAGCCCTCTCGCCTCCTCGCTCCAGCTGCGCAAGGTTCAGGACTGGGCACTGATGGTTGCCTGCCCCCAGAAGCTCAAAGAAAAGGTAGCCAAAGCTGCAGACCGCGTGCTCCGTGCTCGCTGATCTATCCCTTCATGACCCCGAGCGGTACGAGCCTTGCCACGAGCTTCGATATGCCGGCACCGTCCGCGATTCTCACGACGTCGTCCACGTTCTTGTACGCGCCCGGCGCCTCCTCGATGATGCCTTCGCGCGTCGCCGCCTTGACGTATATGCCCTTCTCGCGGAGCTGCTGTATCACCTGATTCTTATCGAATCTCTTGATGGCCGACTGCCTGGATAAGAGCCTTCCGGCGCCATGACAGGTCGACCCGAAGGTTTCCCTCATCGCCTGCTCAGTGCCCACGAGCACGTAGCTCGCAGTTCCCATGTCTCCCGGGATGAGGACGGGCTGGCCGACGTCAAGATAATGCTCCGGCACTCCGGGCATGTTCTTCGAGAAAGCCCTCGTCGCGCCTTTTCTATGCACGTAGACCTTCCGCTCGCCCTCCTCGGTCCTGTGCGTCTCGACCTTGCAGATGTTGTGAGCGACATCGTACACCAGCTGCATCCCGATGTCCTCGGCCTTCACGCCGAGAGTCCTCTCGAACGACTCGCGCGTCCAGTGCAGGATCAGCTGCCTGTTCGCCCACGCGTAGTTCGCGGCGCAGGTCATGGCCGAGAAATATTCCCGTCCCTCTGCGCTCTCAACAGGTGCGCACGCGAGCTGCCTGTCCTCGACCTTTATGCCGTAGTTCCTGAGAGAATTCTCCATGACTCTGAGATAGTCTGTCGCTATCTGATGCCCGCATCCCCTGGATCCCGTGTGTATCGAGACCATTATCTGATTCTCGAACTCGATGCCGAACCTCTTGGCGATGTCGGGGGCAAATATCTTCTCGACCCGCTGTATCTCGAGGAAGTGATTCCCTCCGCCGAGGGTCCCCAACTGGGATGCGCCTCTCGTCTTCGCCTTTTGGGAGACGTCCTCCGGGTCCCCGCCCGCCATCGAGCCGTTCTCCTCGGAAAAGGTCAGGTCCTCCTGCCACCCGTATCCTTTGTTGACCGCCCATTTCGCGCCCTTCTCCAGAACCTCGTCTATCTCTGAAGATGAGAGCCTTATCTTCCCCGATTCGCCCACTCCAGAGGGCACGTTGACGAAGATATCGTCTATCAGCCGCACGATCTTGTCCTTGATATCATTGTATGCGAGATTCGTCCTGACAAGCCTGACGCCGCAATTGATGTCGAAGCCGATGCCCCCGGGCGAGATCACTCCTTCCTTCGCATCGAACGCCGCGACCCCGCCAATCGGAAACCCGTACCCCCAGTGGATATCGGGCATAGCGAGGGACTTGCCGACGATTCCCTGCAGACAGGCGACGTTTGCGGCCTGCTCGGCCGCATTGTCCTTTCTAAGAGAATCCAGCATCTTATCGTCCGCGAATATGAGTGCCGAGGTCCTCATGCAGCTCTTGTAGCTCTTTGGGATCTCGAACCTGAAATCGTCGATCTTCCTAAGGGGCCCGTTCCAATTCATCCTGATACCTGGCGGATTCTATGGGGTCATTCTATTTCAAACTTGTTCGCAAACCCGTGGCGGTATTTATGGCGAATATCAATACCCGGGGTTATACATCGAATTATTTAATAGATTAAACGCAATCAAGTCCCGATGAGCGAAAAGAGTGCCAAGGTGACTTTTCTCAGCTGCTTCAAGTGCGGGCGAATAGTCCGGTCGACCGATGAGGAGTGCCCGCGTTGCGGGATGAAGTTCGGGCCAGGAACTCTTTTCGAATGCCCGTTCTGCGCCGGGCTGGTCTGGAGGAGCGCAGAGGTGTGCTCGACGTGCAAGACCGACCTCGTCAAGTTCGCCAAGGAGATAGGCGAGAATCTGGACACCTTCTCAATGGACGGCTTCGTGGACGAGATAATTCAATCCGAGCTAACAAAGATTCGGAAAAGCGCGATACGCGTCGCCTGTCCTTCCTGCGGCCTGATGATAACCGGCACTGAGGAGAGGTGTCCCAGATGCGATATGGTCCTCGCAGGCGCGAAAGTCGACTGCCCCGTGTGCGGAGAGAAGGTCCTGCTCTCCGACGAGAAATGCTCGAACTGCGGCACGGCGTTCTACGAGCTCGTAGAGGAAGAAGAGGAGGAGCGGGCCGAGAGGGAACGCGAGGTCATCAAGGCCGAGATGTCAGAAGGACCGGATGAGGAATTGATGAAGATAAGGGCGATACTCGCGTCTGCCAGAGAAGCCAAGGAGGCTCCTGCCGGAGCGGAAGAGAAGCCGGCGAAGAAGGCTTCCAAGGCGAAGAAAGGCAAGCTCATCGGTAGGAAGTCCAAGAAGAAGTGATTGTCTTTTTAGGGACGGCGATTTATCAGGGCCGGGACCGGGATTTGAACCCGGGTCAAGGGATCCACAGTCCCCAAGGATACCACTACCCCATCCCGGCCATTTTGCGCTGGGGCGCATAGCATATTGTTTCTGCTAATAAAGCTTGTTGAAGGCTGACCGCGATAATACGCGGTCATTTTCGGTTACCCCTTCGACGATGATTATTGAACACCGATAGAAATCGTCCTTCGTGAATCGATATGACGCAAGAACATCCCGCGGAAGGAGAGAGGCGCGCGATGACTGCCACGAAGTGCCCCGAGTGCAACGGCCCGATGGCTCATCGTTCAGGATGTCTGGAATGTCTGTCCTGCGGTTTCGCGTTTTGCACCAGCTGAAAGAAAGTCTTTAAATTTAGGTAATCCTCTCACGTTATCCCTCTGTGAGGAGTTCAAATGGCAAAGGATGTCTTATCGGTTCTGGACCTAAAGGATAACATCGAATCGCTGATAGACAATTCAATAAGGGCGAAGTCCGGGGAACAAAGCCAGAAGAAAACAGTCAAAAAGCTGCCTCTATCTGATAAGAATGTTGTCTTGCTGTTCGAGAAGCCCAGCCTCAGAACGAAAGCCTCGTTCGCTGTCGCCACGCACCAGCTCGGAGGGCGAGCCGTCTTCATGGGCCCCGACGAAGTCCAAATCGGAAAGCGCGAGAGCGCATCCGACATCGGAAAGGTCCTGTCAAGATATTTCGACATAATTGTCTATCGTGCATTCTCGCACAAGACGATGGTCGAGCTCGCGGAAGCCGCTAGCTCCCCGGTCATCAACGCGCTCGATGATCTCGAGCATCCCTGTCAGATATTGGGCGACCTTGTAACTATAAAGGAGAAGAAGGGAGCGCTGAAAGGATTGAAGCTTGCGTATATCGGCGATGGCAACAACGTCTGCAACTCGTTGCTCCTCGGTTGTGCGCTCGTCGGAATGAACATCTCCGTCGCGTCCCCGAGCAGCTACAGGCCGAAGGCGGAGATCGTTTCCGAAGCGGAGAAGCTCGCGTCTGCTACCGGGGCGAAAATCGAGTTGGGCACGAACCCGTTCAAGGCCGCTGAGAATGCCGACGTGGTCTACACGGACGTCTGGATATCCATGGGCCAGGAGGCAGAGAAGGAGGCCAGGGAGAAGGCCTTCCTCCCGTATCAGATAACAGAGAAAGTTATGGGCAAGGCCAAGCAGGACGCGATATTCATGCACTGCATGCCGGCTCATCGCGGCTCGGAGGTCTCCGCGGAAGTTATTGACGGCCCGAAGAGCGTCGTGATAGACCAGGCGGAGAACCGCTTGCACGCTCAGAAGGCGGTGCTGCTCTTCGCGCTGACCTGAAGCTGAGTTCTGATCTGATTGTCGAGGATCCGCAGAAATTCTTCCTCCGTGCTTAGCGGCAGGGTCGCGCCGGCGGCTATGTTGTGTCCGCCCCCGATGCCGCCGACAGCCGACGCGGCGTTCTTTATGGCGACGGCGAGGTTCACGCCTCTGGAGACGATTTCGTATGTCGTCCTGACGGACGCCTTAATTTTGTACTCGCCATTCTTCTCCTGCGATATGGCGAGGCCGACCAACGGTTTCTCCCTATCGACCTCTCCTGAGCCGAGCAGTATGCCGACTATCGCTCCCAGTATCGTGTCCTTCACCTGGTCGGCGCAATGGAAATACTGGATAGACCCGATCGCGGTTATTCCCATGTCCCGCACGAACATGAGAGCATTCGAAAGGTTCTCGCGGTGCTCCTTCAGGAGCTCGAACGCCTGCGAGAGCTTCTCTCCACGGTCCCCCTTGCATATTTCCAGCCCGAGTTCGGGCATGTCGTTCCTGCCGCAGGAATTGAGAAGCGTTGCGAACTCTCTTGCTTCTCTCGTCGGAGATCCTTTCGGTTCCGACGGAAAGATGTAGACTTCGCCTGTGAGCCGCTCGACGTCCTTCTCGTCTCCGCCGTTCTCAAGAATCAATCTCGAGAGCTCGGAGATTATCCGATGTTTCTCCTTGTCGGCGAGTTCCGACCAATGCACAGGCGCCTCTCCCCTCATCGCCTCGATTTTCAATCTTTTTAGGAACTCGTCGCAGGCAACCGGGTTGTTCGAGAGCCCTGGCAGGTAGGGGTCGGATGCGAACTCGAGAAGCCTCTGAAGCGACCTCGTCTCTAGGCCGAAGAATCTGAGATCCCTGGTCCTCTTGAGCGCACCCAGCTTCACGCCGAAGTCGACCAGCTTGGCGTTCAATCCGATGAGCTTCCTCGTCTCGAGGTCCTGTATGTCCCCTATCGCGCCGATGACCGGCAGGTGAACTAGCGATTTGTTCCTCTCGTCCATCTCGTACGCGACGAGAAATGCAAGGCCTGCGCCGCTGATGTCTCTCGCTCCTGCGAACCCGAAGAAGAACGGGTTCAGGTGCATTGGTCCGCCATAGGCGAATATAGTCGTCTGGGTCGATTTTCTATGCTCCTGCAGCTGCGATTCCGTCTGATGATGATCCGTTATGACCACGTCCGAGCCGGCGAATCGGGAGGCGAACGCGCTCCCCAGATCGGTCAGCCATACGAGCGCACTTTCCGCCTTCTTCCTGAGATCTTCGATCGCCGCATCGTCGAGTTTCTTGAGAAAGATGACTTCGTGCTCTATCCCCGCATTTTCCAGGGCGGAAGATGCTATCGACGCGGCCGAAATCCCATCCGCGTCGATGTGACTCGCGACAAGGGCCCGCCTGCAATCCAATATTTTCTCTGCGATCGTGCGGGCCTGCTTCGACAGCGGAGTGTTCAATCTTGCGGTCATCCCGTGCCCCTAAGGATTCCGCGTATCAAGAATTAACGCTTTGCTGTTCAACCGAATAAGGATATTGCAGCGGCGGTCGATGTCAGGAATATCACCACGAGGACGGCGAATATCACGAGACCTCCGATGAGGAGCACCAGCGCCAACCTCTGGACGAACCTTATGAGGAGCAGGATCAGCAGTATGCCTATCAGAGCCGCGATGAGTGGTATCATCTGTCCTGTCTCCTATATCCGGGCATATCCGTCAATGCACATCAACCTCTTTGTCCGGAGCCTATGATATATCATATAAGATAGCGGGAAGAGCGATTCCGCGTCCCTCCGATTGTAATCGATGAGCAAGTCTATTGCGCGCCTGCTTCCTCTCGATGCCCAGAGATTCCACAGATAGGATGCCTGCGACCCGGTGGAATACTCGAGCTCCCTCGGCCTGCGGATGCCCATCGTCCGTTCGATGCGCTTCAGCCCTCCGGCCAGGCCAGCCCTGCGCGAGAATCTCCTGAGGTCCAGATGGATGAATCCGTCGAGTTTGAAACCGCATCGCCTCAGGAGCGGCAGATCGAAGCTCGAGCCGTTGAATGTAAGTAGGATGTCGGTCCCATGGAGGAGCTTTGCGAGCCTGTCCCAGTAAAGGTCCTCGCCTCTTATCAGGGTGGTGCACCCCTTGCCGCGCCTGCAGACAGACACAAGGACGGGCGCGATCGTTCGGTTGATTTTCGCACACTCGACGTCCAAGGCAACGCTCCTATCGCCGACCAGAGATAGCATTCGCCATTTCTCTTGTTCTGGCAGGGCGTCGGCTATCCATTCGCGATCGTTCAGCAGGATTCTCCTTTTCGCCTCGTTCGCCCTTTCTTTCAGTATCGGCGTCAGGTCCTGCGATATCCCGGGCAGCGCTGTCGCATCCGTGAATTCGTCGAAGTCCGTGA
>JAWCKK010000008.1:0-65287 GCA_038852105.1 Thermoplasmata archaeon
GATTGGGACGAAATGAATTTCAGCTGATTCTTGTTATTCTGGCGTGAGGGCGGCAGATATCCTCCCCTGCCGCCCCGTGCTCTTTTGTTACACCCTAAAACGGTGGAAGCATATTTCTCGGAATGTTGCATACGGTCGCAATGTGAGAATTGGATTCCTCATCAATCCAATAGCTGGCGCAGGAGGGCCTCTCGGTCTTGGCGGCAGCGATGGGATGACCGTCGACGATTTCGAGAATCTTAATGCGAAGCTCATCGCGCCAGAAAGAGCGGAAACCGCCTTAACGACCATAAAGGCGCAGCCCTGCTTCAAGAGCCTCGAATTTCTGACTTGCTCCGGGTCGATGGGAGCAGATGTCATGACACGTCTCGGGATTGATCACAAAGTTGTTCTTACCGTCGCTCCGAAAACAAATCAGAATGATACAGTAGGAGCAGCCGCAGAATTCAAGAACCGCAAAGTGGAATTGATCATCTTCGTCGGAGGCGATGGGACCGCCAGAGACATCTGTTCGATCATAAACAGAGATATCCCGATTATCGGAGTCCCCTCAGGAGTGAAGATGCATTCATCCGTTTTTCTGACAAGGCCATCGGATGCGGGCATTGCCTTGCAGATATATTTCGAAATCCGCAAGGTCGTCGACGCCGAGGTAATGGACGTCGATGAAGAGGCATTTCGGGCCGGGAGGGTTTCGGCGAGGCTTTATTGCCTCGCGCGCGTCCCCGATATAGCCGATCATAGACAATCGACGAAGTCCGTGAGCGACGGCTCCTCGGAATCCGAAGAACTCGAAGAGCTCGCTGAGTATTTCCTGCAATCAATGGACGACAGGACGCTTTATGTCTTGGGGACCGGGAGTACCCTGGGTGCCATATCAAGAAAATTCGGGATAGAAAAGAACGAATTGACCGTCAACGCCGTAATCGGAGGAAAGGAAATCGGGCAGAAGCTAGATGAGAACTCTATACTCTCGCTCCTGGGAAAATACGACAGGGTTAAGATCGTGGTCACGCCCATAGGGGGCCAAGGATTTATTTTCGGAAGAGGGAACCAGCAACTATCAGCAAAGGTATTATCAAAGATTCGGAACGAAGATATAGTCGTGGTAGCAACTCCGACAAAACTGGGCAGATTGGAATCTTTGAGGGTCGACACAGGAGATCATGAGATAGACAACAGGCTTAGAGGATACTGGAAGGTCATGACGGGCTACGGGAAATTCAGGGTGATGAAGGTTCAATAGAACTCTTCCGTCATTACGCTTGATGTCTTGAGCAGCAGCTCCCAGGAGACATCGACATTCCTCTGGATTTTCTGGATGTCTTCTGCCGTCAGATGCGAAAATCTGCCCTGCCTGCGCAGATACTCCTCGACCGGGAGACCCTTTCCTTTCCGCGTAATGATGTACTTCCCGTGTCTCACCTCGAACAGTGGGAAAACGTTCGTTTCGACCGCCAGTCTTGCAATCTCGATGGTCTTCGCAGGATCGTATCTCCAGCCAGGGGGACACGGACTGAATGCGTGGATGAACCTCAGACCCTTTTCCCTATTGGCCTGCTGAAGCTTGCGAATGAAATCCTCCGGGAAGCCGACGCTCACCGATGCGGCATACGGTACCCGATGGGCTATCATTATCTCCATCATGTTCTTCTTGACTTCGCGCTTCCAGAGCTGCTTTTTCCCCCCAGGAGTGGTGGTAGTCCAGGCCCCCTCAGGGGTGGCCGAACTTCGCTGTATGCCCGTGTTCATGTACGCCTCGTTGTCATACATGACATATATCGCGTCTTCCCCTCTCTCCGCGGCGCCAGACAAGGCCTGAAGCCCGATATCGGCTGTCCCACCATCGCCGGCGAATCCGACGACCGTCACATCCCTCACGCCCTTCACATCGAGGGCAGCTCTCAACCCGGAAATGGATGCGCCAGTAGCTTCGAAGGCTGTGAAGATCGTGGGCACGCTCAGGGATGTGCTCGGGTAATAACCTGGTATGACGGCATAGCAGCATGCGGGGATTGAAAGTATGACGTTCTTTCCAAGCGCTTTGAGGAGGTATCTCATGACGAGGTTCGCACCGCAACCTGGACAACCGAGGTTCCCGGGGCAGGCACCCTCTTGTACGGGTATTGTAGGCTTCGTCATTCCGTTTCACCCCGGATATTCTTAATCAATGGCTCGCCCACAAGGTCGACCCAGGCAATCTCCTCTTCGGCCTTCGGGCCCGTGAGCAAATCGTCGAAAATCGCTCGTATGACTTTGGGGGTGATGTCCCTTCCTCCAAGGCCAGCCACATAATCCTTGATAAAAGGCGACCCTGTCCTTCCGTAAGCAACTCCCCGAGTCTCGGAGAATATCGCACCGCCGTATCCGAAAGAATAGCTTCTGTCGAGCACGCCAACCGCGGAAACCCCTTTTATCACGCTCAAGATCTCGGCCGCGGGGAACGGTCTGAAGAATCTAAGTTTCGCGAGGCCGACCTTCTTCCCCTCGCTTCTCATCTCATTTACCACATGCCTCGCTGTCGAGACGGCGCTTCCGTTCGCGAGAAGAATGACATCGGCATCGTCGCATCTGTAATTCTCGAGCAACCCGCCGTAGGACCTGCCGAGCTTCTTCTTGTATTCCTTCTCGACCTCCTCAAGCCTTTTGGGGACCAATCTCATTGCGACGTCGAGCTTATACCTGAACTCCATGTATTGGTCAGGCTTGGCGACGGATCCGAAGACCATGGGGGAATCCTTCTTGACTGAGATATCCGGCGAGTACGGCGGCAGGAAAGAATCTATGACGTGCTGTCCTGGGAGCGATACTGGCTCGAGCGTATGTGAAGAAATGAACGCATCCATTATTGTCATCGCGGGAAGCATAATGTCCTCCAGCTCGCACAACCTGTAGAGCATTATTATCGAGTCGAGGACTTCTTGGTTGTTCTCGCAAAAGAGCTGCATCCAACCCGTATCCCTTTCGGCTATCACATCGAGATGGTCCACCCACACGTTCCAGGGGGGAGCCAACGCCCTACTGACCTCGGCCATCACGATCGGCAACCTCGCTCCCGACGCCCAGACCAGTAGTTCGTGCATCAGCGACAGTCCTTGAGAGGATGTCGCGGTGAATGCTCTGGCGCCGGCTGCAGAGGCAGATATGCATGCCGCCATAGCCGAATGCTCGCTCTCGACGTCGATCATCCGGGCCGAGAGCTCCCCGTCCGCCGTGAAGCTGCTGAGCTTCTCGACTATCGACGTCTGAGGGGTAATCGGGTATACAGCGATGACCTGGACCCTCGCGAGCTTCGCGGCGTACGCCGCCGCATAATTGCCGCTCATCACTTTTCTCATATCTATTCGAGCTCCTGGCGGACCATCTTGATGCATTTCTTGGGGCATTCGTTCGCGCATATCCCGCAGCCCTTGCAGAAGTCATACCTTACCTCGGGATATTCGCCGACTATCTCAATCGCTATATCCGGACAGTATTTCCAGCATGTGTAGCATCTGGAGCACTTGCTCTTGTCAATAATAGGCTTGAAAGTCCTCCAACTGCCCGTCTTCGTCGATTTGCTCGACTCCATTGCAATCGGAGCCCTAGGTAGATCCTTCTCCTTGACGGCCAGATTTTTCAGACCCCTTTCACTTCGTGATACGCTTCTTTTGTTGCGGCAGCGTTCGCGTCCTTCTTCGTCGGGGCAATCGCCCTGACCGATTCGATGACCGTGTTGAGCGTCACGAGAGACGATATCTTCGCGAACGCGCCCAGGATAGCTGTGTTCACTATCGGCGTTGTCGGGCTTCCCAACCCGTGCCGGACCGCGATATCTGTCGCGTTCACCGTGTACTTCTTGTGACCGGAAGCTATCGGGAGCTCAGAGGGCGACCTTCTTGTATTGACAAGTATCGCGCCCTTCGGCTTGAGCCCCTCGAGAACATTGACGGCCGAAATAAGAGATTCATCGAGTACTATCACGAAATCCGGGGTGTAAATTCCCGACCTTATCAGAATCGGCTCCTTCGAGATCCTTGCAAATGCGGTCACTGGCGCCCCCCTTCTCTCCACGCCGAAAAAGGGGAAGGCAGAGACATGATATCCCTCGCGAAAGGCGGCGTTGGCGAGCACTTCCGAGGCGATGACGGCACCTTGGCCGCCCCGGCCGTGGAATCTTATCTCGTACAACAGTGCACCCTTGAATGATAGAAGTCCAATCGCAATTAAATCATTTGTCCTATTACAAGACGGTGCATGCTGGCTTGCTAACCAATGTCATTCGAAGACCGAAGCATAGACCGAATGAATCATCAACACAATTATTATTGGGAGGTGCTCCAATCTTCCAATCGAGCAGGGGTAGCCAAGCCTGGCCTACGGCGCGAGGCTTAGGACCTCGTCCTTAGTGGTTCCGCGGTTCAAATCCGCGCCCCTGCACTCCTTCTTGATAACATGGTAATCTCGATGGATATCGTATTCGGACATTTTGATCGTTGCAATAAAAGGTCATAATTATTCGGGATAGCGAACCTTTTATTCAAGAAGTGCATCGCAATCACGTCGACGGTGCGTAGATGAAGTTCCTATATTGTCCCGAGTGCGGAAACATCCGACCAAGGGGATGGATAATCTGGACAAAGAGATGCGAAATCTGCGGCACGGATATGACGATAATCAAGACGAAGATGACCTGGATTACGCCAATCTACTATGCATCCTTAATCGTGACCGTTGTGATTCTTGCAATCTACCTGATGAACATGGAGGTTCCATACGGCAACATCACGCTGATAATAAGCGTGGCGATCACGATGATTCTTGCTTTTGCTGATTATACCAAATCCTACTATATCGCAAGGAAAATGATTCCCGAAAGTAAGAAGGCACGCAAGAAATGATTGGGCCAGTCAAAGTTGAATCGTGAAGGATATTTCTGCGAGTGAATCGCACGATATTTGAATTGTTCTCTCAATCACAATAACGTTCGATCCGGCAGGTGATGTCTGCTTCATAAGCGATATTGCCGGAACACTGTCGATTTTCATGTCCAATCTCCAGTATTTCGACCATGAGAAATAGAATTCGAACAACTCCTCTATTTGTTTTTCTTCAAGAACGAAGTCCTCACGTGCCCCAGCCTCAACGGATTTAAGTTTAAGGGCAATATAATCCAACAATTGCACACTTTCCCGTATGGAGGTATTCATTACTTTCCTGTCCACGGTGATGGTCGAGAGCAGGCATAAATCAAATTTCTCAGTTATCGCCTCCACTGTTCTTGATATATCCGATGGATTCCCATCATCGATCAATAGCACAACACTGGAGCATGCGAAGCAGCTGACGATAAGCACTAACGCTCCAAACACCGTATCTATTGCAGACCTGTCTGGCATCATATTCCCACTACCATCAGGATTTCGGCAGGCAGGCAAGAATGTCCAGTCATGAATAGGGCGGGCGCTGAGAACTGCTTCGTGAGTGCGCATCCTTGCAAATTGCCGGCCACGACACGCGAGAAGTCCTGCTGATGAAGTATCCTAATTGTGATTGTGCAAGAAATTGTGAGATTATCGTGACCTGAGCACTCGAAAGTCGCTACGATGCTCGCCCAGTTGTTTCGTAAGTACCTTATTCCGTCACAACCAATCTCCGTCAAGTGTCCGAGCAATTCTTTGAAAAGTGCGTTCCCAGAATCATTCAATATCCGAATTGCGGAATCGTTCTTTTCCCCGAAGGAATACGACAACGATGAAATCAATACCATTGAAGACAGAATGCAACAAGCAACAAGTGCCATTGAAGAGATTGTATCGGTGACAGCATATTTTGAGTTAGGCCTCATCGCTGTTGGAACCCATTGAGGGGAGATTTCGGTTGTTTTTACATGTAATATCATTCCAACGGTGAAAGATTCATCCTATCCATGTCATCGACATCTCATGAAGCTGAAGACACGAAACGCGATGAAGAGAAGAATTCCGAAAATGCCAGGAAAATCGAAGTGCAATTTCACATTCGAGGTCGACGGCGAAATCGTAATGATGAAAGTAGACTGCCTCGCTTCATGTCAGGGCAAGAATATGCCAAAGGACGTGTGTTGGTCCAATCTCGTAAAGGCCATATCTGGAAGCGCTTTGCCTGACAGGATAATGCTTTGCGGAGAGCGAATGATGATATGCGATAGAATCCTCGTCTCCCTCCTGAGGAACGCTTCGCTATTGGTGCGCAGAATTGGCATAAGGCTGGACGAGCTCAGAAGGAATACGAATGAATCAGATCCGGCAGAGGTTGAGAGGCTTTCGGACCTTATGAGAGCCCTGCTTTATGACATACCACAACTCATCAGAAGAGATTTCAGAGGAGAAAATTGCAGAGCGAGGACCTCAACATCACAGAAATGTGCTTCTGGCGCGACTGAATTCGACGCCGCTGAGGACATTCTCGCAAAGAAAGCGAACATGAGTCTCGACCCACTGGGAAGTTCTCTCTCTGAGAAGGTATCCAGTTGATTTCCGGTTTGCGAGTGCCTGTAATCAGGTTGCATACAAGAAAGGATGCTTGCGAGATCGACGTGGTAGAATCCGGAACTTGGAAGACATTTCTGGGAACGCAGGTCAATAGACCAATCTTGAACTACGTGATCGAAAAACGAAATGTGAGCGGAAGCCCCGTGGCGATCGGAAAACGGGGAAATGAATGGATATACGCCATCGAACCAGTGGAGCATTTCCTTGCCGAAGACAAGAAATATGCAATTGAGTCGCTCATCTCAAAGTTGCCCGAGTCCGATGAACTTGATTTAGAGATCTTATTGAAGGATCACAAACTCGCAGGAGAAATCGTAAGAAATCATATCAACGAAAGACTGCCCAGACATCTATCTGCTCTTCAATGCGACATCGGAGACATCGCATCGAGATATTCCGTCGGATACGGACCATTGGAGCTGATTCTCAGAGATCCTTCCGTCGAGGACATTGTCATCAGTTCTCCCTGCAACAATAACCCTGTGTGCATATCCACCCGACTGAATTCCTCTGATAAGGGCAGCATATATTGCGAAACGAACCTTAGGGTGTCTGAAGATTTCCTAAAAGGCATCATAACGAGAACGAGGATATTCCACGGCGGGGAGCTCTCGTTCACAAAACCTGTCCTTGAGGTTGACCTGGCTCATCTGAAAGCAAGAATGAGCACGATAATCCCCCCGGCCAGCCGGCACGGTCCGACCATCTCAATCAGGCGACGAAAAGATTTCCTATGGAGCATCCCGAGGCTGATAGCCGACGGATCACTTAGTTGGACGGCCGGCGGGTTCTTGTCAATCTGTTGCGCAGCAAGGGCGAGCATCATTATCGCAGGCGGAAGAGGCTCTGGCAAGACGACTCTGCTATCTGCGTTGCTCCCCGAAATGCCCACGGTCGGACGAACGACGGTGATGGAAGACACCGAGGAACTCCCTGTGCTGCAGCTTCAGGGAGAAGGTATGAGCCTGCAGTCCCTCTCGCTGGCCGGAGGGATCGAAAGGGCAACATCGGTCATGAGAGCTGCCCTACGGATCGCCGAGGGGGCCATAATAGTGGGCGAGATAAGAGGGGAAGAGGCGAGGATTCTTTTTGAATCCATCAGAACTGGCACGGCCGCATCGTGCGTAATCGGCACTCTTCATGCCTCGGATTTCAATTCTGTCAGAGATAGGATCATTATTGACATGAACATGAACCCGGAGTCTTTCAGGTCGATCGATCTCTTAGTCATGGCCCGCCTAAGAAAGAATCCTAGCTCGGGAATATCCCTTCGCTCGGTTTCGGAGATAGATGTGATCTCGGAAACTGGCGAGTGCCAGCATCTCTTCAGGCAAGACGAAAACGATATTCTTCGGACTAATCTCCAATCGTCAACGAAGTTGGGAGGACTAGCGGATAAGATATGCTCTCAGTTCGGAATCAAGGAAGAGAAGATTCTAATGCTAGCCAGAATGCGAGGTTTCCTGAAGATGGTCCAGGGTCTCGAATGGCGCAGAACCGGGGACGACCGTGTGCTCTCGGTTAGAGCTACCAGGGCGGTCAACAGCATTCCGCTGGATCCACAGGGCCGGCCGGACGTGAGTTCTCTGAAGGAGAGTGCATTGGCCGCGATAAGAGGATGTCTATGAAAGACTGGCTCCGTAGAAAGAAAATCTTCAAAGCAGACAACGAAGCCGAGGACGGTCCGCTTGAATACGCGAGAGCAATCGGTCTGATGACGGTGTGTCTTCAAGCAGATATGCCGCTGGCAGAGTCAGTGATTATCTCGTGGCAAAACTCGAAAGGAGCAATCCGCAGAATTCTTGACCGCTCGCTGAGGAGAGCAGCAATGGGAGGAGCGGTATCGTTGGAAGAATCAATAGAGCAGGATGCAAGGAATCTTCCGAAAGGAGCTGAATGGGCATCCGATGCGCTTATCGAATTCTTGAAGTCGGCCGATGAGGCGGATAGAAATCAGAAGCGAACATCGATTGAAAAGGCGCACGAGAACTCTCTGGCATCTTGCAGACAGGCAATCAGGGACGATACGAGCAGCCTCAGAGTGCCGTTCAATACCATATTCGCGATGGGGATAGTCCTGCCAATAATAGTTGCTACGATTTTGCCGCTCTGGGGAATGGTCTCTATCGACATCTCAGGATGGGAACACGGCGCCCGGGTGGAACGAGCGGTCGGATTCGGGCAAAGCTCAATTGACACCGTGACTCTTATTGGAGGCTTGAGCATCCTCATGTTCCCGATAGTCTGCATAATATCAACTGGCCGGCTAATTGGAAACAGAGAACTGATATCGAACGAAATGCTAATACGAAACGCAAGACGGCTGCTATTTTCATTCATCTTTCTGGGAGCGCTTGCCCTCGTTATCATGTTGTCTTCACCTGGCTCACTCGGATTCCTGCTCGTCACGGGAATTCTCGTCATCATCGTCATTCTGGCAAACAGACTCCTTCTGGAAGCCGGATCTGCGGAAATTGCGGGAGATAATCTGTGCAGCCCCTTCGCCTTGAATTCCATATGCGGGAGGCTCTCCCAAGGGGATCACTTCGTAAGGGCTGTTCTGCTCTCCGTGAGAAACTCTCGATTGGGCAGGGCGTTATTCATGAACACTCTGGCGAAGAACGATCGGGGATGTGACCTTGGAGCCTATCACTTGATTCAAGAGGCTTCCGAAAGGGATCCTAGAATCGCCGCGAAGGTGTTCCGCCAGTTCTCTTCGCATCTCTCCGAGCTTGGAAGGATAGAGAACGAGATGCGAAACGATCTGCGGCCGATAGCGCAATCCGCGATGGTGGCGACTTTGGTGCTGTGCCCGTTCGTCTTGGGGATAGTGGCCGGTTTCAATTCCTTCGGCTATCTATCAGAGAAAGAGTCCGATGGCGACATGCAAATCAGAGTCGCGTTCATGGTCTTCGTAATAGAGATGTCGCTCACCGGCTACTGGCTGACCAAATGTCTGTCGCCTGACGGCAAGGGGATCCCGAAAATGCTGTTCGACCCGCGCGCGTGCGCCTTCATCTCAATGACGGTATTCCTCGCTTCGGTCGGGATGTCGGAAATAATCTTCTCTTGACTGAAATCTGGATCAATCCGGGCCTTTTTGCTGCGTGATCAGTTCGAAATTCCGCTGAAGAATCGCCAGCTCCTTTTCATCGAACGCGCGCGGGTCTATGGGTACTATGAGATATCCCTGATAGTGCATCACGAAATCGTTTATCTGCTCTAGCATCCGGATGACTTTCTTGAAATCATTGTTCGTCACAAGATATTCGACACCGTCAATCAGGACCACGCCGTTCTTCGTCTTAGCCAGGAAATCCATCACCGCGTGCGCCAGCAGCCCGAGGCTGGAAGGGTCCATGATGTTCTCTCCTGCCTGGGTGGCCAGCCATATCATGGGCGTGTTCTCTAGCCCGAACTTCTCCCGAAGAAGGTTCGGGTGCTGTCTGCTGACGACGAATCCTCTGAGCCGATCGCCATTATCCGCGGTTGAGAGCAGGTTTGCCAGAATGTCGAAGCTGAACACGCTCTGCGGGTCCTCGACAATATATCCCCGCCCCTTGCGCAATGAGTACTTCCTCGTTATCTGGAGCAACTCCTCAGGCTTTGAGAGTTCTTGTTTTGCGCCCTTGGGCTTGCGGGAGAAAAGTGTCATGTGTGGTCCTTCCCCCACATCTGGATCACCTTCTCCAAGGCCAGCTCATTGGTCGGCTTGAATAGAAAATCCTTGGCCCCGGCAGTCAATGCTTCCTTTATCAGTTTCTTGTTTATTATCGAGCTGATAGCGATTATCACGGCGCCCGGGTCGATTCTTAGGATATCTCGCGTGATATCGACGCCCGACTTGCCCGGTAATATCATGTCGACAAATATCATGTCAGGCCTTTCTTTGTTGAATAGACTGATCGCCTCGTCGTAGTCCGACGCCTCAAGTATCTTATCGAACCCTGAGCGTATCAGGAGCTCCTTGAACATCTCCCTGAACGCGGGAGAATCATCTACAATCAGCATCTTATGGGTCATTTCTGCTCCAGGACTCCCCTCAGATGATTTTCGAGTATATGCAACTCTGAGATAAAAGTTAGTATGTGATTTTCAGCTGTGACCTGTCATCTGCCATCAGCCACACATCCTAATGAAGAGCTGATGCGGTGCTCCAAAAGGTATATATATGGTCACCCTCTTCACAATAACTGCCGATTTTATCAGCAGTTTTGAGGGCAAGTGATAGGGATGAACGAGTTGCCTGAGTCAGTCAAGAAGGGCACAACGACGATTGGCATGGTTTGCGCAGACGGGGTCGTAATGGCGACCGAGAAAAGGGCCACTATGGGCACTCTCATAGCGCACAAGACCACGCAGAAGCTGTTCAAGATAGACGACAACCTAGGCCTGACCGTGGCGGGCGTCGTAGGGGATGCCCAAACCCTTGCGCGATACATAACCGCAGAGGTCGAGCTATACAAGCTTAAGCGCGGCGTACCTATGAGCGTGAAATCCGCCGCCACTCTGACGTCCAACATTCTCGCGGGCAGCAGATATTATCCCTATTGGGTCGGCCTAATACTGGGCGGGGTCGATGATGAAGGCTCGCACGTGTACGCCCTGGACATGGTCGGAGGCGCGATTCCGGACGATTATGTGACGACCGGCTCTGGATCGCCTTTCGTTTACGGCATATTGGAAGACAATTTCAATAAGGACTTGACTGTCAAAGAGGGAATAGATCTTGCAATCCGGGGGCTATCCGCAGCGATGAAGAGGGATTCGGCCTCGGGAGATGGGATGTCCGTCGCCACGATAACGAAGAAGGACGGTTTCCAGACGGTTTCGGACGACGAGATATCCAAGCGGAAGACGAAACTCAAGATAGAATAGACTGCAATATCTTCGGTCAGTCAGTGATTCACTATCCATAAGTTGAACTCTACACAGAGAAATAAAAATGGGATTCGAAAAGATTGTAGAAGAAGCGAGGGAATCGGTTCGCAAAATCATACCCCCGCATATCGATATCACTGATATCGATTTTGAAGGCCCGATAGTCGTCATCTATACGAAGAACATAGATGAGTTCGCGAACAACAACGACCTCATCAGACAGCTTGCTCAAGGGCTGCGCAGAAGGGTCTCAATACGTCCTGATCCGTCTCTGCTTGCGCCTCCTGAGGAGGCCGAGAAGAAGATCCGCGAGATTATCCCCGTGGAAGCGCAGGTGACGAACATCTATTTCGAGAACGACACGGGCGAAGTTACGATAGAGGCGATGTCTCCTGGCCTCGTCATAGGCAAGCAGGGAGCGGTACTGAACGAAATCAAGAAGGAGATAGGGTGGGCGCCGAAAGTCTCACGAGCCCCGCCGATACCTTCCAAGACGGTCTCCGAGATACGCAATTACCTTAGGCATGTGGATGACGAGAGAAAGGTGTTTCTCCGAAAGGTCGGAAAACGCCTTGCCAGACCCCGGGTGACCGATGAGACCTGGCTCAGGATTACCTCGCTGGGCGGATACCGAGAGGTCGGAAGGAGCGCGACGCTCATCACCACCAGGGAAAGCAAGATACTGGTCGATTGCGGAGTATCCGTATCTAACGACGAGGATGGAATGGCTCCCTATTTCAACGCGCCGGAACTCTTGCCGATGGATTCGATTGACGCGGTCGTTGTGACGCATGCCCATCTCGACCATTCGGGGTTGGTCCCCGCGCTTTTCAAATATGGATACGACGGGCCCGTATACTGCACCCCTCCGACGAGGGACCTGATGTCGTTGCTGCAAATCGATTACATCAAGGTATCATTCGGCGAAGGGAAAAAGAGCCCGTACGAATCGACGCATATCCGAGATGTCGTGACGCATTGCATTCCGTTAAAGTACAGCGAGACGACTGACATATCCCCGGACATACGGCTGACGCTGCATAACGCGGGACACATTCTCGGATCGTCCATTGCCCACTTCCATATCGGGGACGGACTTTACAACGTTGCGATATCAGGCGACATCAAGTTCGAGAAATCATGGCTGTTCAACTCCGCGGTGAATAAATTCCCCAGGCTGGAGACCATCGTGCTCGAATCGACATACGGGGGCTACCACGACATGCAGCCGAGCAGGCAGGAGGCGGGACAGCAGCTCAAGGAGATTGCCAACAGAACCCTCGGGAAAAACGGCAAGATGATGGTGCCCGTGTTCGCGGTCGGGCGTTCCCAGGAGGTCATGCTCGTTCTCGAGGAGAACATGAGGAACAATCTGATACCGAAAGTGCCTGTATACCTTGACGGGATGATCTGGGAGGCGACCGCTATCCACACGGCCTACCCTGAATATCTGAACAGCCAGCTGAGAACCCAGATTTTCCAGAGCGGCCAGAACCCATTCCTTTCCGAGATTTTCAAGAGGGTCGATTCGCCGGATATGAGAGAGCGAATCTGTCACGACCCGGAACCGTGCATAGTTCTCGCAACGAGCGGGATGATGAACGGAGGGCCGATAATGGAGTACTTCAAGGAATGGGCGGATGATCCGAACAATTCCTTAGTATTCGTCGGTTTCCAGGCCGAGGGCACCATGGGCAGGAAGATACAGAAAGGCTGGAACGAGATCACTCTGAACGAGAAGGGCAAGCAGATAAACATCAACGTCAAGTGCAACATAGAGACCGTGGACGGGTTCTCGGGGCACTCGGATAGAAGACAGCTTATGAACTATGTCGCAACCCTCGATCCTCGGCCAGAAAGAATCGTCGTGTGCCATGGGGAGGAGCACAAGTGTCTGGACTTCGCGGGCTCGGTGTACAAGAAGTTCGGGATAGAGACCCGCGCTCCGCTCAACCTCGAGACAATCCGGCTGAAGTGAATCATGGTTCCGAGATTCTTCTGGTGCATTCTCCGTCGGACAAGAGCACGACCCTGCTGTCCCGATGCTCGTCGATAATCTCATAGGACAGCTCGCACGCCAACCTTTCGGAGAAGGTTCTTATCTGGTCATGGCCAGGCATGTTCTCCACGGTCATCCTATTCCTGGAATCCCCGACGAACATGTACGCTTTCGCTTCGACGAAATCAGGATCTGCTTTGGAGATAAGCTTCGCATATTCAGATTCCCAACCGAGGTTCCAGCCGGCAACCAAAGTGTGTCTTATGACCGTTCGCGTATCGAGCGATGGCAACAGCTCGAGCGTCCTGAGGACTTTTTCCCAAAGTCCTTCGCTGCTCGGAAGACAAAGCCTCTCAAATATCTCCTTGTTGGGAGCGGCTATCGTGACGTACAACTGTGTCGGCAGATTTTCCAGCCTTTCGAGAGCTTTGGGATTCGTTCCGTTCGTGACCAAGAATGTCGTCATACCCCTTTGTTTGCACGCCGCGATGAAATCCGAGAGACCTGGGTAAAGCGTGGGCTCTCCCGAAAGGGAGATTGCCACATGCTTCGGGTCTCGCGCCTCATCCCACATGATTTTCTCGCATCTCTCGTCTCCTTTGAAACCCGATACTATCTCTCTCTGGGCCGAAATCAGTCTGTCGAGTATCTCCACAGGATCCTCCTTCGAGGCTTTCGGATAGTCCCTCATGCCATGGAATCGCCAGCAATATAGACATTGACAGTTACAAATGTCGACCGTGGGGGTCATCTGCAAACATCTGTGAGACTCGATTCCGTAGAACTTCTCCTTGTAGCACGCCTTCTTATGGAGAAGTTTCGATTTCAGCCAATGACAGCCCTTAACGCCGAAGCTCGAGCCGACAAGCTTGTATCCCTGCCATTCCAGCTTCGATTTGGCGCCAGTATTCTTCATGTGAGCGCACCCGATACACATCCTATCTGAATTCGAAAAGTGAGCGCTGCCTCAAATCATCCGACCGATCTTCGTCCTCTTTCTTTTCCGTTGGCGTTTCGATCTCCCCAGCCTCTGCCGCTGCGCCCGCCATTACTTTCTCAACAAGAGCGGAATCGGGCTCCACGTCCAGCAGGAGAGCCAATTCTCCGGCATCAAGCTCCAGCTCCCTGGCGATTGCGATTGCCAGCTTGGTATCGACAATGGCGAGGGCGCGCAAATATGGAACAACGGATTCTCTGGCGATAGAAGGCGAGGTATGGAAGCCTCTAGATGCCTTGTTGACAAGCGCTTCTATCGATTTTTTCTTCGCTTTGGAACGCGATAGGGCCATCAGATACTCTGGGAATCTTATGGAATCTGAATAAACTGTGCACTTCTCTCCGGCGGCAATCGAGACTCCCATGCTCATGAGATCGGTGGCGTACGACCATAGTCCGAAATATTGCCGTCTTGATACTCGGCCGAGAAACACATCCGCCCTCGCAAGCGCGTCTATCGCATGAAATCTGTCGACTGGGTCGCGGATTACTCTTGAAAGGTTATCATCCACCCAGAGCATAGTCCTATCAGGCGTTTCGTCTAAAGAGACTAGCGCAATACGGGCCTTCTTAGGATCGTTCGAACAAAAGACTTCTTTGAGCGCATCGAACATCTCCGGCGGAACGTCGCGCCAGCCGAGCGATTCCGTTGCACTTTCGAGCTCCTCATCGCTCAAGAAGGAAAGCGATTGAAGGTCGTTGACAGCCGCCCTGATATCCTTGCCAGCGTTCTTGGCTATCTTGTAAAGAATTTCGTGCGAAATCGATAAATTCTCCTTTCTTGCGATCCTTTCAAGGACTGACACGATATCGTCAACCGAGGGCGCTGAGAACCTTATCGTAATTGCAAGCTGCTTGATGCCAGCTGCCCTTCTCGTGAGCTCATAATAATCATTGACTATCAGGACGATTGGCTGCTCTGCGTCTCTCAAGGAGCGGACTATTGCTCCGGCTCCACCTTGATCTTCTCTGCCGAATAGGTTATCAGCCTCGTCGAAAACGATTAGCTTCAATTTCCCGGACGCGGCAGGCCTGAAATTTCCATCCGAGGAGAATGTATCCGCCCTTGAGCCGTGCCCCACAATCCTGTCAATGACCTCTGCATTCCTTTGATCGGATGCGTTGAGCTCGACGATATCCCATTCGTAATCAGATGCGAGCGCGAACGCAGCGCTCGTCTTACCGATGCCAGGAGGCCCGACCAGGATAGCTCCCTTCTTCTTCGGCTTTCTTTCAACCCAAGAATCTGCCCAGCTCTTCAATTGTCTTATTGCGTTCGAATTGCCAGCAATCTCGCTAAGCTTCCGTGGGCGATGAGTCTCGGTCCAGTTGTTCGTCTGCATCCGTTTTCACCGTGATCGGTTCAAAGGTCGCTCGATTGTCAATCGATATCATGATTGAACTGATTTTACTTAACTTATGCATACAGGGAATCGAAGGTTATTCTTGTTAGGATGCATGAATTGATGCAACATACATAGCTCTTTTTATGTTCAACATATACAATATTAGTCTAAATAAATCCAATCTAATCATTTTTATGTTCAAGTATTATAGGGCGGACAAGCTCGATTAAAGAGCATTATGTTTGCCAGAAAATGAAAGATAAGAAGGGGTTGACCCAGGATGAATCCTGGATCACTGCATTTCAAAACTGTATGTGAGGTTTGCACGATGAGCTTTATGCATCTCGAACGGATCGTCTGGCTCCATCAATTCAGGCAACGGATGCTCTTCATAGACTTGCTTTCTATCCTCGATATCCAGCGTCAAATAGATGGCAGTGACCTCTATACTTGAATGCCCGAGATTTTGCTGCAGAGTCCTCAAATCTATTCCTGATTTTAGCGCGTAGACAGCATGCGTGTGCCTGAGAACATGTGGATGGCATTTCTCTGGGTCGATGCCTACCTGGGCACCATATTTTGCCACCAATCTCTCTATCTGGCGCCTTGATAATGGAGTTCTCTTGTTTGATACAAGGAAGTAATCGCGCTTGTTCTTCCTGGTCCCGATATAATCCCTAACAAGCATCTTCGTATAATCGCTAACCAAAGGAACCTTACGGCCCTCCTTGTGCCTCTTTGCCTGCTGAATGGTGATCTCGCTGTTCTCGAGATCTATGTCACCTATTCTCAGCTCCGCAAGTTCTCCGACCCGCATCCCCGTTTCATATAATAGGCGCAGAATCAAACGATCCCGGGGCCTTCTCGGGGCGTTCAACAAAGCCTTGAGCTCGTCCTGCTTGAGATATTTGCGCATCCCGATCCCTTTCCCTTCTGATTTGAACGGATTATTCCGCTCGTCCTCCGTATGACCGACAAAAGTATATAAAAATGTCGGACAGATGAAAATTGCGTCATAACGAGCATTGAAATGCGACATTTTCATGAAAAAAACGGCAACAAATACCCAATTTATCGTCCTGGGTAGACAAAGATTGACAATGGCCTTACTTTGCCGAAGTTCAATTCCATTTCATAGATTGTCAAGGATTATCACGGCAGACAAAAAGTATGACAAAAAGTATGGGAGAAATGAGAAAATATGAGGCTCGTATCGGTCCAAATACCTACAAATGATCTACTGGTCACACATCAGACCTCTTCATTATATTATTATGCTATAATCATATAGATTTTACATAGTTAAACTATAAAAATTGATGATTAGCTAATAATGAAAGAATAGGAACAATTTCTTGGCAAAAAGAGGAGATTTTCTGATATGTAACCCATAATTTATTAGAATTCGATCTGCCAAGCCAAGATTTTCTACCAAGGATCAATCCATTCGATTTCATTGATTTGGATTCAAATGGATCGAAAACGATTTGATACACTTTATGTAATAATCCAGACTCCAAGGATTAATATCAATATTATCCTACTGATAACGATAAGAATGGCTAGATGGCGATTTAGATCTCATTTCAAGATTCAGACCTAAAAGTTTCAAAGCGCAAATCACTAACAGTGATTATCGAATAAGAATTCATCAGTCAGTCGGACCAATAATCTTCGAAGGCAAAGAGAATTAACGTTGACGTATATACTTAAAATTTAATTTTCTATTTTAGACCATATCGAAATTTAATATTATAATATGAAGCTAAACTGAAGGCCGATATCGATTGTGATTAGATCATCATGAAATACTCTTTGGATTCAATAGCTACTATATATTAATAGATTTAATTAAATCTATCAATTAATAACATTTAATACAATTGCAGGTTTGAATATCGTATAACTGATATTCTTTTATTTTTTTATGTATTGATGTTGAATTAATAAATAAATAACATCGTTATATAACTAAGTAATACTTTAATCATAAAATTGTGCAAGAAGCAAATGCCTATGATTTCAAAGGCATATGAAACAAGAGAGGGACACAAGTATAGATTGATGCTATACGATATTGATCATACTGGTGAGTGAGAAAATAGAAAGGGGTTAGTGATTACATCATTCCCGGCATGCCGCCTGGCATTCCCCCCATACCACTCGCCCCGCCTGGACCTCCAGGAGGCGTCGGTTCACGTTTTTTCGCAGCTATCACATCATCTATCCGAAGTATCATATTTGCAACTTCGGAAGCCGAGCTAATAGCCTGAATCTTCACCCTCATCGGTTCAATTACATCTTTATCGAGCATATTGCCGACCTTATTCCCTAAGACGTCAACCCCTACGTATTTCGACTCCTTTTTCTTGGACTCGTGCTCTGACTTCAGCTTAATGAGGGTATCAATGGTGTCCATACCGGCGTTCTCCGCGAGCGACCAGGGAATTATCTCAAGTGCTTGGGCAAAAATCTCGATCGCTAGTTGCTCTCTGCCTCCGACGGTTGCCGCAAAATCCTTTAGCCTAAGCGCAAGTTCAATCTCTGGAGCGCCTCCTCCAGCTACTGCTCGCTCATCCTCGATTGTTACGGACACGACCTTCAATGCATCGTTCATCGCCCTCTCAACCTCTGCGATGACATGTTCTGTGCCGCCCCGAATCAGAATCGAGACTGCTTTTGGATTCTTGCATCCCATTATGAACGTCATCTGGGAATCAGCAATCTTTCTCTCCTCGACCGAGGCGGCGGTGCCCAGGTCCTTTGCAGAAAGATCCTCGAGATTCGTCACTATCCTTCCGCCAGTGGCCTTTGCGACCTTCTCCATGTCCTCTTTGGTCGCCCTTCGGACGGCATAGATGCCATAATTCGCAAGATAGTGCTGGACAAGATCATCAATGCCCTTTTCGCAGACCACGACGTTCGCCCCAACTTCCTTAATCTTATCCGCTAAGTTTCTCAGCGTCCTTTCCTCTTCATCCTTGAACAGATGAATCTTCGATGGGTCTCTTATCTGGATTTTCGCCTCGTATTCGGTTTTCTTGATCTCGAGTGCCCTGTCAATCAGTGCTATCTTCGCATTGTTGACAATCTTCGGCATTCTCGGCGAAACCCTTTCCTTGTCCAATATGACGCCGAATATGAGTTCCGTCTCCTCGACAGCCGCACCTTGCTTCTTCTCAATCTTGATGTTCTTGATGTCGGCGGTCATTTTGCCATCCTTCTTCTCGGCGATTTGAGTGACAGCCTTGACAACGATGTCCGCGAGCTTGTCCCTGGCGGCATCGCTGACGGACTTGCCCGTCATTGCCGTCCTTGCTATCTTCTTGAGAATGGCGATATCGGAAGGTTTGACGTCAAAGCCGATGTTCTCGAGCAACTTCTTCGCCTCATTTGCGGCCATTCTAAATCCGTTGGCGATCACCGTCGGATGAACGTCCTGCTCTATCAGCCCTTCAGCTTTCTTCAGAAGTTCTCCGGCGATGACGACGGCCGATGTTGTTCCGTCGCCGACCTCTTCGTCTTGCGTCTTTGCGACCTCAACAATCATCTTCGCGGCCGGATGCTCCACTTCGAGGTCCTTGAGGATTGTCACGCCATCATTAGTGACGGTGATGTCACCTATGCTCGACACGAGCATCTTGTCCATACCCTTCGGTCCAAGCGTGCTCCTGACCGCCTCAGCGACGGCCTTCGCAGCTGCGATATTGTTGAATTGAGCGCTCTTACCTTTTGTCGATTCAGTTCCCTCTTTCAGTATTATGACGGGCTGACCTTGCATCACAATTATTGCCCCCCAAAGTATTGTCCTATGCGTTGCGCTATTTTAGTTCTTCTATATATCAATTTTCATTGAATGGTGATTTCGAAAAAGTGATAGTTCGTCACCAATTATCTTTGATTGGCCGTGAGCAATTATTTGGGAACGTGCAAAGATATATCTACTACCGACTGCAATCGTTATTGCAGAAAAATATCAAAATCGATTGGAGGAATCGTATGAACAAGGACGCCACTCTAGATGTGCAAGGGCTCTTATGCCCGTTGCCGATAGTGCAACTGGCCAAAAAGATAAAGGAGCTCAAATCGGGACAGATTTTGGAGCTGATTGCGGACGACGCTGGAGCGAAGGAGGATGTCCCAGCCTGGTGCAGCAGGACTGGAAATCAGCTGGTTTCTTCAGAGACTTCCGGCAAGGTGCTGAGGTTTTACATCAAGGTGAAGTAGAGCAACAAAGAGAACAGATGGAAGATGATTGAGATGGCAGACAAGATGTGCATAGTTGTGAGTGAGGGGTCATTGGACAAAGCGGTCATGCCGCTTATGCTGGCAATTACCGGCGCGAGCATGGGAATGGAGGTACATGTGTTCTACACGTTCTTCGGGCTGAAGCTACTGAAGAAGGGTGTGAAGCCAAAGCTTCCAGGTATCATGAGACCGTTTACGTTCATGATCACTGGGAAGATGAAGAAGGCGAACATGCCGATGTATCAAGAGATGCTGAAATCAGCCATCGACATGGGCGTGAACGTTTATGCTTGCAGCACGACGATAGCACTGATGGGGATGAAGGAGAGCGATTTCGTGGAAGGGACGAAGGTGCTCGGAGCCGCCGCCTTCCTCGGACAGGCTGTCGATGCGAAGGTCAACCTATTCATAGGCTGAAAGATAGCATGAAGATAGCATACCTTGTCCTGAAATCTCCTCACGAGCAGAACCCGGCACAGATGATCGGAAGATTCTCTCCCAGAGAGGATTCCATCGCCGTCCTCGTCGAGGACGGCGTCTATCACGCCATCGAGGAGGACGCGGCTGAATCCATCGGAAGTGTGGCCAATGAGGTGCTCGTCTCTGGTGAGGATCTGATTGCGAGGGGATTCTCGGAAAGCGACCTGAAGCTTGGAAAGGTCGCGAGTTACGGAGACATCGTTGAGTGCATAATGGAGCAGACCGAGCGGACAATCACGGTGTGATTCTCATGGCAAAGACGCTGACGATACTCTGGAGAACCGGCTCGATGATGGCCATGGACGCAAATGTCGCAGCGAAGCTCGCGAGCGCGGCGCTGGAGAAGGGCTATAAGGTCAATATGTTCGGATACGGCGAAGGTGTGACCGCCGTAAAGAAAGGCCAGCAACCCAAACGCTTCCCAAATATTGGAAATGAACTCGAGGAGCTCGCTAAGAAAGGCGTAAACATCGCGATATGCGAGACGTGCTACGCCGCGAGGGGATTTGAGCGCGGCGAGGAGATATCCGGAGCGAAAGTCGGTAGCCTGACGAACGATCTTTTCAAGTTCGTAGCCGAATCCGACAGACTCGTAACTATCGCGAGATGATGCGAATGGCAAACTCGATCCTTGTTCTGATCACGAAACCGCCATACGGGCTTGAAGAGGCTTTTGCGGGTCTGAGGCTGGCTCTCGCATTCGCCGTCAACGGGATGAAGACCACGGTTTTATTCATCGGAGACGGCGTATACAATGTGGTGAAGGACCAGAAATCCGATGCTATCAGGATGCCGTCTAACATCGATGCGACGAAAGATTTGTTCGATTTTGACGCAGCCAGTTTTGTGATAAGGGAAGATATTGCAGCTCGGGGAATATCAGACAATAGGCTCTTTGAGGGACCGAAGGTAATAGATGCTTCCGAGGTCAAAAAATTGATAATGGAGCACGATGTCGTAACGACATTTTGATTGCGAGCTTGAAATGTCTATTTCCCAGTCAGTTCTTCGAAAATGAGTGGAACGTCATCTCAGGAAATCTCTTGCTGCTGACCAACGATGCCAGCGCAGTTTCTATGCTGATTCTCTCTGAGGCACTTATTATTGCCTGGGCCTCGCTCGCATTCTCCTTATCCGCAAAATGTCTCTTCAACCGCAATCTTGCCGTTTCTCTTAACCTGAGCCTGTCGAAGGTGATGCTCCTGCACCCTGTATCCGCTATTGCCTCTACAAGCTGCTCCAGTTGATCATTCGTTTTTTCATCGGATATCAGAAGAGGAGAAACCATCGCATCGGTGCGGAAACCCGCTCGGGAAAACCTCTCGAGAACTGATAATCTGGCCTTGGGACCCGGCAACTTGCCTTCGAACAGTAATGAAATATGTTCGTCGAGAGCGGTCACGGAGACACAAATCTCGACATTTTTGATTTGACCCAGGATATCGATGTCGCGCAGAATCAAGGGAGATTTCGTCATGACCATTAAAGACGCATCGGATTCGGAGATCACTTCGAGGCATGCCCTTGTCAGCTCCAGCTGTTTCTCAGCAGGCTGATAGGGATCTGTGACGGTTGAAAGACCTATGACGGAATTCCCCACCTCTTCGATTTCCTTCTTCAGCCTCCGCGAGATATTCACTCTTGCCTCGACCCAGTTGCCCCAATCTATTCCTCGCTCGCATCTTAGGACGTCCGGGGCGTAGCAATACAGGCAGCCGTGAGCGCACCCATAATACGGATTAAGCGCGTAATCTACATCGGAGAGCCCGCTTTTAGTCAGCGCTCTGCTGCAGCTGATCAGCCTAACCGAGCCGTCTCGTATCGGCGAAATCATCTATTCTCCTCTGCTCCACAAGGTCCTTGAGCACGGCGCTCGTCTTCATCCATCTCGAAACTGGGATGTCCATGAAGTTAGAAACATCTAACATGACATCCTTGAATGTGGAATATTTCTTCGGCGGATTTTTCAGTGTCCGTCTGACATGTTCTCGAACGTTCCACACACCAATCGGCAAGACGTAGCCAGGGTGAGCCTCCCTGAGAATGACGACCCCTGCCTGCCTTCGCTCCCTCTCGAGCAGCTCTCCGACTGCCATTCTCGCGGCGTAATAGCAGCCCCCGATCTCGGCGTAAGTCCGCCTGCCATCGAAAAACTCCCATGAATTCACCATCTCGATCTGAGATCCATACGGGTTCCAAATTGTCTTGGGATACCATGCTTCAATCAGTTCATATCTCCAAGAAGTTGGCAGAAATATGACGGCCCAACGATTATCAAGAAAGTTACCGAAATAGATCCTGTATTCGTTTATAATCGGCGAATTCTTGATTGTCTTCAAGAGTTCGAGGCCTATCGTGCTATCCACAGCCGTGATAGACCATCTTGTGGGGACGAATTTTCTCCTTTTCTTCTCTCCGAAGGCTCCGACGCTGAATGCCTTTTGAATCCTCGATATCAAAGTGCCTGATTTGTATAGCTCAAGAATCGCCTCTTTGGCCTTCAAGTCGGTGTCCGAAGCTACCTTATCTATCCTATTGTCCAGCTTAATGGAAGAGACAGAAATTTTTCTGAGCGGAGCCGACGGCCCGAACGGCTGGCTTTCCTCGTGGAACGATATCCCTCCAACAGGTCTCTTCGTGAAATGAGCTTCGATGTCCGCCGGCCTCGATGCCATTGCCAATTCTCTTGTCAGTTCCACCAATCTTCCCGCGGAATCGATATCGTGAATATTGGCCTGAAAAGTACCGCGCACGAGCTTGTACCGGTAATCGACTATTTCTTCGAGCGGCTTTCCGATCCACATCTCAGGGGTGTCTAGGACCTCGGTATCGCCGTGCTCTGGGGGTATCATCGGCCCTATCAACACCTTCGGATAGCCGAACCTTCCTACGAACACGGCCGGAGGGGAGGAACCGTCTATCTCTTCTCTATCTATCATCGCTCTGGTCTTCATGCCAGAATAATATCTCAGAAGAAGCGGGCAGCTGATTTTGCCACACAGGAGTTTGCTACCCTTGCAGATGGAGCATCGGCTGCTCAGTCTGTCGCCTGACCAATCCTTTTGAAAAGGAGAGGCGAACCTCCCGTCAACAGATGGCAGCTCTGGCATCACAACTCGCTATAATGATTGCACAATGAGTATAAGCCTTTTCGACAGCAAAGTGAAAGTGGACGATTTTTTTCAGGCGCCGAACTTCTCCGCCCGGCCCATTATTCCTCTCATAACAGGTATAAGTTCGATTCCTCTCATCCCGTTCAACAAGCCGAGATGACATGAGACCTCGTCAAAACTTGTGACATGGTCCATCCTCATCCCTCTGCCGCGCATCGCGATGCAAACTGGATCGGCGGAATGATTCCTGAGCGACACCGGAGTCGAATGATCGCTGAGCATGACAAACAATACATCCTTCGGCAAATCACCAATAATCGAATCGACCATCTTATCGACGCGTTCGATAATGTCTATCTTGCCCTCGAAATCGCCGTCATGGCCAGCGATATCCCCTGCCTTGACGTTGACCGCAACGATATCGTGCGAATCGAGCGCCTCGATCGCGGCCGCTCCCTTGGCGAACATGTCCGTGTCAAGTCCGCCAGTAGCCCCCTTGACGTCGATGATATCGAAGCCGAGAATCTTGAACACGCCCTTGAGCAACGACACCCCTGCAATGCCTGCAGGCTTAAGGTCGAACCGCGATTCGAACCTTTCCAGCTTCCTAAGTATCCCAGCGCCCCTGGGCAGGACGATGTTCGCGACCGGAAGCCCTTTCGATGCCCTTTCGAGATTGATTGGATGGGATAACAGAATCTCGTAGCTCTTCTTGACGAATTCGTTGACTATCCTAGCGGTCAATGCCGCCTCCGGCACTAGTGGCTTCGATTCCTGAACCAGGGCGTATTGCTCATGCGGGTCGACATCACTGACATGAGGATCAAGACCAGAGCCCCTAAGGACCAGCACTCCCCTGTGCTCGGTCGCCTCCTTGAATATGATCTCAATGCCCTCGATCTTCATACCTGAGAGGGCCTTAGCAAGTTCCGATGTCCCGCTCTTTATCCGTCCTGCGCGCCTATCGACCACTCGCATTTTTTCGTCGACCGTCGAGAAATTGCATCTGAACGCCACGTCTCCAGGCTTGCATTCTATCCCGACCCCTGCCGCCTCGAAAGGCCCACGGCCAGAGTAGTAGTTGAAGGGATCGTATCCGAATAGCGCAAGATGCGCCGTGTCGCTTCCTGGGACGACCCCGGGGGCTATGACATTCATGAGCCCAGCAGAACCCTCGGAGACAATCCTATCCAAAGCAGGCTTGCGCGCCACCTGCAACGGAGTCTTGTTTCCCAGCTCGGCGACCGGTCTGTCAGGCAGCCCATCAAGAATAAGCATCAGAGCCTTTTCGCATCTCATCCTGACCGATTGTCGGATTGCGCTGCCAGTATAAAATCCCTTCACGCTGAATAGCCTCGATGACAATCATAATGTGCATTAATCCCGAATACCGCATTCGGTGTACGCCCGTTGTCAAGCGAAACTTTGACCGCGATATGTCAGGGGAATCACTCTGCTTGGGTGAGAAGGAATTTTCCGGCAATCCGCGGGCTGGTCTTTCTCGCGTCTGCCGGAAGAGCGCCCATGCCTGTATGTACGATAAAGGCCATGCAATCTATCCTCGCGCGAGAATCCGAAAAGATGCGTCATATACTCGACGAACGGCCGATAATACAAGATTTCAGGACCCAGGCATCGAGGCTCATCGGGGCACGGAAGGACGAGGTTGCCTTCGTCACGAGCACTACGAACGGTATCAACCTGTTCGCGAACGCCGTGAAATGGAAGCCGGGTGACAATATTGTGATAGGGAATATCGAATACCCGGCGAACATAATTCCCTGGGTAAGGGTGGCCGAGAAGCGCGGGCTCGAGATACGAAGGGTCGAGGCGAAGAAGGGTCTTCTGTCCGCCGAAGACTACGAGAAGGCCGTTGATGACCGCACGAAAGTCCTTCCAGTGAGCCTTGTGCAGTTTTCAAACGGGCAGAGGATGGATATCGGCAGGCTATCGGAAATCTGCAACAGGCACGGTACGATGCTCTTCCTTGATTCGATTCAGGCTCTCGGCGCGATAAAGGTCGATGTCCGTTCGTACGATATCTCAGGCATCTCCGCCGGGGGATACAAGTGGCTTTGCGGCCCACTGGGATCTGGAATCCTGTACATATCGAAAGACGCACGAGAAGAGCTCGACCCTGAGATGATCTCATGGTTCGGGCTTGAGAAAGGGAAACAGAAATCTCTCTGGCGCAAGGTTGTCTCAGGAGGAAACCTAGTAGATAGGAGAATCAAGGCATCACTGAGCGCCTCAGCATTCGATCACTACTTCGAGAATTACATAGAGGTCGTCGGACTGACCGAATCAATCAGATTCCTCAGAGGCATCGGATTAGAGAAAATAGAGAGACGCATCCTCGAACTTACAGATTACTTCATCGAAAGGCTCGACGCGGAGGATATGGATATCCTCACACCAAGAAATCCGCAGGGAAGGGCCGGGATACTTTCTTTTTCGTTCTGGAAAGGGAGAATTTCCTTGGGCAGAGCCCGCAAAATCGAAAGGGCGCTCGGTAAAGTCAAACTCGCCGTGAGAATGAACTGCATCAGGAGCGCCACTCACTTCTTCAACTCCAAAGAAGATATCGATATTGCAATTGATGCGATACGCGCAGCATCAAGGCGCTATCGAGCCTGAGCTGCCCTTGCATTTTTTCTGCGGGAGTAATATCGAGATGAGCCCGGCGACCGCGAGAATTGCCGAACAAACCATCGCTATGCCAAAGTAGCTCGCCGTCAGGTATATCGGCGTCAGGAGGATAGGCGATATGGCGTATCCGGAGAAGCGCGAGCCATTGAACAACGAGGAAGCAGTTCCCCTTAGCGCTGGCATCTCGCCTACCGTCTGCGTCAAAAGCCCCGTCCACATAAAGGACATTCCCAAGCCGGTAAATATCGAAAGCGTCAGGAACTGATAGAACTCTCCCGCGAAGGCCGTCAGAAACACCGACGGGATGACGATCGATATTCCCAGCATTGTGGACAGCCTGGGTGAGCACCTATCCGTGACCTTACCAGCGATGGGAGAAGCGAAAATGCCCATGAAGCCGCTGACGGAAATCACGAGCCCCACATCCGCAGCTCCGAACCCCAAACTCGGCTCCGTTCTCAGATAATCCGATAAGAACGAGATGTTTCCAATGCCTGCAAAGAATCCCAGAGCGCCTATTATTGAGACTATAATCAATATCCTGTGCTTCAGTGCGAGCCTCATATTCGCGACCACTGACGAAAACGCTTTCGGACGAACCTGTGGGTATTTCATGACTATGACGAGGAGAGAGGACGTCAACGCTAACGCGAAGAACAAATAAAAGGTGAGGCGCCAATCAATCTCTGTCAGGAATCCCGCGACCAACGGGCCTATGGCGATTCCGGCGGTCGTGAACGACCCGTAAAAGCCCATCGCCACTCCGTACCTGTTCTTGTCCGAGATGTCGCCGAGCATTGCGAGGGAGACGGGCGCGATGAATGCGTTGCCGACACCCTGGGCGATTCTGAGCGTAAGAAAACCGAAAAGGTTGTCAATAAGCGCTATTCCCAGGGAAGAGAATGCGTAAATCAGCAAGCCAGATATGAGGACGATTTTTCTTCCCCATTTATCGGAAAGCGATCCAGAGAAGAGCTGAAGGAAAGCGAATGGGAACATGAATGCGGGTATAGATAGGTATATCTCTGGCAATGTTGCGTGCAGGCTCGTCTGCAGCTCGTGCAACATCGACAATATCGCGTTGCCCGCGAGCGGTCCTATCGCCGCGCAAAGATAGATTATCCCATACCTGCTCAAAAGCGACATGCTATTGTAGGGACGGATTTCGCAATTTGCATAATTAGTCATCGGTCGGAAATCGTGCGACGACCGTTGCGCAAGGAAAGATATAATCGGAGGGACTCTATCTCATCTTGGAGGATTGCGCTTGGAAACAAAGCAAGCCCCGCCAGCGAGATTATTGAACGACGATGCTCGAAAGTCGCTCGCGGAGACTTTCAAGGAGCTCAAGCGCCAATTAGTCATCGAGGTCTATGTGAAGGAAGGTGTGAACGCCCCATATAACGAGCTCGCAACGCGGTTCGCAAAAGAGCTTTCGGAAATAGACCCCAGAATTTTGGCCAGATTCTATTCGATAAATGATGAACGGGCCAAGACGATGAATGTATCGAGATCTCCAACGATATTGCTCGACCCCGAGCACTATAATATCAGATACACCGGGGCGCCAGCCGGGGAGGAGGGCAGGTCCTTCATAGAAGCAATACTCATGATTTCCAGGGACGAGAGCGGCTTATCGGAAAAGGCGAGGAAGGCGCTCTCGGCGCTCAAGGACAAAAGGCATATCCAGGTCTTTGTGACCACCGCTTGCCCATATTGCCCGCGAGAGGTCGTAACGGCCTTCGGATGCGCAATTGAGCGCCCCGACTTAATAAGCGCCGAGTGCATCGAATCCGCTGAGAACATCGATTTGGCGCGGAAGTACAATGTCGGATCCGTCCCGCAGACAGTGATAAACGGGAAGACAATATCGGTCGGATTGCAGTCTGAAGAGATGTTTGTCAACGGCCTGATAACGCTCGAACCGCAACAAATCCCGGCTCGACAGGAGACCGTGCGCGACGAGTTCGTAGGGGAATTCGATCTCATCATCGTTGGAGCCGGACCCGCAGGATTGACCGCAGCGATATACGCAGCAAGGAGCGGGCTGAAAGCCATCGTGCTGGAGAAATCCGTTCCTGGTGGCCAGGCGGCAATCACTCCCGTTGTAGAAAACTGGCCAGGGATGCAGAGAATCCCTGGGAAGCAGCTAATGGATCTCATGCTGCAACACGCAAAGCAATACACTCACATCCATGAAGGGGAGGAGGTCAAGGAGATAAAGGTCGGAAAGAAGATAGAGGTCGTGACCAGCAGCGGAAAATATCTCGGAAACGCGGTAATAATAGCGACTGGCGCCACGCATAAGAAACTAGGAGTCCCAGGAGAGGACAGGCTGTACGGAAAGGGCGTGTCCTACTGCGCAACCTGCGATGCGTACTTTTACAAGGGCAAGAACGTGGTCGTTGTCGGCGGAGGGAACACGGCCCTCACCGATGCGCTCTATCTTGACTCGATCGGCGCAAAGGTCACGATTCTGCATAGGAGAAATGAATTCAGAGCTGAAAAGGCTTTGGCGGATTCCGTTGCGGCAAGAAAAATCAATGTGATCTGGAACACGGAAGTCATAGAGATACTGGGGGACAAATACGTCCAAGGAATTAGAACGAAGGACGTCTTGACCGGGAAAGAGAGGAAGATGGAAGCGGACGCGGTCTTTGTCGGAGTAGGCGAAACTCCGATATCCGAGTTGGCATCCGGCATAGGAATCAGAACCGACGAGGCAGGGTTTATCGTCGTCGACAGGGAGCAACGGACGAACATCCCGCGGGTATACGCTGCCGGGGATGTCACAGGCGGTATAAGGCAAATCGTCACCGCGGTTGGCGCCGGCTCAGTCGCCGCCCTGACGGCTTTCGCAGATCTCGCCAAATGGAAGAAGCAGGGATGAGCGCCGAGGGGGAGATTTGAACTCCCGTGGTGACGAGCACCAGTAGCTCTCGAGGCTACCGCCTTAAACCGGGCTTAGCTACCTCGGCACGGTATACCTACGGATTGAGACATCAGAATTAAGCTTTATGCCGGGGAATAATCTAATAAGGACAATTCTGATTTCGTTGCGAAGTGTTCACATCCGGCATTTTGTTCATTGTGAAACCGAACTTTAACCATCACAATGCGAGCACAAGCTTTCAATATCATTGTAATTCTTATCGGGAAAGAAGACAAATGAAAGTCAAAGTGCGTTCGTTTCCTGACGGGAAAATTCGCAGAGAAATCACATTGAAAGATAATGCAACCGTCCTTGAGCTCCTGAAGAGATTGGACCTCCGCCCAGATAGCTGGATAGTAGTAAGAAATGATAAGGCGATTCCCGAGGATGCTCCTTTGAAAGACGGGGATTCGCTGAGGCTCCTTTCGGTCATCTCCGGAGGATAGTATATATAGCCAGCAATACCGAAATCGACGCATTTTTAATGCGAGGCAAAAGATTAATATGACATCAATCTGTTAGAATGAATGTAGGAAACAGCGGTCTTGGGGAAGCCTGAGATCAGCGCTCATCAATATCAAGATCATCAAATCGTAGATTTCGAAAGCCCGGTTTCCCTGTTCGGAATGGATTGGAAAGGGAATATCTGGCATTAGAAATATCGAGTGAATGAGATTGAACTCGGTTGAGACGGCTAGATGACTCAGGTAGGCTGGCTCCATGAGGAGCCGCCGGAAGACTCACTTGAAGCCACTGTTTTCGAATGATAAGACCAGGTGATAGCAAATGGAAATAGATCCCAGTACTACGAAATACTTGATTCATGCAAGGATTTCAGCAGATGGAATCGTGGAGAAACCGGATGTCGTCGGGGCAATCTTTGGGCAGACCGAAGGATTGCTCGGAGACGAGCTCGACCTCAGGGACCTTCAGAAGAGCGGCAGAATAGGAAGAATCGAGGTTGAGGTCAATTCGAACCGCGGGAAGTCGGAGGGAAAGGTCTACATACCCTCGAGCCTCGACCAGGTCGAGACCGCAATCCTGGCTTCGGCGCTCGAAACGATAGACCGCGTCGGGCCGTGCAGGGCAAGAATATCGGTGGACAAGATAGAGGACGTGAGGATTTCGAAGAGAAACAAGATCGTCGACAGAGCGAAGCAGCTTCTGAATGAGATGATCAGGGAATCGCGCACGAGCGGCGTGGATCTCACCGAATCGGTAAGGCAATCGGTTCAGGTCGAAGAGATAGTTCATTACGGGAAGGAGAGGCTTCCGGCAGGACCGAACATAGAAGGCTCCGATGCGATAATAGTCGTCGAAGGCAGGTCGGACGTCCTGAACCTGCTGAAGCACGGGATAAAGAACGCGATTGCGGTGGAGGGCACGAGCGTACCGAAGAGCATTGCCGAGCTCGCGAAGGACAAGGTTGTGACCGCGTTCGTCGACGGCGACAGAGGCGGAGAGCTAATACTCAGAGAGCTCCTTCAGGTGGCAGAGGTCGACTTCGTCGCGAGAGCACCGAAGGGACAGGAAGTCGAGGAGCTCACGCAGAAACAGATCATGAAGTGCCTCCGGAACAAGATGCCCGCGGAGCAGTTCGTTGACATGTTCAACATCCAGGTGCCTCAGAAAGCGCCGGAAGCGGAAACACAGATGCTGGCGACACAGAAGCCTGCCGACCAGCCTGCTTTCCAACAGGAGCCCGCCGAAGCGCGCCCAAGACAGGAATATGAGCACAGGCAGGAGGAAAGGAGAACTACTCCTGAGCGTGGCAAGAAGCTGTCGTCTGACCAGGAGAAACTTCTGAACATGTTGCTGGAATTAGGGGCGAGTTCCAAAGCGAGGCTCTTGGCTGAGGATCTGAATCTCATCGAGGAGGTCCCCGTGAAAGAGCTCGCTAACAAGCTCAAGGATTCTCAGAACAAGATATCCGCAATAGTATTCGACGGCGTCGTCACCCAACGGATACTTGATTTGGCTGCGGACAAGAAGATATCGAAAGTGGTCGGCGCGAAGCTCGGCAACATTACGAAGCAGCCGACGGATATCGAGGTTTGGACACGGGACGATCTATCATGAGTCCCGATATTCGGTGTGTGAATTGAAGGACAGCAATCTCTCGAGCATGGAGAGCGTGAAGCTCAGGCATATCGATGAGATAGTGGACACTTCGGAGATTGAGATCCCGAGGGATCCGCTTCTCAGAGTCATCGGGCAAGACGAGGCGATAATGCTCGCGCGCTTGGCAGCTGTCCAGCGAAGACATCTATTGCTCGTCGGTCCCCCGGGAACTGGGAAATCGATGATCGCTCAGGCGTTGAGCCTGCACCTTCCCAGGCCGACCGAAGAAATCAGGATTGTGCACAACCCCGAGAACCCCGAACGGCCCGCTGTCGAGGTGAAGAAGGCCGACGAGGTAGTCAAGGAGATGGAATCTATCGGCTCTGCCGAAGGCGAGACCATCGATCCGAAGGAGGCGCCCGTGAACGTCGCGGAGGCGCTTGGATATCGATGCTCGAACTGTGGCGACTATTCTTCTCCTCGCGAACATTACTGTCCCAGTTGCACCAAGCCGAAGGCCCAGCCGTTGAGAGTGCAATCATCCAATCCGTTCTCGGACATTCTGGGAAACCTGTTCGAGGTTACCATCGGAGGGGTCGGAGGACGGGATAAGGTCACGACGACGAGAAAGCGATTGGGGAAGGAAGAGGTCGTCGTTTTCGAAAGGGCTGGAGAGAAAATCAGAGTCCTGGACCAGACTGCCCTCGAGAAGCGGCGGGAGCTCGAGAAGCTTAATCCGAAAAAAGTGCTCGTGCCGCTGAACCGAAATCCGTTTGTGCTGGCCACTGGAGCAAGCGAGACGGAACTCCTCGGGGATATAAGACACGACCCGTATGGAGGACATCCGCAACTTGGGGTGGCTCCCTACGAGAGGGTCGTGCCGGGTGCGATACACGAGGCGCATCAGGGCGTCCTGTTCGTGGATGAGCTGCCGCATCTCGGCCATCTGCAGAGATTCATATTGACAGCAATGCAGGAGAAGCGCTTCCCGATAACCGGCAGGAACCCGCAGAGCGCGGGCGCCAGCGTGAAGGTCGAGAACGTGCCCTGCGATTTCATCTTCGTGGGCGCCTGCAACATTCAAGACTTGCCTGAAATTCTGAGCCCGCTCCGCTCAAGAATCGCCGGTGGCGGGTACGAGGTCCTCGTCGAAACAACGATGCCAGATACGGAAATAAATCGCATGAAGATGGCTCAGTTCGTCGCGCAAGAGATATCGATGGACGGAAAAATACCGCATGCGACCAGGGAAGCCGTGCTGGAAATTCTCGTGGAGGCAAGAAAACGCGCGAAGACGTTCGACGGGAAAGACAATGCCCTTACCCTGCGTCTGAGGGAGCTTGGCGGGCTCATACGCGCCGCCGGGGACATAGCCGTCCAAGAGAACTCAAGACTGATAGAGGCGAAGCACATCCGGGATGCGCTCAGGCGGGCGCGCACAGCCGAGGAGCAGATCCGAGACAGATACGGAAGCTACTTCGGGGGCGTCTCGAAGGATATCTCAGGGGCACAGAAGGAATCTTCGCCATACTTCTATTGGCACCAGCATCAGTTCGACAATAAGACCGGATATTCCTAGGTCTGGAGCACTGTCTCCATCCTGTATCCGTCCTCACCGTCACGATAATACGCTCTCATGGTATTGATTATCCTGAACCCGAACTTGTTGTACAGGTTGATTGCCGCATCATTGCTCACGCGGACCTCGAGAATTATTGAATCGAGCCCCTTCAGAGTGCACGACGATTTGAACGATCTTATCAGAGCGGATGCGATCCCGCTTCTCCTGTAGCCGTCCTTTACGGCGAGCATGAGAATCCTTGCTTGCTTGATTCCGGATATCACGCCCATAATGAACCCAACTATCTCCGCGTCTATCTGCGCAACGAGGAAGCCCTCGGGCCAATATTGGGATATCGTCAGAAAGAAGGACGGCGGATATGCTTCCCTGAGGGATTTTTCGGTAATGGCAACGATTTCCTGGACGTCGGCGGGATTGAACATTCTGATAGTCAGCACGGAAAATACGATATTGCAAATGGGGATATATGCTATTCGAACTTGTTCGGAAACATGCGGACGCGTCATGATTTGCTTCGTCTGTTCTTGAGCCAGTGTCTGATCGATGAAATCAGGGTATATGAAATCCCAATGATAGCGACACCTGATATTGCTATCCTGAGGTCGAGCCCGAAGACGCCGATATCGCCTTGGCTCGGGAATAGCGTAACGCGCAGGTCCGCGGTATTGCCCCACAGATCGATGGCATGAATGTCGACATGGCGAGGCAGGTGCCCGAGAGCCATCTCTGCGCTCCAATTGAACGCGCGCCCGTCATCGGTACTGAGGGTGAGAGACTTCAATCCTGAGTCGTCCGAATCTGGGGATACCGACAGAATCAAGCTCTCACCGTTGGCAGAAAACGAGAAGGACGGCCTCAACTCGGGTTCGTTCGAATCCCCGAAGATATCTCTCACGATGCAATCCTCGAAGAAATCGGCAATTTTCCTGTCATCGATAACGACCGAAAGCTCTCTGTTAGAGCAGGCCGATTCGAAACCCCAGTTCACGCTCGAAATTACCGAATAGCGGTGATCCATTACGAATCCCTTGTTATGCAAGATGGAGAATGGCGCAGATAGATTCTGATGCCCGAAATAGCGCTCAGAGCAGTTCGAATTTGCACTCCGAGACAACAGGTCGAGGACCTCGGTATTCCTATCGCTCTCGCTCGATAGCCAGCTCCCGTCAAGACAGACTATGATTTCGTTGAACGATTCCATCTTGCTCAGGATCAAGGACAAGATAGGGTTCACAATCGTCCCTTTCATGCTGGTTTTCCAATTGGAATCCGCATAGAATAGCTCAACCATAAGCGATTCTCTCGCTTCGGAGATTATTTTCTCGATGCCAGTGCGGACATCCGTAACATCGGGGAACGGCATTATTCTGACAAGGCATTTCGCACTTGGCGGCGGAGGCACAAACCTTGTCGGCAACCGATTCTCGAAGGCTTTATTCCTATCTTCTGATTGAAGCACCATCACAGAGGACCACGGAATTATATCCGAAAAACCTAGGCAAGCATCCGAGTCGTACAGAGAATTGAGATACGATGTGACCTTAGAAGATTTCATTACCGCGCCCCAACCGCGATTCCCTCTTCCAAGCTCGACATCGAAAATATCCGAGACGAAATTCTCGCTCAGGATTATGCTGACACGATCGTCTATCGTCATATATTTCGAATGAAGATAGGAATATCTCCTGATTGCATCGTCAGCAAGAGGAGATTTCATAACAGAAATTCTGGCTCCCTGAGAATGAAGCAGGCTAAGAAGCTTGATTGATTCATCCTTCAATCCTCCGACCGGGGAGCCTTCGACGAGTATCTCAACTTCGACCCCTGCTTTCATCAGGCCAATCAGAGAATGGGTCATCGCCCATGAACGAAACTCGTATGCGCATATCCTCACGCGCTTATTTGCGGATCGGAGAAAATCGAGTATCAAGTTCGAATGATCCGGGAGAATCAATGCCGTGATTTCGGCATCGCATTCAAGAGGATAAAAGGACGATTGTCCTGGCCGATAGACCCGTAGTGCTATCCAATCGCTCTTCGAATCCGTGTCAAGATACCCGTTTTCGCCGCGCTGCCGTACCAACAGGCACCCTCTGCCGGGAGAAGGAACGCTATCACCGTGCCAGAAAGCCCCAAGAGAACCGGTATTGGACTTGCTCCCAAAGGATACACAGTCCACAATGTTTTTCCGTGCGTCTCTCAGGATCAATTCGTCTCCGTCGTTCGCGAGCCTGAAGGAGCCATATGAGCGAACGAGCGACGAATCACCCATATTATCAAGTATCGAACAGTTCGGCGCTTGACCGTTTTGTCGAAGGTAGCTCGAATAGCTTCTCGCAATGGTCAACTCCCTCATCGGCATTATTTCTAATCCGGTTCGAAATATCAAGTCGCCCTCACCGTCGGTTATGCTCCAATTGGCGAGATCTACTGCGACCCGACCTACATTGCAGATTGAGAAAAACTCGCCATCGTCGATGTCGTCAAATTGGATCCTGACGAATAACAAATCGTGAGCGCAGTCGTCGTATGCAATTATCGCATCCGCAGAAATCGATGAGCTCGCGAGAAGTGTAATCAAAAGTATTCCGGCCATGAGTCTATCGATTGTCATCATTCGGTTCAGACAACGATGGGATATACTCAGGAATTCTCATTACAGGCAGGCTTCAGGATTTGATGCCCGAGCAGAGATCCAGGAGCACTGCTCTGGGATCCTTCGCTTTGGCTACCCCGCTGGCGAGCAGTACGCCATCGGTGCCGAGCTCGATCGCCTTCGCGACATCCCTTCCAGTCTTGACGCCCGCCCCGGTCAGGATGCCGACTTTTTTCGAAATCGACCTGATCGCAGATACAGTCCCCGATACTATCTGCGGATTCGCATCGGTGACCGAGATATCCCCTCCGATTAGCTCCGGGGGCTCGATGGCGATATAATCCGGCTCATGGACTGCTTCCGCCTTGCTGACGGAAATATTGTTTGTGCATACGATTGTGACCAAGGACAGCGCCTTGCAACGGTTGATCAGCTCATCTATATCGGCGTGTATCATCCTGTGTTCGGAATGGTTAATCAGGGTTCCTTTCGCTCCCGCAGCCTTGATCGTCTCCGGAGGCACGAACCCCGTCGTGCTCCCTGGCTTGACGTTATCGACATGCTGTGCGAACACCGGGATCGAGACGGCCGAAGAGACGAGTGCGATATCGGGCATCGGAGGCGCGATGATAATCTTCCTTCCGGTCTCCTTCGATACAGACTCAGCGATTCTCGCGATGCTTAGCGCGTTCTTACCTGAGGATTCGACATATGTCTTCAGGTTGACTACGATGATGGGTTCCATCGGATCACTCGGGACCTTTTCTCGGAATCATATCGGCTTCATTCTGCTCTCGAGCTTCTTCAACACATCCGGCCGCGTGGTGTATTCGAGCTCTTCCGGGGCCACAATCGCTGGCATGAACGGCCCGTGGCCGCGCATGTATATCGAGATTTCCATCGCTTTGTCCCTTACGTAGTCCCATTCCTTCCCGGCGAATAAGTCTACGGGCACGTGCACCCCGGGCGGAGACGATGTGTCCTCGAGACCTCTGAGCATGCCGTTGGAAACCTGCATCCCGAGACACACTATCCTCGGTGGTCCGTCATAATACGTCGGGCTCGACTCGTCGGACGAGCACGGGAACCACGCCCCGTAATGCGACCCTCTCATCCAGCCAGCGACGAGCGCGGGAAACGCGAACGGCTGCAACGCCTCACCGACGGCCGGGAATCCGGATTGACATCTCACAATCATGACCGGATCGTCCTTGCCGACATACTTCCCGGCCGAGATGTTCAACTTCTCGGTGGAAACGACAGCGGCGACTCCGAGTTCCTTGTGGATGACTCTCTTGATAGCATACCGCGTGGTATCGCCGATGAGCGCGAGAATATCGTACATCTCTGCAGGAGAGCTCATCACGACCTTCTTGTGGTCAATGACGTCGACTATCTCGAAATCATACCCCATGTGCGCTCTCGGGTCAATAACCAGCCCAGTCGTAGTGAAAGGATCCATGAAAATCCTGCAGAGCGGCAGGGAATAAGCCGACGGCTCCGTCTTATCGGCCATGAAAATAAGGACGCTCTCGGCCTTGCGCTCCTCGAATTCCAGTTCCGCGGCTCCCGGTCCCTGGCCACGGACGTTGCCTGAGAAGGCATCCGCGAGAAGATCCTGACCTGCAGCATAGAGCTTCAACCTCTTCGCTTCATCCGCGGCCGCCACGAACGCGTCCCAAGCGAGCTTGTGGACCGCCGTAGCATTCTCGCCGTGCCTGTGGGTCATGATGAGCTCCATATCGTCCCCTGCACGGCTGATGTGATAATCGAGGATAATGTTCGACCGTATTCCTTCTTCCAACTTGAGCCTCGCCTTTTGGACCATCGCGGGATGCGGACAGGAGTGGCCTGCCACGGATCCGACATCGGCCTTAATCACAGAAAGCGTAATTTTGTCAGCCATTGTATTCTCTCCGAGCTAAGGTGAAAGTGTGCTGAATATTTGTAATTGTTTGCCATCCCCTTGCTCAATGCTCAGAAAAGCTAATGTCCAACGCGACGCATTTCGCTGGTCGTGATATGAGTGTCGATAGTCGACGAATTACGCCCGATATTCAAGCCTGAGACGATTGCCGTCATCGGAGCATCCCGGAGCCATTTGAAGATAGGATACGAGACGCTTCTGAACACGCTCGTCGGAGGGTTCAGGGGTAAAGTGTACCCGGTGAACCCCGAAGCGCCCGACATCATGGGACTGAAGGCGTATCCGAGCGTGCTCGCGATCAAGGATGAAATCGATCTTGCCCTCATCGTCGTCCCCGCTGCCTATGTGGCAAAGGTGATGAAAGAGTGCGCTCAGAAGAAGGTGAAGGGAGCGATAATAATAAGCGCCGGGTTTGGCGAGATCGGCCCAGAGGGCAAGAAGCTGGAAGATGAGGTAATTCAAATAGCAAAGAAGGGGAAGATTAGAGTCTTAGGGCCGAACACGATGGGCTACAAATCGCCGGTGGACAACATCGATGCGAGCTTCGTTTTCGGTATGGCGAACCCCGGGAGAATCGCGCTTGTAAGCCAGAGCGGGGCGCTTTGCATCGGTATGATACATTATGCGAATTCGGAGAGAATCGGGCTATCGAGAATCATCAGCATCGGGAACAAGGCCGATGTGGATGACGCGGATCTGATAGAATATCTCGATCAGGATGATGCCACGGACGTCATCGCCCTCTATATCGAGGGCATTCGGAACGGCCGTAAATTCCTTGACGCCGCCAGAAGAGCGAAGAAACCGATAATCGCCATCAAGGCGGGAAGAACCAAGAGCGGTGCAGAGGCGACAAAAACGCATACCGGATCGCTCAGCGGTTCTGACCAGGTCTACGATTCCGCCTTCAGGCAGGTCAGGATACAGAGGGCGTTCGACGTTGAGGAGATGTTCGATTGCGCCCGGGCACTAGCATATCAGCCCCCAGCAAGGGGAAGCTCAGTCGGAATCGTGACGAACGGAGGCGGCGCCGGCGTTATACTTTCCGACTGGCTGGAGGATATGGGGCTGTCAATCCCCGATTTGGATAAGAAGACAAAAACGAACCTGGCGAAGATACTGCCCGCAATCACCTTTCCAAGAAACCCCTTGGACATCATCGGAGATGCGGGGTTTTTCAGATATTGGGCAGCGGGAAACGCGCTCCTTGAGGACCCGAACATTGATATGGTAATCTTGATTTGCGTTCATGCTGGGTATGCGCGACCGCGCGAATATGCGGGAGCGGTCCTTAAGCTCGTGGCGGAAAAGAAGCACTTGAATAAGCCGATAATATCATGCTGGGTCGGCGGCTCTGAGATAGAAGAGGTGATCCAATCGTTGAAGGAGAGGAACATTCCTGTCTATCCGTCCGCCCAGCGCGCTGCGAGAGCCGCAAAGGCATTGTATGACGAAGGCAAGAGGAGAGAGTTGGTGCAAAAGAGACAGAAACATGCGAAGAAATGATATCGGAGACATCATCTCCAAGTGCGTTTGAGTTGATTTGAATGAAGTTCAGCAGGACGAACGAAATCTCGCCGGAAATGGACGGAAAGGAAGTCAGAATCGGCGGTTGGCTCCAAGATTCCAGGAACCTGGGCGGGATAGTCTTCGGGATATTGCGCGACAGGTACGGCACCGTTCAGATAACTGTCAAGAAGAAGGATAGTCCTGAGCTTGCTAAGATGATCACGGAGACACCGAGGGAATCAGTATTGTCAGTAATCGGGAAGATAGCAAGGTCAAATAAGACTCCGCGCGGTCTTGAGATACTTCCCTCCAAGATCACGGTCGAATCGCCCGCACAGTCGCCTCTTCCGCTGGGAGTCGTTGACAAGGTCAGCGCGGAGCTTGACACTCGGCTAAATAACAGATATATCGACCTAAGGAAAAGCGAGATTGCGAGGATATTCGAGATAAAATCAGAGGTGCTGTTCGCGATAAGGTCGCATCTCCGTTCGATGGGATTCATCGAGGTGCAAACGCCGAAAATTGGCGCGGCTGGTGCTGAGGGAGGAGCCACTCTCTTCAAAGTCGACTATTTCGGCAGAGAGGCGTATCTGGCTCAGAGCCCACAGCTGTACAAGCAGAATCTCATGGCGGCCGGCTTCGACAAGGTGTTCGAGATCGGGCCCGCGTTTCGCGCCGAGGCCTCGGATACAGTCAGGCATCTCGCGGAGTTCACGTCGTTGGATATCGAGATGTCGTTCATCGAATCATCGGAGGAGGTCATGGACGTCGCGCAGAGCATCACGTTCGAGACACTGAGGCATCTGAAGGAACGGTGCAGACCTCTGGTCGAGAGTTGTGGGCTGAACATCGAATTGCCAAAGCTGCCGTTCAGAAGAATCCCATATCCCGAAGCGGTCGAGCTTGCCAGATCTGAAGGAGCGAAAATCAGACTGGGAGAAGATTTCGGGACGGAAGGGGAGAAGGCGCTCGGCTCGGCCGTGAAGAAGAATTATGACGAGGAGTTCTACTTCATCACTGAGTTCCCCACAGAACTCAAGCGGAGCACGTTCTACGCTATGCGGAAAGATGACAACCCGGACATCACGACCTATTTCGACCTCGATTTCCGGGGTCAGGAGATAGTCTCAGGAGGCCAGAGAGAGCACAGGCTGCCAAGGCTGATAGCCCAGATGGAGGAGAATAATCTCGACCCCGCGAAATTCGGGTTCTACATTGAGGCTTTCAAATACGGCATGCCGCCTCATGGCGGGTTCGGATATGGCGTTGAGAGGTTCGTTCAAAAGCTGCTCGACCTGCCGAACATCAGAGAAGCTATCCTGTATCCAAGGGATAGACTAAGGCTTACGCCTTAGTCTGGATGGTATCACGGGCGATACCCTGGGCTAAACTTATTAATCGGACATCCCTTATCCGTTTCTAAATTGGATGCGATATTGACGGCGATCGTATTTCTATGAATTCGAAAGGAGGATCTCGCGCTTTGAAAGACTTGGACTTGGAACCAGTAGTAATCAAGGTAATGGGCGAACCAGTTCCTCAGGGTTCCACAAGAGCCTTCGTCACCAAGTCGGGTAGACCGATTATAACCCATTCCAACAAGAACTTGAAGGAATGGAGACAAAGGATAGCGACGGAGGCGCAGAAAGAACGCCCGAAGCATTGGGACATGGATCAGGCAATTCTCCTCGGCGTCGATTTTCTGATGCCAAGACCAAAGACGCTCCCGAAAAAAGTTAAGGAGGACGTCAAGAGGCCCGATTTGGACAAGCTGATAAGGGCGGTCCTGGATGCTCTGACCGGAATCTACTTCAGAGATGATGCGCAGGTCGTTCAGGTGTTCGCGGGAAAGCGATACGCGAACAAGTTTGAAGCTGCGGGCGCTCAGATAACCGTTATTCCGACCCCGATAAGGGACATCGACACGGATTGAGCACCACTCGTCAGCACTCATAGGGTTCATCATTGGCCGAGGCCTCAGCTGACCCTCTTGTCATCACGCATCCCGCAATCGGCCAGCAGATATATAAGGAACGCTCTTCGAGGTTCCTGTCGATGCGATAGACTTAATTGCGTAAGAAGGCCTACTTTTCAACCGAAGAGGGAGCAAGATAGGATTTGATAGATGCACTCGCGTTCCTCGCCTTCGTCTTCGTGATTTCACTTAGCGGAGTCCTAATGCCTGGCCCGATGACTGCGGCGACCGTTGCAAGAAGCTATTCGGACAAGTGGGCGGGAGCAAAGGTTGCAGTTGGGCATGCGGTAATCGAGTTCCCGTTGCTTGCTGTGATTACTGCCATCGTGATATCAGGAGGCGAAGGACTGTCTGCAAACAGCTCATTAATGATAGCTATCGGGCTTCTTGGCGGGACATATCTGCTGGCGCTGGGCGGAACGATGCTTAAGGAAAAAGAATACGTCAGCGACGAATCGGATTCAAAAAAGCTCTCGAAGAACGCGATAGTGCTGGGCATCACGACAACAGCGCTAAACCCGGGATTCGTATTGTGGTGGGTGGCGATCGGGGCGATTATTGTTTCCCAGGCGCTTCAGTTCGGGATATTGATGATACCGATTTTCGCTGCGGTCCATTGGAGCTGCGACTTTTTCTGGGGATTGGGATTGAGCTTTGGGATACAGAAGGCGAAACAGTACTATGCCTCAAGAATCAAGGAGATCATACGAATCGGCTGCGCAATTCTGATAATTGTTTTCGGAATTTTATTCCTCGTGAACTCGATCCTGCAGATGACTTGAATCAATCCCCTCTTCCCGCCTCAACCATCCTTTCCAAGGGAATCCTCGCCTTCCTGATGGTCTCCTCGCTTAGCATCACTTCTGGCTCGAGATTCTGCAGGCTGTACAGGACATCTTGGAGAGATATTTCCCGCATGTTCGGACAGATTGCCGCAGGGACCTCAATGTACTGCTTATTCGGGATCTCCTTCCTGAGCCTATACACCATGTTTCTTTCCGTTCCTACGATGAAGCTTTTCTTCTGAGATTCCTTGACATGCCTGACCATGCCCTCGGTCGATAGAGTGACGTCTGCGATGTCCACCACATCGGGCGTACATTCTGGATGCACCATCAATTCGGCCTCTGGGTATTGCTGCTTCAGCGCAAGCAGGTCTTCTTTCCTTATTTCGACATGCGTCGGACAGTAGCCTGGATAGAAGATTATTTCCTTGTCTTTAATGAATCTCTGGACATACAGCCCAAGGTTGGAATCAGGAACGAAGATGATTTTCTTCTCCGGGATCTTTTTCACTATCTTTACGGCGTTCGATGAGGTGCAACAGATATCGATTTCCGTCTTGCATTCTGCGCTCGTGTTCACATATCCTACGACTATTGCATCGCGATGCTCCTGCTTCAGCTCTCGCAAGCCCTCGACATCTATCATGGCAGCCATTGGGCATTTCGCCGCGAGATTGGGATGAAGCACCTTCTTCTCTGGATTGAGCACCTTGGCGGACTCAGCCATGAAATCAACGCCACAGAAGACTATTATGTCTGCGTCTGTCTGCGTGGCTTTCATAGAAAGAGCGAGCGAATCCCCGAGTGCGTCTGCAATGTCCTGAACTTCTGGTCTTTGATAGTTATGCGCCAGAATAACAGCATTGCGTTTCTTTTTCCAGTTCTTGACTTCAGCCTGTATAGGCATGCTTCCGCTCTCTGCCCCGCTAGCGAATTCAATGTCATCCTTAAGGGATTATTAACCTTTTTGGAGCATAAGAGAAGCTGCTCAATATGAATTCCGCAATCGCTAAATGCACATCCAGCGCCTTCGATGAAAAAAATCATTGATACATAATTATACTATTGACAATACTGAAAGGCCGAGTTTTATCTTCAAAACGTTGAAATATTGACCCAATGCTCATATTCCCTGGTCCTGAGCATGAAAACTGAGATAAATCCTGCCTACTGCAAGGGATGCAACATCTGCATCTATGTGTGTCCCAAGGGAGTCTATTCAAGGAGCAGGAACCTCTCGGAACAAGGATATTTCGTGCCAAGCGTGTCGTCGCCCGAGAATTGCTTCAATCATGAAAGAACAGGAAAAATGCTCTGCGAGCTCTGCGTTCTCAGCTGCCCGGAGCAGGCGATAAAATGGGTCCCGGAGGATAGCGGTCGTGACCGACTCTCAGTCTAAGGTAGGGTTCCTGCAGGGAAACGAGGCGACTGTCGAAGCAGCCATAGCCGCAGGAGTGAAATTCTTCGCGGGCTACCCTATCACCCCTTCGACCGAAATCGCTGAGGGGCTCGCGGAAAAGTTGCCAAAGATTGGCGGGCAATTCCTTCAAATGGAGGATGAACTCGCGTGCATCTCGGCCATTTGCGGAGCGTCTTGGGGAGGTGTCAAGGCGATGACTGCGACCTCTGGTCCAGGATTCTCATTGATGCAGGAGGGTATAGGCTATGCCGCAATGACGGAAACCCCGATTGTCATAGTCAATGTCATGAGGGGCGGCCCTTCTACCGGACAACCGACGATGGCGAGCCAGGCTGATCTGATGCAGACGAAATGGGGTTCTCACGGAGATTACCAAGTGATTTGCTTCGCCCCGTCGTCCGTACAAGAATCGTATGATCTTACGATTGACGCGTTCAATTACTCGGAGAAATACCGGGTTCCGGCCATCCTCCTTTCTGACGCAGAGATAGCACATATGCGAGGCCGGCTGCTCATCCCCCAAAAGCCAGAAATAATCAACAGAAAGGAGGCATGTGATGTCAATAGAGGTCCGGCCTGGACTGTGCCGGACGAACTCGTGCCGCCGTTCAAGACCTTCGGACACGGCCACAGGGTCTTCGTTACCGGGATGACGCATGATGAGCGCGGATACATCGCTCCTGAGGACACTGCCATTCAGGAGAGCCTGGTCAGGAGGATCAACAATAAAATATTGCAGAACCAGAAAGACATCTGCAAGGTTGAGATTATCAATCCCGATGCGAAGAAGTTCATCATCTCGTATGGCTCCTCCGCCTTGGCTGCGAAGGAGATAGCACTGAAAGACAGCAAGATAGGATTGCTCAGACTGAAGACGGTCTGGCCTTTGCCAGAAGATCAGATACTCGACGTCGCGAGCAGGGCCGATCGCATACTGGTTGTAGAGATGAACATGGGGCAGCTTGTGAGAATGGTGCAGAGGCTTGCAAGCTCGATAGGCAAGACCTCGGTCAGGTTCTTCTCTAAGCTCGGAGGCGAATCCCCGAGAAAGCATGAGATACTGGAAATGCTCGAGAAAATGGAGGCCTGATATCATGCCAACGAAGTTCGAGGAATTCTTTAGGCTAGATAGATGGCCTCACGTATTCTGTCCGGGCTGCGGGAACGGCATCGTGATGAATTGCTTCTTCAGAGCTTTCAATAATGCGGATCTCAACTTGCAGGACACTGTATTCGTCGGAGGCATCGGGTGCTCGTCACGGATACCTATGTACATCAACGGGGATATGCTTCACACGACGCACGGTCGAGCGATCCCTTTCGCGACAGGATTGAAGCTCGCAAATCCTAAACTGAAAGTGGTGATTTTCGCAGGGGACGGCGATATAGGAGCGATAGGCGGGAATCATCTGATAAACGGATGTCGCAGGAATGTTGACCTAACGGTTATCTGCATAAACAACAACACATACGGAATGACTGGCGGACAGGTATCAACGACCACCCCCCATGGACTGATATCCACCACCACTCCCGAGGGGAATCCTGAATATCCTTTCGACCTCGCGGAACTGGCAGCGGCAGCAGGCGCAAACTACTCCGCAAGATGGACCGTGGTCCATGTCCATGAGCTCGTCAAGGGATTCGAGAAGGCCTTGAAGAAGGAAGGTTTCAGCTTTGTCGAAGTCGTTTCTGGTTGCCCGACCGGTTTTGGCCGGAGGAACAGAATGGGAGAACCGGAAAAGATGATGGAATGGCTCAAGAGCGTCTCCGTCAGGCGCGAGAAGCTGAAGACATATGAACTTGATCACATGGATGTCAACACGAAAGGACTGATCACCATAGGAGAATTCGCGGATAGAAACCGGGCATCATTGATGCAGATAATCGAAGAACGGCGGAAAAAATCGGGAGATAGAAAGAGTGACTGATATCAGGTTCGCAGGCTTTGGCGGCCAGGGGATAATTCTCATGGGAATAGCAGTCGCACGTGCCGCCGCCCTCTATGATGTCATAAAAGACGCAAATGGAGAACGCACGAGATTCGCAACACAGACTCAATCATATGGCCCGTCCGCCAGGGGAGGACATTCGAGGTGCGATGTGAAGATTTCCGATGAGGAGATTCACTACCCGTTCATAGAGAAACCGGATATTCTTGTCGTGATGTCCGAACAGGCCTATAGAAAATATTCGGATGAGTTCAATACCGATGGCCTGATGATTTTGGATAGCGATCTCGTGAGGGAGAACCCTTCCTGCAGGAATTTCCGAATCCCCGCGACCAAGGTCGCAGAGGAAGAGCTGGGCACGAGGGTAGTCGCAAACATGGTAATGCTCGGAGCCTTCCAGGAGATAACAGGGGCGGTTTCCTGGGACGCGCTTCAAAAGGCGGTGCTCGAAATGGTGCCGAAACCAACCCATGAGCTCAACAAGAAAGCCCTCGAAAGGGGAAGAGAGTTGGCCAGAGAAATAGCGGGAAAATGCAAGCCGGGTGATAGGCAATGAACAAGATAATCGAGAAAGCCCTTGCGGAGGGCAGGAAGCATCTTGCTGAAAACGAGGTGAAGCAACTGCTGAGAGACGTCGGCATACCGACGACCGATTTCCAATTCTTCAATCAATTCTCAGAGATAGATTTTTCAAGCCTGCGATTCCCGGTGGCGCTCAAGATTTGCTCTCCAAGAATCCTGCACAAGACAGATGTGGGAGGGGTTGTGCTCAATATCCAGACGAGGGAAGAGCTCTCGAAGGCCTTCGAAGATATGAAAAAGAGATTCCCAGGAGAAGGGATGCTGGTCGAACCTATGTACAAGGGCATCGTTGAGGTTATTATTGGTCTGATAAACGATGCTACGTTCGGACTTACCTTGATGTTCGGAGTCGGCGGAATCTACACGGAGGTCTACAAGGATGTGACCTTCAGGGTCGTCCCCATAGGAAGAGCCGATGTGGAAGAGATGATCTCAGAAATCAAGGCTGCTCCAATTCTAGAAGGCGCAAGAAAGGTGAAGGTCGATAGGGAGAAGCTCATCGAAGTGATTCTGAAAACATCCGAGTTCGCAGAAAAGAACTCCGATATAATCGACCAGATGGACCTCAATCCGGTCTTCCTTACTGAAGATTCTGTCCGTGCCGTGGATGCAAAATTGATATTGAGATGACGGCGGAATGCCGTCATTATTAAATCCCAGAGCCCTGATTCCCCGGCAAGGGAAGGGAGGGTTCTGATATGAGGGCAGACAGGGAAAGACTGGCAAAGACATATTTCAAATGCTCTAATTCCGAGAGGGCGACTTTCGAAGCCGGAATAAAATTGGGTACCATATACCATCAATTTGTGGGAACCCCGATGAGCCGTGATAACGTCGAGCTTCTCGAGAAGGCCATTGCCGAAGGCACGAAGATACAGCCGTTCGTCGAAGATGCGATAGTGCGCATTTCCCGAAAGGGATTGAAATCTAAAAAGAGCGAATACGATTACGTATCGTTGACTCCCAACATGCTATCTGTCAGGCTGGTCATAAACTACGAGGGGATCAGGGTGACCGCTGGGATGAAATATGTCAAAGAAATGGATTACCCCCTGATGTTCATCGAGAAGGTAGAAAAGACAGGCCGCTGATATTCTCGGATTAATATATGTCTTGACATCTGGCTGCAATATGATTGTCAGGATCCATCCCATCAGTCACAATCAAAGTGAAATGGAAAACAAAATTATAGCAATAAGACAATACCCCTCAGCATTCCTTTCCACCGGCCATGCTTCGCGGGAGATGTTTGACATATGCCAAAAAGCGTTAAAATAGGGATTACCGGTCTCCCGGGGTCGGGAAAGACTCAAGCCTTGAAAAAAGTCGTCGAGATGCTCGAAGCCGAGAATTACAAAGTCGGCGGAATGATAACCGAGCCAATCGTGGAAAAGAACCGCCGAGTCGGATTCTATGTCATGGATTGGAATTCGAAAAACAAGGCGGTCCTTGCACACGTCAGCGTGAAGTCGAAGTTCATGGTCGGGAAATACGGCGTGGACCTTTCAACTCTTGATACCATCGGGGTCGAGGCCCTGAGATGCGCGTGCAAGGAAGCCGACGTCATAATCGTGGACGAAGTCGGAAAGATGGAAGTCGAAAGCGACAGCTTCGTCAAAGCCGTCAAGGATGCCATGGAGACTGACAAGCCGATGATTCTAACCCTGCACAAGAAATCTAGGAACCCGCTGCTTCAGGATATAAGAAGACGGGACGATGTGAGAATTTTAGAGGTCACGCCGATAAACCGAAACCTTCTTCCATACAAGATAATCAAGCTGATGAAAGGCGAATATGTGTGACGCTTGATTTCTCGCTCACAATCGTCACGGAGGGCATGACGAGACTTATTGTGCCTGCGGATCATCGCTCCTCGGGGCCCTCCTCGGCCAGCATGCCAGTGTTCTACAATCCGCAGATGGAATTCAGCAGAGATTTTAGCGTCGCACTATTGTCGAACGTCTTGAAGAACGGAGATTCGTTTCTCGATGGCCTTGCCGCTACAGGGTCAAGAGGTATCAGAATGGCTCGTGAGTGCGACAAACGGATTCGACTGCATTTGAACGATTCTAATCCGAAAGCGGTCGAGCTAATCAGAAAGAATATAGAATTGAACGGAATCGATGATGCGACGGTAACCGAATCAGATTTGAGACAATTATTGCTGACCTGCTCGTACGATTGCGTCGACATCGATCCTTATGGTACGCCTGTTCATTTTTTTCCCTTGGCGATTCGCGCCGTACGGAATAATGGCGTTTTGTGCGTGACTGCTACGGATACTGGTACGATATCGGGTATTTTTCAAAATGCGTGCTTGAGGAAGTACGGAACCATGGCATATCGAACACCCTTCGCACACGAGATAGGTGTGAGGAACCTCATCGGTTTCATCGCGAAAGAGGCCGCCAAAATCGAGGTGGGAATATCACCGATAGCCTCGTTCTATGCCGATCATTATGTGAGAACGTTCATTAGAATTATCAAAGGGGCTCAAGAGGCTGACAAGACAATCAAAAAGCTGGGTTACTGTCGCTTCGATCCAATAACCCTCGATAGGACATATTCTTTCGATGGAGGCGAGAAAAGCATAGGTCCAATTTGGATAGACAGGACGACCGATCCCCAGATATTGAGCGAACTTAGAATCCCGCCGAAGCTTAGAACCGTGGATAGAATCATCGATCTCAAGGAAAGCCTGGTTTCGGAAACGAAGATAAATCGACCGTTCTTCAACGTCGACGAGTTTTCAAGAAAGCTCAAGAAGAATCCGATATCGATGTCTGCATTGCTCTCGAGATTGAACGAAATCGGATTCGCTACAAGAACTCATTACGGCCCGAAAACTTTTTCGACCGATGGAAGCGTGGAAGATATCTCGAAGATGTTCCATTGATTCGAGAGGGACTTTCCGAACCCTTGATATATCCCTCCACAGATGGCGTGGTTGATATCCATGCCGACACTAGCAGTGCTGGGAACTCAATGGGGCGACGAGGGCAAGGGTAAGCTTGTGGACTTCCTTGCGGAGCCCGCAAAAGCAATTGTGAGGTTCCAGGGAGGAGACAACGCGGGCCATACGGTGAAGGTCGAAACGGAGGAGTTCAAGCTTCATCTCCTGCCATCAGGCATTCTTAGAAAGGGCAAGCTCGCGATAATCGGCAACGGAGTCATTGTCAACCCCCACGTGTTGATAGAGGAGATCGAACACCTGAATAAGAGGGGCATAGACACCTCTGGGTTGAGGATAAGCGACCGCGCGAACGTGATAATGCCGTATCATCTACTTCTTGACGGTGCCGAAGAGAAGCTTAGGGCGGGAAAACAGGTAGGCACTACGGGACGAGGCATCGGTCCATGTTATTCTGACAAGGTCGCGCGTCTTGGGATAAGGATGATCGATTTGATTGACGAGAAGGCTCTGAGGGATAGATTGTCCTTTATTGTTGACATGAAAAATCGGATTTTGCGGGCTTATGAAATCCCTGAGCAACTGGACTTGGAACGAATTGTCAAGGAATACATGCGCTACGGAGAGCGTCTGAAACCATATATCACTGACACCTCGATCATACTCGAGGAGTTGGCGAAGAGGGATAGCAGGATATTGTTCGAGGGAGCGCAGGGAGCGCTTCTCGACATCGATTATGGGACGTACCCATATGTGACCGCATCGAACACGATTGCGGGAAACATTGCGACCGGTTCCGGCTTTCCTCCCGGTAGAATTGATGCAATACTCGGCATTGCCAAGGCGTACACGACCAGGGTCGGAGCGGGACCCTTCCCGACGGAGCTGCCCGAGGAAGAGAGCATGAAACTCGCAAAGGCAGGCTCCGAATTCGGAACAACGACGGGGAGAATGAGGAGATGTGGCTGGCTCGACCTTGTGGTCGTCGGGCACGCTGTAAGATTGTCAGGCATTGATTGCATAGGGCTGACGAAGGCAGACATCCTCGCAGATATGGATAAGGTCAAGATCTGCACGCATTATATTATCGACGGGAAGAAGACACGGGTCTTCCCTGCCTCGCTAGACGCATTATCGAGAGCGCGCCCTGTATATTCTGAGTTCCGAGGCTGGGGAGAAATCTCTGACGCGGCCCTAATGAAGTTGAAAAGAAGAGGTAAATCCGGGCTCCCCGATGAGCTGAGGAAATTCATTTCTTGCATAGAGAAGAATCTGGGAATCCCTGTGTCAGCAATCGGGCTTGGTAAGGAGCGGGACAAGACAGTGATTCTAAGGAAAATCTGGCCAAGCTGATTGAACGGCTTCGCCGAAGCGTGCAATGTAATTGGCGCAATGTTAAATAGACGGGCTCTAATGAAACCCGCCGAATGCGTAAGCTAATCATCTCCGAGAAAAACCATGCGGCGATGCGTATCGCCACGATCCTCTCAGAAGGGAAGGCCCGGAGAAGAAACCTGCAAGGAGTGCAGGTTTTCGAGTTCGAAAGACCGGACGGCTCTTATTCAATCATCGGGCTCAGAGGTCATCTAGTTGCGCTTGATTATCCCAAGAAGTTCAACGACTGGAACGGCATCGCGATAAAGGAGCTTGTGACAGTCGAACCAGTCAAGACAGTCGAGCCATCATCAGGGAGGATATTGAGCGCCCTCAAACGTCTTGCAGCTGATGCAGATGAGATTATCATCGCGACCGACTATGATCGAGAAGGCGAGCTGATCGGTGTCGAGACCCTCGAAGAGCTCGGATGGAAAAAGAAAGTGACCCGGGTAAAGTTCTCCGCGCTCACCAAGGCAGAGGTACTCGATGCATTCAAGAACCCGGGAGAGGTTGATTTCAAGTTGGCAGCCGCGGCAGAGACGAGACAGGTCATCGACCTAAAGTGGGGGGCGGCGCTGACCCGATTTCTGTCTATTACATCGGGGCAGATCGGACGGGATTTCCTCTCGGTAGGCAGGGTGCAGAGTCCGACTCTGGCATTGATAGTCGACAGGGAAAGAGAGATAGAATCGTTCGTCCCGGAGAAATTCTGGGAGATAATCGCGGATTGCACAGAGACCGGCAAAGAAAGCCCCATATTTCATGCATTGCATTCAAATGGCAAGTTCAAGGACAAGCACAAGGCGCATGATATCGTTGAAAAGCTCAAGCATATAAGAACTGGGACCGTGATAGAATTTTCTTCCGAAAAGAAGATCGATTATCCTCCTCATCCTTTCAATACAACTCAATTCCTCGCCGAGGCTAGCAAGCTCGGACTTTCAGCAGCGCAGGCTATGAAGATCGCAGAAGATCTCTACACGGATGGATACATCTCATATCCTCGCACGGACAACACCGTCTATCCGCAGTCCTTGAGTCTAAGACAGATATTGAAAGACCTTGAGCATACTGAATTCTCGGAATACGCGAAGGAGATACTATCGCAGGACACAATAAGGCCATCGAGGGGTCGCACGACGACCACAGATCATCCGCCGATTTATCCGACATCTGGAGCGAAGAGAAACGAGCTCAAGGGCAACCATTGGACGATTTACGAGCTCGTATGCAGAAGATTTCTCGCAACCCTGTATCCGCCTGCAACCTACGAGGAGAAAAATGCGGATATCATGATAGATGATGAGAAGTTTGAGGCGACAGGTCGTCATCTTCTCGATTCTGGGTGGAGAAAGGTCTACATCTACTGGAAATTCGACGAGAAATGGCTACCGGATTTAGCAAAGGGCGGATTTATCGACGTCAAGCATGTCAAGCTAAAGGAAGGGGAGACGAAGCCCCCCGCAAGATACACCCAAGGTACGCTTATCCAGGAGATGGAGAAAAGGGGTCTCGGTACGAAGAGCACGAGACATGAGATACTACAGAAACTATATGACAGGAAATTCGTCCACGGCAGCCGGATTAGACCGACGCCAATCGGAAACGCTGTGATCGTCGCGCTGGAGAACCATGCGAGGGAAGTCACGGATGAGAAGATGACCGCTACTCTTGAGAAGGACATGGACCTGATAGCGAAAGGAGAGCAGACAGAGGAAGATGTAATCGAAGAGAGCCAGGCCATGCTTGAGGACATCGTCAAGGTGCTCGATTCGAACAAAGATGCAATAGCCTTCGACATCAAGGCAGCGCTCAACAGGCAGAAGATACTCGGAAAATGCCCGACCTGCGGCACCGGCGAGTTGGCAGTCATAAGAATGCGGGGTGGCAAGAGATTCATTGGATGCTCGAACTATCCCGAGTGCAGGACGGCATATCCCGTACCGGCAATGGGGCACATCGAGCCAACGGGGAATGTTTGCTCATATTGCAAAGCACCCGTGGTGAGAGTCCCTGAGAAGGGACCGAAAGCCTCTCCGATGTGCATCAATCCGAAATGCGAATCGAGATTGAAGGCCTCAGACATGGGCAAGTGCGTCAATTGCGGGGCAAGATTGAGGCTCGTTTTCTCTGCTCGCGGTAAGAGATTCCTGGGATGCGAGAGATATCCGGATTGCAAGACAACATATCCGCTGCCGCAGAAAGGAGGGGTGATTTTCAGCGGAGAGCACTGCAAGATCTGCGGTGCACCGATAATCAAAATCATCTCAAAGGGAAGACATCCTTGGACCCTGTGCGCGAACATCAAATGCGATTCTAAGAAATCGTCTGACAAGGGACAAGATAAGAACGGGGAAAGGAAAGTCTGAGCTTACGGCGGTGGTGGGGGCACCTCAGGCCCTATCGGCTCTCTTGCCGGTTTCTCGACTTCGACTTTTGCCTGCTCTAGTATAATGGGTTTCTGCAGGGGCGCCTGAGCAACGGCCTGCCGCTCCACTATTAGCTTTTGCAAATCGTCTATCTTTGCGCCCAAATCGTCGAGAGTCAGTTTCTGTTCTCGGAAGCTTGTGATAATGTTCAAAGCTGCGGATACGAAGCACCAAATCGCGATAATCCAGAACATCGCGTTCAAAAGCATCAATATCATAGATGTCTCACCGGCGCCGCTATGCCCGAACAGCATCGAGAATTCATCGATTACCGCATTGATGTAGATCATCAATATGATGCCAAAGACGATTAATAAGGCTGCTCTTGCCCACTTCGAAATCATCACATTTGTGATTTTCATATTAAAGACCTGCCCCGTTTGAATCCGGAGCCGATTGACAATAATATGCATACTTGAAAAACTTTTGCAACAACGGCTCATATATGATAATAAGCACGCAGTCATAGCGTCGGAATCAGGGGGGAAAGGATTCCTGAGAAGCTGATAGGCTTGATCTGCCTCATGCTCGCAGTCGAGCCTGCTACCGTCTGGATTACATCAAGATGAATGGAGCTCTTCCTCAGTTCCGAGAGAACTCTCGACGAGAATCTCGAATAGGCGGTATAATCTGTGAAACAATGGCCTATGAATGCCATCGACTTTCGGGTGAACATCAAGAAAGGCCAAGGGGTGACGAATCCCCTGATGTGATCGACCTCTCCGATGAGCGATCTGCATGGGTTCAGCCTCAACAGTGAGAATACGCAAAGCTCGAATCCTAATTTTGAAATCTCTGGTACGAATGCCCTTCTACAAAGTCCGCTGCCCATGATTTTCTCCTTCATTCTCCTAAAGGTGGAAAGGCTCACACCTGCGGACTTTGCCAGATCGGCATCGTTTGCTACGGGAGCCTTTATCATCAGGTCCAGAATTTTCAGGTCTTCCAAATCTATTGGCTGATGAGGCGCTCTTCTGCCATATGAATATGATTTCTTTGGAGGTGGCAAGTGCAGCTCGAACCTCTCGTGTAAAAGCGAGCCGAAATCCCACAAGGAGTGAATCTTCGAAGAATCGAGCGGGAAAGATTCCGAAATAATTCTGCAATCCTGTTCACCCAGCCTGCAACAAACTTCGAACATCTCATCTGCGAAGGCTTCTAACATTGATAATCTGGGGAATGCGGTTATTAACACAATCGAATCCCCGATCTCCGCAGAAAAAATCACATTTGGATGCTTTCCAATGTTATCAATCATTTGTCGCTTCTTCTCATCTTCGGAGAGATGAGGATCCTTGGGCTGAACGATGATGAAGCCTACACCTTCGAATCCCAGAAGATCCAGGGATGGTATCTTTATCTCCCGATAGAAGCCGTTGTGAACGAGATTGCTGCGGATGGTACTAATCCTGCCCGGGCTTATCCCGATGAGGCGCGATAGCTCCGCATCCGTCATTTCTGGATGGCTGATGTCGGCATAGAGCACAGCCTTCTGAGATTTGCCTAGCGATGTCGCTTTCATTTCTGACCTATCCTGGACCCGCGAATCGAGCAGATCGGTCAGTGTCCACCGGAGCCGCCAGCAGCACCACCTGCTGCCTTCCTCCTCTCGCGGTTCTTCGGTCTGAGCTTCGGATAGCCACATTTCCTGCAATACTTGGCCCTGATAGAATTTGTTGCGCTGCAGTTCATGCAGACGCTCTTCACCAGTCTTCTTGCTTCCGCTTCTGGAAATCTGGCCATACCAATCTTGCTGCTGAAGAAGGCATGGGGGTATATAATCCTTGGCACAATCTAACAGAAATCTTTGAGCGGTGATGTTCAAGGGAAAACCGGAGAGCCACGGGGTATCTGTTGGGTTATGCAATGCACTTCCCCACCACCAATGCCGATATACTCGCATCTGACACCGACTATCTCGCGCTCGGGAAATGTCTCTCTGAGCACCTGCAAAGCTAAACCGTCGTTCTTATCTCCAAAAATAGGGGCGACTATCCCGCTGTTCGCAATATAGAAGTTCGTATAGCAGGGAGCAATCCTGTTGCCTTCGATTTCTCTTAGCCTGGGCATCGGCATATCGATAATTTCGATTGAATGTCCTCTCGCATCCGTCATGGTCTCGAGCAGTTCCTTGTTTCTTCTCATTATTTCATAGTTCGGATCTTTCTCATCATCGCAGGAGGCGTGCAGGACGACCCCGGGTTTCGCAAAGGCCGCGACCCCGTCGATGTGCCCATCTATCATCGACCGATGAATCCCCTGCCTGAGCCAGAGTATCTTCCGGCCTCCCAGATACGATTTCAAAATATCTTCGATTTCTTCTTTCGACATACCTGGATTTCTGTTGGGGTTGAGCGTGCACGACTCCGTCGTCAGCAAGGTGCCTTCGCCATCGGTGCATATCCCGCCGCCTTCCAGAACCAGGGGTGCAATATACCTTCGAATTCGAAACATACTGGCTAAGAGCTCGGGTGCCTTAGCGTCCTTTTCGTACGGCAGGAATCTCCCGCCCCAACCATTGAACTTGAAGTGCGTGATTGCAATGCCATCGTCTTTGACTAGGTAGATAGGACCGTTATCTCTTATCCATGAATCATCCAGGGGGACCTCGATCACCTGGACATCTTTTCCGACAACATTGCTCGCTTCCTTGGCTATTGCAGGATCTGCCAGGACGATTACTGGCTCGAATTGGTTTATCGCTCTAACGACCTCGAGATAGGCCCTTTTAGCGTTCTCATAATACCCGCACCAGGTATCCTCCTTGCAGGGCCAGGAGATGAGGCACCCGGAATGAGGCTCCCACTCTGCGGGCATATGGAATCCGTCTTCTATCGGGGTTCTCACGATTACTTTCTCCTGCAATAACCTATGAAGAGCTACTTCTTCTTCCCCACGAGCGAGAAATATGCTAGCAGGGCTTCCAACTGTACGCGGTCGTTGCTGCCTTCGACGAGTCTGAATTCTACCTCCCCGGTCTTGTCTATTAGACTCACGCGCAGGTCGTCTTTCATCGGGATTTCGATAAGCGATTTGTGAATCTGCCGTATGACATCTTCTCCAGACAGCCCCTGAGAAATCAGGAGGTCATCAAGTATGTTTCTCGCCTTCATGAAATCGCCTCTCAGGGAGGTCTCGATTAGCGTTTTCACCATTTCAGGTCTGGCAATGCTCGCGGCCTGGTACACAGCATCGGAATCTATCTTCTTGGAAAGGCTCGCCGCGACCTGAAGAGAATTTATGGCCTTTCTCAAATCACCTTGAGAGACGTGGACGAGCGCGTCCAGGCCGTCCTCCTTGACGCTCAACGATTCCTTGCCTGCGATTAAGGATAGGAATTTCTTTATGTCCGATTCCTTCAACGGCCTGAACCTGAAAACGGCGCATCGCGACTGGATCGGTTCGATTATTTTCGAGGAGTAGTTGCATGATAATATGAACCTGCATGTCTGGGAATATCTCTCCATAGTGCGTCGAAGAGCCGACTGCGCGTCTGCGGTGAGCGCATCAGCCTCATCTAGGAATATTATTTTGAATCCGCTCATACCGATGGGGGAGGTCCTGGCGAACTCCTTTATCTTCCCCCTGACCACGTCGATACCTCTCTCATCTGAAGCGTTCAGTTCGTGAAAATTATCCCGCCAGTTATCCCCGAAAAGCTCGCGCGACAAAGCAATCGCGCACGTTGTCTTCCCAGTACCGGGCGGACCGGCGAACAGCAGGTGTGGCAGGTTGCCGGATTCGACATATGATCTCAATCTAGAGGTCACCTCGGGCTGACCTACGACCTCCGAGAGCTTCCGTGGCCGATATTTTTCAATCCAAATGTCTTGCATGGTGGCTCGATATGCGGATTCGACAAGGGTAAAGATATACTTTCGGTAGAGGTGCAAGCTACGGCGATGGCATGCATATCGCAGAGAAACAGCCCGTCAGCGAGGGGTATGGCTGAAACACTTGCCATTGGTCATAGCTATGCCTGTAGGCTTGCCCTGTCCCATAAGATATTTCAAGTTCGATAAGCTTCGACCGGTCATCATGCGATGCTCAAATTGTAACAAGGAAGCTATCATTCTTCAGAGATACAACGGCCTTCACCTCTGCAAGAAGCATTTCACGGAATCGGTGAGAAAGAGGGTCTATGGCGAATTCCAAAGACAGGTGAAGCTCAGGGGCGGAGAGCATATCGCGATAGCGTACTCCGGCGGGAAGGATAGTACGCTGGCCCTCTATTTGACGCACGAAATCCTAAAGCCCATGAGAAAGGTGACCCATAGCGCGATAATAATCGATGAAGGCATCGCTGGCTACAGAGACAAAGGACTTCCAATAGCCAGAAAGTTCTGCCGGGAGCTCGGAATTAATCTTATGGAGATGAGTATGTCGCAACATCTCGGGACCACACTTGATGAGATCGCCCGCCTGCCCCGCAGCCAATCCACATGCACCTATTGTGGTGTTTTCAGGAGAAGATTGATGAACAAAGCCGCAAGAGAGCTCGGCGCGGATTATCTTGTCACAGGATTGAATCTCGATGATACGGCACAAGGCATCGTCATGAATATTTTCAGAGGAGACATCGAGAAGCTGGCAAGGATGGGTCCGCACGAGAATATCCAGGAAGGGCTCGTCCCGAGGCTTCAACCGCTCAGGAAGATCCCCGAAAAGGAATCCCTGCTGTTCTGCATCGTGGAGGGGCTGACTTTCTATGACGGCGTATGCCCGTATGCTCACGAAGCGGTGAGAAACGCATACAGGGAGATGATTGCTAAGATGGAGGAGGATTTCCCCGGCACGAGATACTCGATACTCTCAAGTTACGATTCGATTCGAGAGGCATTGAGAGCTTCGTTCCCTCCCATAGAATTGAACAGGTGCGCCTGTGGCGAGCCCTCCGTCAACGAGAAATGCAAGGCTTGTCAGCTGCTCGAAGAGATAAATAGAAAGAAAAGACGAGTCAGAACTTCTGCCTAATCCAGGTACCGCAGAATGGGCAGATATCATCACGTGGAGATATCTTGCTACCGCAGGACGGGCAGTCAATCGTGAAATCATCCGGCGGGGGTGGCTCGAGCTCTTCAGAGGATTCAATGCTGGCGATATAGACTGCCCGCTGAGCAGGAGCGGCTCCCCTGATAATGTGCTTCGGAACAGGCTTTCTCGCGGCCTTCCTTCGTTGTTCATCCTTCGCCGTAAGATACTGGCCGACTGGCAACAACCCCCTCAAGGCAAGAGCGAATAATATAAACAACAGAAGACCGAACAAATCAATCGTGATGACAAGCGAGCCAAAAGGTATGACGATGTTCTCCTTTGAGAACAGGAACCAGAACCATGCACAGAGAGTCGCTATTGAAATAATCCCGAAAATCATCTTTAGTCTTGACCCTAATGGGAAGTATGCCTCCATAGACGACGAGAAGGCGATGAGACCCCCGAACATCATTAAGGTGGTTGCCATTCGCCGGAACGAAGCCTCGGGGGTCAGAATCGGGAAATTCGACATGATGATGTACAGTAGCAACAGCGGCAAGACGATGAACCTGACCGCCTCCGAGAAAAAGGCTATCGTCGCCGCGATTCGCCTCTTCCTGTCGTCCGATTCCTTTTGTTCCAAGCTCATCACCAGTATATTGGAGCTATCCAATTAACGATCCTGACTTGCTGCATCGGGGGCAAACCAGGAAAATCGAGCGTAATTGTCGCGATGAAAGTCTCGTTGTTCGAAAGCAGATACAGATAGTCAGCCTGGGAGACCGCCAGAACTAATGAATCGGAGTAATTCCGGCCGAGCACGATATGGTCAGTGCTCGAGGCCGTGAGATTCCCAGAGCTCGCAACCCTGAGATCCAGGGAGAAATCCCCTGCATATCCCGAGAGAATGCTGTTTGTCCAGACATAATACGGTTGCGAGATCTGATAGACACCCGGAGACGGGGATTCAAGCTCTCCCCTTCCGAACCCGAAATCTATTATCAGGCCATCCCAAGAATACGGCAATTTGTATTCCGCCGAGAAGCCTATCAGGCCGAGGGTGTACCTGCAGGATATCGTGATCTCTATCTCGAAGAAATCCGGATTGAAGACCATCCAATCCGCCCCGGAAGACATCAGGCTGTTGAAATCTATGGAGAAATTCACGGTCTCCCCGAACACCGAGCCGGCTGGGATTCTCCCCCAACGTTCGGTTGCGTTGATGAGTTCGAATTTCGTCGAGTTGGTCACCGATGTCCTCACGATGACATCGTCGATGTTGTAAAAGCCGGCATTGCGGACAGTCACGGGCGCTGACAGCGTCACTAGGCCCCCTGAGTACCCCCAATCGATATCGGTCGCCCTAGGAAGGTCGACAGAAAATTCCCCCGTGGCAAACGGCCAGACGCTCGTGATGACCAGCGTCGCGATGATTATGTTGATGATTGAAATGACGATTCTCAGGACTCTATGCAGAGAGCTCATATCGATATCGCACCATTGATGAGAACATTCTGCTAATAAAAAACTGCGCAAGATTATCAGGATGATGAATGAAGACCTATTGGCGCGGCAACATCAATCGCCCAGTATCTTGAGGTGTTCGAAGGCCGGCATACCGGCTCCGAAACAGTATTCGATCTTCGTGAAGTTCTTCCGCAGCTCCCGGACGTCCCTGGCGACTTTCTTGGGGTCCTCCCTCTTCAGGATGGCTCTTCTGAGCAGCTCCGCGACGTCCACCATATCCTTCTCTTTCATGCCGATTCGCGTGAGCTCCTGCGTGCCCAACCTTATGCCACTGGGCCTCTTTGAGCTCCGGTCGTGAGGCAGAAGGTTCTTGTTCGTAATGATATTGCAATTCGCGAGCCTTGCCGCGACTTCGTGGCCACCGCCGTTCTTGGCCACGTTGATGAGGACGATATGGCTCTGCGTGAAGCCTAGGTCCGGGCACAACACCGTAATTCCCCTTTCATGCATCGCCTGAGCGAGAGCCTTTGCGTTCGCGACAGTCTGCCTCGCATATTCTTTGCCGAACTCGATGTGCTCAGCCAAAGCTATTGCGAGAGCCGCCACCGAATGAAGGTGATGATTGCTAGTTATCCCCGGAAACACGCCTCTCTCGAGCGCTCTTGCCATCGAGTCATCGCGGGGATTCGCAAGGATTATCCCGTGTTGCGGGCCTGGGAATGTCTTGTGGGTGCTCGCGGTCATGATCTCGACACCCTCCTTCAACGGGTCTTGGAACAGGCCGCCGCCTATCAGGCCGAGAACGTGTGCGGCATCGTACCACGCATAGCATCCGATATCGCTCATGACGTCCTTCAGCTCCTTGATAGGGGTCGGAAACAGGAATGTTGACATGCCGAACAGAGCCACCTTTGGCCTCGCCTTCTTGAGCATCCGCTTGGTCTTCGCCACATCGATGTTCATTATTTTTGCATCGAACGGAAAATTTATCGTCTTGAGCCCTCGCAGCCCAAGGGCGCCGAAGCTGGCGGCCGAAATATGCCCGCCGTCGGAAAGAGAAACGGTCGCAACAAGATCTCCTGGCTTCGTCAGGGCGAAATAGACAGCGGCGTTGGCGACCGTGCCCGATATCGATCTGACATCGGCGAACTTGCAATCGAAGAGTTGCTTGGCAAGGTCGATCGCCTTCTGCTCCACCATGTCGACGAACCTATTCCCCTCATAATATCTCTTCCCGACAGTGCCTTCCGCGTATCTGCTATGGAAATCGCTTATCATCATCTCTCTGGCCAGGGGACTGAGAATGTTCTCGGATGCGATCATGGGGAGCGATTCCGAGAAGAATTTCGTATGCTCAATCACGGTGTTTCTCACGAACCTCGCGTCTTCATTCATCTGCTTGTGCCCGGGTGCAATAGACAATGCATTAAAAAACCTATTCCGAGAGAGATTGAGCATGATGCGAGACGTTCTCTGAAAACCTGCCTTGCGCCCCTTTACATTTGCTAGGCGATAATTTCGGAGATATCTTTAAATAAAATGTCATACAATTTGACATACATCATCTCGGTCAGAGAACATGTCCTCGAAGACCTCACGTCTTAACCTGCGCGTCTCGGATGAGACCGTTCGGATCCTGGAAGAGATAATGGAAAGAAAGGGCCTGGGTTCGATATCGGATGTCATAAGAGACGCATTGGACAGATACGTCGACGACGAGGGCGACTCTTGGAATTCTGGCATTGTGAAAGTGAAGATACCGAAGACTATGCTCGAGGATCTCGAGAATCTTGTCATGGCCGGCGATGCGACGGATGTACAGCAGGCGATGAATTTCGCGCTCAGAGACTGGATCGAAGAAAGGAAACAATATCTGCTTGAGGGAAGGGACGCTCTCAGAAAGAAAGTCAGCGAGGTACTATCGGAGCGGGTTGCGAAAGAGAAGTTGAAGTCTGCGGCGCAGGAGATGAGCAGGAGGTAGTCCTGACTGCCTCGCGAGCCACACTGCATGTACAAGAAAGGGAAGAAAAGGCGAACAGGAATTCGCCAGAAATGGATGGGATGCACAAGGACAACAATCGGGAGAGCGGCTTTTTATGCTCTCCCGGCTCGGCTATCGCCAATCCTCAGGTCTTCTTGAAGCGCGTTATCTCATCAACTGGAGTTGGATCAACACCTGACAGGATTGCCGAATAGGTGCTAGTGAAATCGGCTATCAGCACATGACAGAGCAGATTCTCTATCCGGCTCTTCCCGATGGGAGATATCGAAATCGTTCTCGCCGATTTCTTGATGACCGCCTCGAACCTTGCAAAGCCTTCCTGCAAATCGCTTGTCAATTCCGCGCCTTCAAGAAATATTGCCATAAGCGCGTCCGAACGGGCATCTCGCTGCCAGGCGACAATCTCATTATGAGATATCTCTGGGAATGTCCCGAAGAAGCAATGCTGCTTGGCGTTCTCATTCATCTGCGTCTTCCAGCGTCGGGCCACGGACTCCATGCAATTCGGTGCGATGGCAACTGGTATGAATCCGTGCACCTGATGTGCGAGCTGCTTCGCGAGGTTCTTCGGCTCTGGCACCTTCGAACCCAGTGAGCTCTTCAAGAACGCCCCGCAAGATTCCGATGCGGCAAGGATTTCTGACGATGCTTTCCGAGTCCACCCGACATTATCAGATATCACAGAAAGTGCCGAAACGACAGATGCGAGAGTTGCCCTTGGAGGCATGCCGGGCTCTAAACGAATCAACGGCAGCTTTCTCTTCTTGGCGATTTCTGTGAGCTTGCCGTCAGAAGATATGAGCACGAGATTCTCGTCGCTTGATTTCATGACTTCATGGAGCATTGAAATGGTCTCGCTTGTGTTGCCGCTATAGCTACAACATACCACAAGTGATTCTTTGCCAACAGGACTCGATAGCCCGTAGCCCCGCTCGACCCTCACGCCATTCGGAATTCTATCGCCGATCCAATCCCTTACCACGTCGCCACCTATGGCAGAGCCACCAAGGCCAAGGAACACCAGTCCTCCATCGCAATCGTCGAAATCGAATTCGGTCTCCCTCGCCGCCTTGTATCCGGATTCCACCAAATCAGAGAATTTCGAAATTGCGCCAAGCATGTCGTTCCTGTCAATCGACCTGATTTTTTCCACGTCATCCAACATTGGCCGAGTGAATGAGCATCATATCTAATAAATCGTTCTGGATTTTCGCTGGGATAGGACATGACGCTGAGAAAAATAACCATGAATTCATAAAATAAAATACAACGAATTCTCAAGCCAGCAGATTTTCCGGTTTTGCAATTTTCTTGAAAAATTACCAAACGCTTGGTAACTACAAGATAAGTAGATGCGTCAGGGGTTATAGAATCTCATTCTTTTCTCCAAAGCCGCGTGAAGGGAAAATGTCGTCCGAATTGTTGAAGGCCTTGGAGGATCTGCGCAAGGGCAGGATTATCCTGATCTACGACGCGGACGGGAGGGAGGAAGAGACGGATATGGTCATTGCCTCAGAGTTCGTCACTCCCGAAACGATCATGACTATGCGGAAATATGCCGGCGGGCTCATCTGCGTAACGGTTCCTCCCGAAGCAAGGAGATGCATTGGTATACCTTACATGGTCGACGTTCTCGGCCACTCGAAAGGCGCTTATCCCATAATCGACGGCCTTAAGCCGAACGACATCCCGTACGACGCGAAATCCTCTTTCAGCCTGACGATAAACCACAGGAAGACCTTCACGGGTATCACCGATAGAGATAGGGCTCTGACCATATCCGAGTTCGCCAAGATTGTCAAGCTATCTTTCTCGTGCGAAAACGGCTATGCCGCCGAGCTTTTCTCGAAGAACTTCAGATCTCCTGGGCATGTTCATCTCCTTAATGCATCCGACGACCTCGTCCTGAAAAGGCAGGGTCATACAGAGCTCTCGACGACGATGATGGTGCTTGCAGGCTTGACGCCGACAGCGACGATATGCGAGATGATGGGAGATGATGGCTGCGCTCTGAGCAAGACGAAGGCGAAAGAATACGCAAGAAGGAAAAAACTGGCGTTCATCGAGGGAAAGGAGATCATCGAGGCGTGGAGGGTCAGGGAGCTGGCCGAGTGAGGTGTGAGGCTAATGGTGAGGGTGGTCGCGACCGGTGTATTCGACATCATACATCTGGGACACCTGCATTTCCTCGAGAAGGCTAAGGATCTGGGTGACGAGCTCGTGGTCGTCGTCGCAAGGGACAGCACTGCGAGAAAGATGAAGCACGAGCCGATAACCTCAGAGGGGATGCGCGTGGAGCTCGTGCAGGCATTGAAGCCGGTCGACCGTGCGGTACTGGGATATGAAGATGACATGTTCAGAATCATTCAGGAGATCAGACCGGACATTATTGCCCTCGGATACGACCAGCAGTTCGATGAAAACCTGCTGAAGGAGGAACTGGCGAAGCGCGGAATAGACGCAAAGGTCGTCAGGATGCCACATCTCGATCACGACCTCGATGGGACGAGAAAAATCATCAGACGCATCATCGAGTGGAACACGACTCAGGAGAACTTAAAGAAGATAGAAGGGAGCATCAAGAAATGAAGCGGATAGGCATCGCGGACACTACCTTTGCCAGGGTGGACATGGGAGGCATAGCCATCGATGAGCTGAAGAAGCTCGGCTCCGGGTTCAGAATAGAGAGATATACCGTGCCAGGAGTGAAAGATTTGCCTGTCGCTTGCAAGAAGCTGTTCGTCGAGAGGCAGTGCGATATCGTCATGGCGCTCGGAATGCCTGGCCCGAAGGAAATCGACAAGGTGTGCGCGCACGAGGCGTCGACTGGCCTCATAGAGGTTCAACTGATGGTGGACAAGCATATTATCGAGGTGTTCGTGCACGAAGACGAGGCCAAGGATGATAAAGAACTCGCATGGCTCGCAGAACGGAGAACGCGGGAGCATGCGCTCAACGCTTTCAAGCTACTGTTCAAGCCCGATGACTTGACCAAGTTAGCCGGAACTGGTCAGAGACAGGGATTCGAAGATGTAGGACCGGCAAGAGGAGGTAGATGAAATGGTAAAAGGTATGAGGATAGGAGTGGTCGCGAGCGAGTACAACTATGACATAACAATGATGATGCTGGAGAGGGCCCGCGAGCATGCAAAGTTCCTCGGCGCGGAGATAGTGAGGGAGATAACCGTGCCGGGAGTGTACGATATGCCGCTTGCAGTGAAAAAGCTGCTCAAGCAGAAGGACATCGACGGCGTCGTGGCGCTCGGAGCGGTCATCGAGGGCGAGACTGACCATGACCAGGTGATAATGAACCAGACGAGCAGGAAGCTGACTGATCTATCAGTCGAATACGATAAGCCTGTAGGCCTCGGCATAAGCGGCCCTGGTATGAGCAGAGCCCAGGCCCAGGAGCGTGTCGACAAGGCGAAGGAAGCGGTTGAGGCCGTCGTGAAACTGCACGAGAAGCTGAAGTGATATCCGAAAGGCTACTGCAATCATGCAATAAGCATCAGCCGAGCTTCTTTCGAAATATCAGCTCGTGCGGTGCTATCATGAACCGCAGGTATATCAGGAGGACGGCGAAGCCGAAATCGTTCCTGAGGTTTTTCTTGCTGACAATCTCAAACCCATTCTTGATGAAAAGGTATCCCGAAATCTCATTTTCTTTTTCAACGGAGGCATACATCTCGCTAGACGCTTCATTCTTGAATCGCTCCTCAGCGGCAGAAATCAATCTGGATGCTAGCCCTCTTCTTCTGAATTCTGGGTGGACTGCAAGCCAGTAGATGTATCCGATGCCTTTGCCGAATATTCTCATTGATTTCAGGACAATGAAGCCGACAATCCTTCCTTCGGATCCCACGACAAGAATATTCCTCATAGATCGCAAGCTTTGCAGTGCAAAGAAACGGTACACCCTGTTGTCGAAGGAAAGACGCGCTATGTTTCTGAGTTCGAATCGATCTTCTCTGCGCGTCTCGCGAATAGTTAATTCGTTCCTTTTCATGCTCGAATCACCTTCTTGGCGGCAGAGAATCGCAATATGATGCCTACCGGGAGATATGAAAATCAATTTTAATTGTCAAAATCGTTGATAAAAACAATCTATGTTGTCATGTGAATACTGGCCTTTCTCCGGATCTCCTCGATTCCGTTCATGAAATCCATAGTCTTGACCTCTCCGGCCAGATAGCCTTCGAGCAATGCGATCGCTTCCGAGGGTATCTTCGATTGCAGTTCGACCTCGATAGGCCTGACGAAAGCGAGAGGTCCTTTCGGAAGGCATGCCTCTTGTTCCTCGAATATCTCCTCGAGCCTTGGATTGTCATACCAGTCCCTCATGGCTCCCCCGTCAGTAGCGTCATGGCCTTGCATGTAAGCTGTGGCCACTTTCGACAAGCCGGCCTTCCTGCAAACAGTAGATACCCAATGCCTGAGGTCCTTCGGCCTGAGCACAAGTAGAGAGTATTTCTTTCTCATTCTGATCCAATGGATTCGAAGAAATTCGCCTGACATTCTCTTACTGACTTGAAGCTTCCCTTTGACGGACCTCCAAGGCAATATCCAATTCTCCGGATGAGGA